>NZ_CM001376.1:0-318191 GCF_000237805.1 Jonquetella anthropi DSM 22815 | reverse complement strand
TCTTCGGCTTGGTGAGCTCTTACCTCACCAACTACCTGATAGGACACAAGCTCCTCCATCAGCGGATTGCTCCCTTTCACCTTCCGGCTTACGGGGTATTAGCTCCGGTTTCCCGCAGTTGTCCCCCTCTGATGGATAGATTCTTATGCATTACTCACCCGTCCGCTACTCTCATACCCAAAAAATTAACCGAAGTCTCTTCCTCGAGTATTCCCGTCCAACTTGCATGTGTTAAGCACGCCGCCAGCGTTTATCCTGAGCCAGGATCAAACTCTCCAAAAAAATTGATTGAGTTGCACTAGCGTTTATGAACTCGTCTCTTTTCACTTTTCATGGTGCCGTCGCCGAACGCCTTGCTCGAGCGACAAAGGGAAATATACCACGTTCCTCGGAGTCTGACAAGTCCCTTTTAAAAAGTTTATTTTCTTCTTTCGACAGGTATAATATTGGCATATTATAACGGCTTTCATCTTTGCCGTGATAGGAGTAATGCATGAGCGCACACGATACCACAAACAACGAGCAAGATTTGCCGAAGCGGCGAAAGAAGGAGAGGCCGCCGAAGAAGCGCGGTTTTCTGGCCCGTTTCTTCATTTTCTTTGCGTCCTTTCTGCTGTTGGCAGTTGCTGTCGCTGCGGTGGGCGGCGCCGTTCTGGTCTATAACTTGTCGAAGGATCTGCCTTCCGACGATGAGATTTTGAGTTACCGGGCGAACGAGTCGTCGGCGGTGTACGATCGGAACGGGAAGCTGATTACGACTCTGTTCATCGAGGATCGGCAGCCGGTGAAGCTGAAGGACGTTTCTCGGGCGATGGTGATGTCGATTCTGGCGGCGGAGGATTCGGATTTCTATTCTCATAAGGGGATCCGGCCTTTGGCGATTTTTCGCTCTCTGGCGACCGGCGAGAAGGGGCAGGGAGCGAGCACGATTACCCAGCAGCTGGCCCGGAATCTGTTCCTTTCTTCCGAGAAGACGATGACCCGCAAGATCAAGGAGGCTATTCTGACCTTGCGGATGGAGCGGCTGTTCACGAAGGATTCTCTGCTGGAGACGTACCTGAACGCGATTTACTTCGGCCACGGGGCGTGGGGCATTGCGTCGGCGGCGCGTATGTACTTCGATACGACGGCGGATAAGCTGACGTTGTCCCAAGCGTCGGTGCTGGCCGGTCTGGTGGCTGCGCCTGAGCGGTACTCGCCGTTTAAGAGCCTCGAGCGCTCGAAGGTGCGGCAAGGGTACGTTTTGGGCCGGCTGGTCCAGCTGGGCTGGGTGACGCCGGAGGAGGCCGATGCGGCGAAGAAGGAGCCGTTGAAGCTGTCGTCGGTTCATGAGAAGTCGGCGGAACAGCACTACGAGGCGGCGCCGTATTTTGTGACGCACATTCTGTTTTCCCAGCTTCTGCCGACGTACGGGACCGATCAGGTGTATAAGAGCGGGATGCGGATTTTCACGACGTTGGACTTGGACCTGCAGCGGGCCGCCGAGGCGGCGATGGCGAAGCTGAAGCCGGAGGGCGCGTTGGTGGCTCTCGATCCCCGGACCGGCGAGGTTCTGGCGATGGTGGGCGGGAAGGATTTTTCCAAGACGAAGTTCAACCGGGCTACGCAGGCGTTCCGGCCGTGCGGTTCGGCGTTTAAGGCGTTCGTTTATACGGCGGCACTGCAGGCGGGGTTCCGGCCGAACGATCATATTCTCGACGAGCCGATCACGATATCATTGCCCCATCAGTACCCTCGCGTGTGGACGCCGCACAACTTTTCGCGGGAGTACGCGGGCGAGGAGACGCTGTTCAACGCTCTGGCCCACTCTCACAATACGCCGGCGGTCCGGCTGACTTGTCTGGTGGGCGCGAACAGCGTGGTGGATTTGGCCCGCAGTCTGGGCATTACGTCGCCTCACCTGATCCCCACTCTGTCGGTCGGCCTGGGCGTTTCGGCTGTGACGCCGCTGGAGATGGCGGAGGCGTTCGGCACTTTGGGCAATAAGGGCGTTCGGGCGACGCCGTATTTCGTTTCTCAGATACGCGCCAACGACGGGAAGCTGATTTACTCGGCGACGCCGAAGACGACTCAGGCGATTTCTCCCCAGCTGGCCGATATGGCCCGCTCTCTTCTTGAGACGGTGATGCTCTTCGGGACGGCGGGCGGCGGGCGAGTGCCCGGCTGGGCGTCGTTCGGCAAGACGGGGACGACGAACGATTACAGCGACGCGTGGTTCTGCGGCGGGCTTCCTAATTTGGTCTGCGTGGTCTACGCGGGCAACGACAACTATACGTCTCTGGGCCGTCAGGCCACGGGCGGCCATGTGGCTCTGCCGATTTGGAAGGCGTTTATGACCGAGGCGGCGAAGATTCTCAATCTGCCAAAGTCGTTCGGTCCCGCGGCGTCGGGGCTGAAGCTGGCGCGGCTGTCCCGGTCGACGGGCTTTCTTGCCGGCGATGGGGCTGCGGTGACGCTGTTGATGGACGCGAACGAGATTCCTTCTTCCCGCGGGCCGGCGGACGGCGATCTGCTGTCCAGTTCGACGGATCCCAACGCTCCTCGGCTGCTTCTGCTGCCGCAGGATCAGGAGCTGTTGACTTCGCTGCCGCAAATGCCTCAGCAGCCGATCGTGACGGCTGACGAGAAGACGATCGAGCAGACGGAAGCGCTGCCTGTGACGGTTGACAAGCCGAAGGTCGAGACGCCGAAGAGCATTGACGAACGGTACGAAGAACTGCTTCGCCAGTACGGCATTAAGCACTGATTACTGAAGAGGCCGGCCGCCGCTCCTAAGGGAGCGGCGGCCGGCCTCTTAATATGCTATCGCGTAAAAAAAGAGTCCCGGCAAATGCCGGAGCTCGATGAAGCTGAAACTAGTAGTTCTGGACTTCGACGCGGAAGTACGCCTGAGGATGTTTGCAGACCGGGCAGATCTTGGGAGCCTGTTTGCCGATGACCAGATGGCCGCAGTTGCCGCACTTCCAAAGCATGTCTTGGTCGCGGGAGAAGACGATGCCGTCTTTGACGCGCTCAAGCAGTTTGAGGTAGCGGGCTTCGTGAGCCTTTTCGATCTTGCCGACGCCCTCGAACAGCGCGGCGATTTGGGTGAAGCCTTCTTCGCGGGCTTCCTTGGCCATGGTGTCGTACATGTCGGTCCACTCGTAGTGCTCGCCGGCAGCGGCGTCACTCAGGTTGGTCGCGGTCTCAGGCACTTCGTTGCCCTCGTGAAGCAGCTTGAACCAAATCTTGGCGTGCTCCAGCTCGTTGCCGGAGGTTTCCTCGAACAGTTCGGCGATCTGCACGTATCCGTCTTTGCGCGCCTTGCTCGCGTAGTAGGTGTACTTGGCGTGTGCCTGGCTCTCGCCGGCGAACGCGGTCCGAAGGTTCTGTTCCGTCTTGGTGCCTTTCAGTTCTTTCAGGTCTCTCACAGGAATTCCCCCTCAATAATATTGGCAGCGGCTAACGGTCTACCCTCGCAAAAGCACGCCGCCCCCTCAGACGGCGCCTCGAATAGGCCAAGCCGATTACTTTATTAGGAATAATGACTGATTGAGCTCCTCTCGTTCAGAGAAAAAATACCGAACTTCACAGCTCAAAAGAAGGACGGCTCGGCGAGATGGAGGTCGAACATGATTTCCTGAGCCAGAAGCTCCACCGGCCGGTCTGTGCTGTCATAGATGCGGCACTTGAGTTTTTCCATAAGGACTTTGGCGTTTGTCAGCTCTTCGGTGATTCGCTCTAAGGACGCATAGGCGGCGCGCTGGGGATCGAGGCCCAGCAGGACGAGCCGCTGAGATCGAATTTCCCGAAGCCGCGAGGCTGATATGAGCAGGCCGACCCGCTTTTCGACCGGCACGTTCCAGACCCGTTCGTCCGGTTCGACGCCGGGCAAAAGGGGCACGTTGGCCACCGAGATCCCTTTGTTGGCCAAGAACAGGGACAGGGGCGTTTTGCCGGCTCGGGAGACTCCGAAGAGGACGATGTCGGCCTGCGGCAGCAGCTGAGGCGAACGGCCGTCGTCGCAGGCGATGGTGTACTCCATGGCTTTGACCCGCCTGAAGTAGGATTCGTCGACTTTGCGGAGCGTTCCCGGGCTTTGAATCGGGTGGGCGCCGCTGACCTGTTCGAGCGCGCCCAAGAGGGGCTGGAGCAGGTGAACGGCCGGAATGCCGGCCTCGTTCGCGGCGTCGAGCAGGGCCAGACGCACGTCGTCTTTTACGAGCGTGGAGACGATGAGCTTGGCGGACGATTCGGACGCTTTATGAACCGCGTCCCGCACTTTTTCGGCGGTCTGAACCTGCCGAAACGGCACGACGGCGACGTCGAGGCCGGGGAACTGGGCCAGAGCCGCCCGAAGCATGGCTTCCGCGGTTTCGCCCGATGAGTCCGAGACGAGACCGACGACCAGCGGCATGTTACTTACCGGCCCGGCTCAAGTCGCCCACGAGGCTGAACAGCCGGTCGCAGTGCAGGAGAAGGGCCAGCCGGTTGTCCCTGACGGCCGCGTCGTCGTCCATGACCATGACTTGGTCGAAAAACGCGGCGACTGCTGGGGCAAGGCCGGCAAGACGCTCCATCAGGTCGTTCCAGCGGCACTCCGCCACGTCCTGGGCGATTGGCTCCCGAAGGGTTTCAACGGCGTTCCACAGGCCTTTTTCCGCGTCGATTTTGAACAGCTGTGCGTCGACGGTTTCGGGACGGGACGGCGCTTTGGCCAGTATGTTTTTCACCCGGCCGGCGGCTTCCCGAAGGCCGGCGAACCACGCCTGAGCGCTCACCGAGCTGTACGCTTTGAGCAGGCACAGCTCCTGCCACGGGTTGGAGCCTTCCGCGTCGGCGGCCAGAGCGACTAAGTCGTGAGGGAAGCCCTGCTCTTTCAGCTGGCCGAACGTCCGGCTGGCGACGTATTCGCGCAGCGACTTTTGGGCCTCTTCGTCCAAGCTGAGGGTGCGGCACGCTTCGTCAAGGGCTTTGCCCATGTCGAGGTCGATTTTCAGGGCCCAGAGGATTTCGTTGACGCAGCGAACCGCCCGACGCAGGCCGTACGGGTCCTGAGATCCGGACGGACGGAAGCCGAGCTTGTAGGCGCCGACCATGGAGAAGATTCGCTCGGCCAGCCCGACCAACGCGCCGACGATGTCCGTCGGAACTTTGTCGCCCGCTGAGCGGGGCAGGTACTGCTCTTCCAACGCGAGGGCAACCCGCGGGTCTTCGCCGTTTTCCTTGGCGTAAGCCCGGCCCATGACGCCCTGCAGTTCGGGGAACTCGCCGACCATCTGGGTGATCAGGTCCGTCTTGGAGAGCTGGGCGGCTCTCTGGACGAGCGTTTTTTCAGCGCCGAGGTTCAGCTGATCGGCCAGCCAGACGGCATAGCCGGTCATCCACTGGGTTTTGTCGTAGACCGAGCCGAGTTTTTCTTGATAAACGACCTGTTTCAGCCCATCAAGCCGGGCGCTCAGCGGCTTTTTCAGGTCTTCCTGCCAGAAGAACGCGGCGTCTTCCAGCCTGGCGCGAAGGACCCGTTCGTTGCCTTCCCGAATGAGGTCCATGGTGGCGGGCTTGTTGTTGCTGACGCCGACGAACATGGCCATGAGCTTGCCCGACGAGGAACGGACCGGGAAGTACTTCTGGTTGACTTTCATCGAGGTGATGAGGACTTCTTCCGGAAGGAGCAGGTACTTGGGGTCGAACTTTCCGGCAAACGGCACGGGGTACTCGACCAAGTAGAGGTTCTCTTCCACAAGGCCGTCTTCCAGTTCGACTGTGCCGCCGAGCTCCCGCTCGATCGAGGCGATGGCCGCGAGCATTTTTTCGCGCCGCTTCTCTTGGTCGACGATGACCGACTGGTCGTACAGGACGGAGAGATAGCTTGCCGCGTCGGGCACTTCGACAGCGCTGCAGCCCATGAAGCGGTGTCCGCGGGTCACACGACCGCTCTTGACACCGCTGAGCTCAACGGGAATAACTTTGTCGCCCAGCAGGCACAGAATCCAGCGAATAGGCCGGGCAAAGCGGACCGTCGGGTCGCTCCAGAACATGTTCTTAGGGAAGACGAGCTTTCCCGCTACCCGGGTGAGCAGGGCCGGAAGGACTTCTTCGACCGGCAGGCCGGAAGCCGATTTCTGGGCGAACGCGTAGTCGACGTTGCCGGAGGGCTTGCGAATCAGGTCCGAGACGTCGACGCCCCGGCTTTTGGCAAAGCCTTCGGCGGCGCGGGTTGGGTATCCGTTGACGTCGAAGCAGTTTTTCCACGCCGGGCCTTTGAACTCCTCGCACAGGTCGTCCTGGCGGTCAGGAACGTCCCGAAGAAACAGGACGAGCCGCCGGGGCGTGCCGTAGGTGTCGACGCGGCGGACACGGATCCGCTCTTTTTCGAGCTCGTCAGCTGCGGCGGCTTTGAGGGCAGCCAGAGCGTCGGTCATAAAGCGGGCGGGAATTTCCTCAGTTCCGATTTCAAAAACAAGATCTTTAGCCATCTTCGGTTCCCCCTAGAACTTGCCCTTCAACGGATATCCCATTTCCCGGCGCTGAGCGGCGTACGCCTCACAGCAGGACGACGCGAGAGACCGTATCCGCGCGATGTACCCTACCCGCTGGGTGACGCTGATGGCGCCTCGGGCGTCCAGCAGGTTGAACATGTGGGAGCACTTGAGCGCGTAGTCCCACGCCGGAAGGACGAGCCCGCGCTCGCACAGCCTGTGGCATTCCTTTTCGAACATGCCGAAGACGTTCATCAGCATGGACACGTCGGCAAACTCGAAGTTGTAGGTGGAGTGCTCGACTTCGCCCTGTCGGTGGACGTCGCCGTAGGTGAGCGAGTCGTTCCACGCCAAGTCGTACACGTTGTCCACTTTTTGGACGAACATGGCGATCCGCTCCAAGCCGTAGGTGATTTCCGCCGGGACGGCCTGCATGTCGACGCCGCCGACCTGCTGGAAGTAGGTGAACTGGGTGATCTCCATGCCGTCGAGCCAGACTTCCCAGCCAAGGCCCCACGCGCCGACTGTGGCGCCTTCCCAGTCGTCTTCGACAAAGCGAATGTCGTGCTCCATCGGGTCAATTCCCACGGCAGCCAGGCTGCCAAGGTAGAGTTCCTGCACGTTTTCCGGCGCTGGTTTGAGGATGACCTGATACTGGTAGTAGTGCTGAAGCCGGTTGGGGTTCTCGCCGTACCGGCCGTCAGCAGGCCGCCGGCTCGGCTCGACGTAGGCCACTTTCCACGGCTCTGGCCCGATGACCCGAAGAGACGTTGCCGGGTTCATCGTCCCGGCGCCGACTTCGACGTCGTACGGCTGGCGAATCACGCAGCCCTGCTGGGCCCAATAGCGCGTAAGCCTTGCGATGATTTCCTGAAAGTTCATTTCCGTCCTCCCGCGTCTAACGATTGAGTTCAAAAAAATGTTCCATCCATTCAGCTATTTTTTCCGCGTCGTTTCCCCGTCCGGCCAGTTCTTCCGGCGGCTGAGCCGACGGGCTTCTGACGTACCCGCCGAAGCCGGCGATGTCGGCCGCCGTTTCAGCGCCGCAGGCCGGGCAAACCGGGCCGGCGTCGGTTAAGCCGACTTTCCCCGCCGGGTCGCCGCAGAGCGAACACCGTTCCAATTCCGGGGCCATACCCCAGTCGTCAAGCCACCGCCACAAAAAACGGACGGATACCACGCCGGGCGGCGCGCCGCCGACGAGGGCAGCAGTGCTCCAGTAAAGCAGCGGCAGCAGAGAGTCGTACGGGAATCCCCGCAGCAGGTTCCGGCTCAGCAGGCTGCACCAGTGAAGGGCCTGACGGCAGGCGTTTGGCATGGAGCGAAGTTTCCAGAAGTCTTCCTTCACTTCCGCTTCCCGCAGGTAGACGTCGGTCCGCGTCCGCTGGAGCTGATACGCGCCCCAGACGAGCGGTTCGGCGGCGCCGCCGAAGCGGACTGAGCCGCGCGACGCGCCGGGCAGGCGGACCCACAGCGGGCCGGACGAGCGCAGGAACAGAAGAACACTCGCGTTCCCTTCCGACGTGACGAGCCGGCGAAGCACGACGCCGGTGCGCTTCATCAGGCGCTGGGACGGCAGTTCGGGGATTACTCCCCGTAGCCCAGCCGTCGGAGTTCCCTTTCTGAGTCGCGCCAGTCCTGACTGACTTTGACCCACAGGTCGAGAAACACTTTATGGCCGGTGAGGCGCTCCAGTTCCTTCCGCGCGGCCGAGCCGACGGCCCGAATCATTCTGCCTCCGGTGCCCAACAGAATGGCCCGCTGCCCCGGACGCTCAACGTAGACTGTGGCTCGGATCAGCAGATCCGTCCGGTCCGGGTATTCGTCCGGAGACTTGTACTCGTCAATTTCGACCGCCAAGCTGTGAGGGACTTCCTCTTCGGTCATCTCCATGGCCTTGCCTCGGATAATTTCCGCGGCGAGAAAGCGCTCCGGCCGGTCGGTCACCTGATCGTCCGGATACAGAGGAACCCCCTCAGGAAGGTACGATTTGACGGTCTGGAGCAAAAGTTCCCGGTGAGTGCCGTCTCTGGCCGACACGGGAATGGCGTCCCGGATGTCCAGCTCTTTCTGAAACAGGCTGATGACCGGCAGTATTTTTTCACGGGAACCCGGCAGGTCAACTTTGTTGACGCACAGAATAACCGGCGTTTTTGTCTCTTTCAGGCGGCCGATGATCGTCCTGTTCTCGGACCAGAACGGCCGATCGTCGATCGTCACCACGTACAAGATGACGTCCGCCTCGTCCAGCGCTTCGAGCGCCCGGTCGACGAGCCGCTCGCCCAGCCGATGCTCCGGCTCGTGAACTCCCGGCGTGTCGACGAAAACGATCTGACAGTCCTCGTCGTTGTACAGACCGAGAATGGCGTCTCTGGTGGTCTGAGGCTTGGGCGTGACGACCGAGAGCCGGAAGTCCAACAGTCGGTTGACCAGCGATGACTTGCCCACGTTGGGCCGGCCGGCCAGCGCGGCGACGCCGGATTTAAACGGCTTATTCACCGTCTGAGCCCTCGTGGCGGCGGGTGAAGATGACTTCGGTAATTCGGTGATCTTCAAGTTCGGTCACTTCGACGTCCCAGTCCGGAAGGCTGATGGTATCTCCCTGTCGGGGGAAGTTGCCGAATTGGTCCAGCACAAAGCCGCCCACCGTGTCGACCTCTTCGGACTCAAACGGGTACTCCACCGCTTTGCCGAAGTCTTCCAAGCACACGGTGCCCTGAACTCGGTATTTGCCGTCGCCGATTTTCTCCACCGGCGTTTTCTCTTGGTCGTATTCGTCCTGAATTTCGCCGACGATCTCTTCAAGCATGTCTTCCAGCGTGACGAGTCCGGCCGTTCCGCCGTACTCGTCCACGGCGATGGCCAGATGAACCCGCTGGCTTCTCATGATGCTGAACAGGTCCTGCAGCTTCATCGTCTCAGGGACGAATAGCGGCTTGCGCATGATCGCGGCGAGCGTGACGGCTTCTCCTTTGTGCAGGAGCGCCAGCAGGTCCTTGACGTACAGTATGCCGACGATGTTGTCCGGCGTGTCCTCGTAGACGGGGATCCGCGACCGGCCGCACTGGCCGGCGAACTCCACCACCTCATCGATGGAATCGGTGGCTTCCAGCAGGTCCATGTCGGTTCGAGGAACCATGACTTCGGAAACGCGGGTCTCCTCAAACGAGATGATCCCGTCGATCATGCGCCGCTCGTCCGCTTCCAAGACGCCCGAAGCCTCGCCGATTTTGACGACCTGTTCGATCTCTTCTCGAGTTACCAGCGAGTTTTCCAAGGTCATGTTGACCCGGAAGACGGCGCTCAGGAGCTTGACGATCCACGTCATGAGCCACACAAAGGGCATGAGCACGAGACAGGTCAGCCGCACGATGGGCAGCAGGAACGGCAGAGCGGACGCCGGCCGAACCAGCGCAATGCTCTTGGGGAGCGCCTCGCCCAAAATGACGATCAGCATGGTCATGACGACCACAGCCCAGTAGGCCCCGC
The DNA here is from genome assembly GCF_000237805.1 of Jonquetella anthropi DSM 22815. Taxonomy (GTDB): domain Bacteria; phylum Synergistota; class Synergistia; order Synergistales; family Dethiosulfovibrionaceae; genus Jonquetella; species Jonquetella anthropi. The sequence continues at coordinate 308,241 of NZ_CM001376.1, read as the reverse complement.
CGAAGGGGGCAAGCCGGGCCGCGATGACCGCGCCGACGGTGGTCGCCGCGATGTTCACCAGATTGTTGGCGATGAGAATCGTCGTGAGAACCTGCTGCCGCTGGTTGATGACCCAGTCGACGAACCGGCCGACAAACGGGTGGTCTTCCTTGATTGACAGCAGTTTTGCCGGGCTGGCGGAGGTGATCGCCGTTTCAGCGCCGCTGTAAAGGGCCGAGAAAACGAGCAGCACCAGCACGAGGCCGCATTGATGGGGTATGTCGCCTGACATGACTCATCCTTCCTTAACGCAAGCGCCTGCGCGCTCGAGAATACGTTGCCTGTATCGTTCCTGAACGGCCCACATGGCCGCCCGGCGCTCTTCGGTGTCATGATCCCACGCGATGAGGTGAAGTGCTCCGTGGGCCAGCAGAAGCGCCAGTTCTGACTGGACGGACGTTCCGGCCGCGGCGGCGTTGGCATCCAAGACCGGACGGCAGAACACCAGATCCCCCAACGGGAGCACGCCGCCTGCCGGCGGCAGTTCCAGATGCCCGTCGTTCTCCCACAGCGGGAACGACAGCACGTCGGTGGGCCGGTTCTCGCCTCGGTACTGGCCATTCAAGGCCGCCATGGCCTCTTCGTCCAAGAACTGAAGCGATATTTCAAGCTCGTCCCAACCGCTGCTTTCTGGAAAATTTTCCCGGTACAGCTCTTCGAGAACGCAGCTCAGGTCGCCCTGATGAGACGCCAGCCACTCTTCTAAGAGGCCGCCGGCTTCTGATTTTTCCCACGCAAGGCTGACTTTCACGAGTTTGGCCCCTTTTCTTTCGGCGACTCGGCGGCCTGACCGGCCGACGGAGTCTTTTCAGCTTTTTCGGCCTTCTCCGCTTTTTCCGTTGGGCTGCCTTTTTTGCCCCGATCCGGCTCGATGGGCTTGATGTCTCTGGTATGGTACATTGACCGGAGGGTTTCGAGCATTGATTCCTTGACTTCGGTCAGCTCTTTCAGCGTGAACGGCACGTTGTCCAGCTGGCCGGCGTCAATCTTTGACGCGACGACGCTCTCGATGAGGGACTGAAGGTCTGACAGCCGCTGAATCGACCGGCTCGCCCCTCTTGCCGACGCCTCAACCGAGTCGGCCAGCATCAAAAGGGCCGTCTCGCGGGTCTGAGGCTTGGGTCCCGGGTAGCAGAACTGGTCAATCTGCGGGTTTTCTCCGTCCTTCAGAGCCTTCTTGTAAAAATACGTTAAACAGGTCGTGCCGTGGTGTTCAGGGATAAAGTCCCGAAGCCGCATGGGCAGGTGATATTCCTCGGCCATTTCAAGCCCGTCTTTCACGTGAGACAGGATGATGAGGGCTGACATGGTGGGCGTCAAGGTATCGTGAGCGTTGACGCCTGAAAGTTGGTTTTCGATGAAGTACTGGGGCCGGCGGAGCTTGCCAATATCGTGGAACGATGCCCCAGCCCGCAGCAAGAGCGGGTTCAGACCAATGCGCTCGGCCGCGGCTTCGGCGATGTTGCCCACCATCTGCGTGTGGTGGTACGTGCCGGGGGCCTCCATCTGAAGCCGCCGCAGAAGCGGGTGGCTCGGGTGGGTCAACTCCATCAGGCGCAGCGGCGAGAGGACGTCGAATACCGCTTCGACCACCGGCAAGGTGACGACCGTAGCGGTGCTGAGCAGGAAGACGGCGATCAGCGAAACGCCGAAGGTCTTGACGTCCATTTGACTGCTGAGCCCAACGGCTAAGAAGGAGTTCATCACCACGATCGAGACGCCCAGCGCGGTCAGACGCAAAAAGAGCAGGAGCCGGGAGAAGCGCCCTTTGAACAGGTTCAGGCTGAACAGGGACGCGAACGCGCCTGAAATGACGCTCATCACAAACGAACTGCTTGCCGTCCCGCTGGTGATTACGGCGCCGGAAATGGAAATAGAAAGGGCCAAGTGGATTGCCACGAGGTCGGGCTCGGTAAGGAACACAAAAGCGATCATCGGCAGGACGCCCAAGCTCACGATCCCAAACTGCAGGCCGAAGATCTCGGTAAACCACGTGATAGCCATCAGCGACAGCATAAAAGCCCAGCTTCCCTGAGTGCTGTCAGCGCCGTGGTGAATCACCGAGAGGTCCGCGATGCGCCCGATCCAGAGCGTGGCGAGGAACGACGCCACCATCGCCATGACGATGCTGCCCCAAGGGAGCGTTCCTTCCGGGTATCCCTGAGCCTTTAAAAGCGCCGCGATCTGTTTGGTGACTACCTCGCCCTGCAGAACGATGGTGTCGCCGGGGAAAATCTTTCGGTGAACTGTGGGCACGCTGCTGGCGGCCAAGTCGCGCAGCCGGTCGGTCATCGCTTGGCTGGCCATTGCGTCGTTTTCTGTCAGCTCAAGAAGCAGCTGAAACGCCAAGTTCGCCAGAGCCGGATCCGGCTCTAGGATTTCCATTCTCTGCCAAATCAGCTCGTCCTTGCGCTCCGGAGTCAAGAACTGGTTGCGGTTGATGTCGTCGCGAATTGAACGGACGACCGCCAGCAGGTTTTCCCGCTTGTCCAGCGTCAGCCCGTCGATCACGGAGCGAAGCTCGGGCGACAGGAAGGTGTCGGACGACGGGTTGTTCAGCAGAGTTTGATACTCGGACTGGAAACCTTCCTCGGTGTTCATCCGCCCCTGAACGGAAGCGCCGATAATGCTCTGACGCACCTGCTCCTGCAGCTTTCGTGTGGCTTCCGGGTCGTCGTAGGTCATTTCAGTCAGGGCGTAGAACGTGACAGGGGCCGGCAGACCGACCGAAAACGACCACTTGGCGTCGATAATGCTCCAGCGAAGCGCCACGGCCCCTAAGGCGATGCCCATGGCGATGCCGAACGGCAAGAACGCGAAAAGCCCCCGGCGGAAGAACAGAAGGGCCTGCAAAATCCGGCGGCGCAGAGAACGATACTCGATCATGAATGGCTCTCCTGAGCGGCGTCGTAGCGCTCGTATGCCGCGACGACCCGCTGAACGATCTCGTGGCGAACCACGTCTTCCTGGCTCAGGTGGACAAAGGCGACGTCCGGCACGTCGGCCAGCACGTCGCACACCACTTTCAGCCCCGATTGGCGGCCGCCCGGCAGGTCGACCTGAGTCAGGTCGCCGGTGACGACGACCCTCGAGCCGAACCCGGTGCGGGTGAGGAACATTTTCATCTGTTCGGGCGTTGTGTTCTGGGCTTCGTCGAGAATGATAAAGCTCTCGTTGAGAGTCCGGCCGCGCATGTAAGCCAACGGAGCGATCTCAATGACGCCTTTGTCGGCCAAGCGGGAGAAACGCTCCGGCGATAGGAGCTCAAAGAAGGCGTCGTACAGCGGCCTCAAGTAGGGCTCGACCTTTTCCCGAAGGTCGCCGGGCAAAAAGCCGAGGCTTTCTCCGGCCTCCACGGCCGGGCGGACGAGGATGATCCGGGAAACGTTTTTCTCCCTCAGCTGGCGCACTGCCTCACAGACGGCCAGATAGGTCTTGCCCGTGCCGGCCGGGCCGATTCCGAACGTGATGGTGTTGTCGGCCATTGCCCGAAGGTACGCCTTCTGTCCCGCCGTTTTTACCCGGATAGGCTTCCCTCGGTAGGTCAGGCACACCGTTTCCTGCCACAGCGACATCAGGTCGACCGATCCCCTTCGGTCCACCTGATCTGCCGCGTAACGAACGATTTCCGGCGTAATGGACGCCCCGCCTTCCCCCGCCTTGATCAGCTGGGAGAGAACCGTCCGGGCGCGGGACGTCCCTTCGTCGTCATTGCCTGTCAAAAAGAACTCACCGTCCCGGTAAACCAGTTCGGCGTCGTACCGCCGCTCCAGCTCTCGGAGATACTCTTCCCGCGGGCCGGCGATCTTCCGGGCCACCGACGTCAGAGGACAGCTGACCGTCAGGGCCCGTTCGGTTTCCTGCTTCAAGCCCTCAGCCTCCTTCGCGCCGGGCTTTCAGTCTTGGCCAAGTTAAACGGGATAGGCTCCGTCTTCAAGTGTCCCCAACCCTACGTCCCGCTTCGTCTCCTTGGCGAGTTTCTTCATCAGGAAGTCCTTAGCCACCGCCGGGAAGATGACATACGTGAGCACGTCTTCCGGCTGGGTCATCCACGGCGCCACTTCGCGGCGGGCCGCCTCAAGCTCAGGGGCGATGGAATCGGCAGGGCGGCCGACGACCGGCTTTTCGTCGCCGATGATCATGCGGCGCACTTCCTCGTCCATCGGCGCTGGGGGCTGGCCGTACTGCCCTAAAAAGTACGCCTTGACTTCCTTGGGGACCATTTTCCACCGCTTGCCGCTCAGCACGTTGAGCGTCGCCTGAGTGCCGGTGATCTGGCTCGACGGCGTGACCAACGGCGGATAGCCCATGCAGGCGCGCACGTACGGAATTTCTTCCAGCACTTCGTTCAATCGGTTTTCGGCCTTGGCCTCTCGCAGCTGGTTGACTAGGTTGGAGTACATGCCGCCGGGGATCTGGGACACCAGAATGTCGGTGTTCGTCCCCTTGGCCTTGACGAATAAGTCCTCGTGAGCGGCCCGCACCTTCTTGAAGTGCGCGGCAATCGGAATGAAAGCCTTCAGGTCCAAGCCAGTGTCCCACGGGCTGCCAGCCAGAGCGGCGACGAGGCTTTCCGTGCAGGGATGGCTCGTCGTCCCGGAGAACGGAGACAGGGCGCAGTCCACCACATCGGCCCCGGCCTCAATTGACGCGTAGTGCGTCATGTAGGCCAGTCCGCAGCTCGTGTGAGAGTGAATTTCCACCGGAAGGCCCGTGCCGGCCTTGATGCCGATAACGAGCTCTCTGGCGGCCGTCGGCGTCAGCAGGCCCGCCATGTCTTTAATGCAGATTGAGTCAGCGCCCATGTCCTTCATGGACTTGGAAAGCTCGATGAACGCCTCGGTGGTGTGAACCGGCGACGTGGTGTAGGAGAAGCAGAGCTGCAGGTGAGCTCCTTCTTTTTTGGTCTGCTCGGCGGTGACTTCCAAGTTCCGCAGGTCGTTCAGCGCGTCGAAGATTCGGATGATGTCGATCCCGTTGCCCACAGCGCGCTTGACGAACTCGCGGCACGTGTCGTCGGCGTAGTGCCGATAGCCTACGAGGTTTTGTCCCCGCAGGAGCATTTGGAGCTTCGTCTTCTTGACCAGACGGCGGATCGTCCGGAGCCGTTCCCACGGATCTTCGTCGAGAAACCGCATGGCCGCGTCGAACGTGGCGCCGCCCCAAACTTCCATGGCGTGATAGCCGATTTCGTCCATCATTTCCAGAGCCGGCACCATTTCTGCCGTGCTCATTCGGGTTGCCATCAGCGACTGGTGTCCGTCGCGAAGAACCAGCTCGGTTATCCCTACTTTATGACCGTCCATCTTCTTCAACCCCTCCATGAGCGCTTTTCGGCGTCTGCGCTTGTCTTTTGCATTGCCCTTACTATATCACACCTGCTGTTCTCCGGCTTTCGCCATCTCCCAGAACTTGTCGAGCTCTTCCAGCGTGAAGTCCTCCCACTTCCGTCCGTCGGCTCGGACCTGCCCTTCGACAAAGCCGAACCGGCGGATGAACTTGTCGTTCGTCCGGGCCAGAGCCGAGTCTGGGTCCACGTGATGACGGCGCGCCAGGTTAATCACCGCGAAGAGCAAGTCGCCGATTTCATCGGTCAGCTGCTCCTGATCGCCCAGAGCCGCTTCGACTTCTGCGAGTTCCTCTTTGATTTTGTCGAGCACCGGCTTGGAGTCGCCTTTCTTCCAGTCGAAACCGACCGACGCGGCCTTCTGCTGGATCCGAAGGGCCTTCACCGACGCGGGCAGAGAGCGGGGAACTCCGGACAGAATGGACTCGTCCGCTTTTCCCTTGGCGGCCCGCTCAGAAGCCTTGATGGCCTCCCACTTGGCAAGGACCTCTTCCGGCGTGTCGGCGCGGCTCTCGCCGAAAATATGAGGATGCCGCCGAATCAGTTTGTCGCAGATGGCTTTGATCGGGTCAGCGACCGAGAAATCGCCCAGTTCTGAAGCGATAGTCGAGATGAACACCACCTGCAGGAGCAGGTCTCCGCATCCCTCCACCATATGGTCGGTCCCGTCCCGCTGGCGGGAGTGAATGGCGTCAACCAGTTCATAGGCTTCCTCGACGATGTTGGCGCACAGGGTGTCGTAGGTCTGCTTCCTGTCCCATGGGCACCCGCCGGGCGCCCGAAGCTGCTCCATGATTTTTACCAGCCGATCGAAACCGTATTCTGCCACTCTCGTTCACCGTCCTGTTCTGTCGTTATCTCTGCTCTGACTCAAGCTCTGTCGTCCGACGCTCCACCCAGTCGGCCAGATCGGCCAAGCCCGCCGGGCCGCCCGGACCAGCCATCGCCCCGCCTTTAGCTACCCAACGGCGCGGAACGGAGCTGACTCCGGAAACCGTTTTTGCCCAGCAGTGACTGTCCATCGCCTTCAAGCTCTCCAGCCCGGCTCGGCGGCCTTCCCGGCGCACCAGCGCCAGAGCAAGCAACCCTTGTACCTGAGGCGGCAGGGGGCCGTACCGGTCGGTCAGGTCGCTCGTCAGCCGGTTTCGATCCTCGGCGCTCAGACCTTCCGCCAGTCGGCGGTACAGGCCGATTCTCAGCTCCACCGACGGCATGTAGGTCTCGGGGACGTCCAACGGGAACAAAACTGCCACTTCAACCGGCGGCTGTGACTCGCCTCGGAGCTGGGCGATCCGCTCTCTGAGCTTTCTGTAGTACAGGCTGTAGCCGATTCTCTGCTTGAACCCGTGCTGACTCGTGCCCAGAATTTCCCCGGCTCCGCGTATTTCCAAGTCCCTCTGGGCGAGCCGATAGCCGCCGCCGGAGCTCTCCATCGCGCCGAGCGCTTCAAGCCGCTCCCAGGTTTGGCCGGGAAGGGACGCGTCGTCGCCCGGGTACAGGAAATAGGCGTACCCGTCTTCCTGACGCCGGCCGATACGGCCGCGTATTTGGTGCATTTGGGCCAGTCCAAGCCAACGGACGTCATCGACGACCAGGGTGTTCGCCCGGGCCACGTCCAAGCCGCTTTCCACGATGGTCGTGCAGATGAGAATCTGCACGGCGCCGCGGTAGAACCGCTCCATGACGTCTTCCAGCTCCCGCTGGTTCATCTGCCCGTGGGCCACGGCCAGCGGCGCGTCGGGAAAACGCTGGGAAACCCGCCATGCCACCTGCTGAATGTCCTCAATCCGGTTGTGCAGGTAGTAAACCTGTCCGCCCCGCTGAAGCTCCCGGGCCAAGGCGTCGGAGACGAGCGATTCGCTCCACGGCCCAGTGACGGTGTAAATCCTTCCCCGGGACGCCGGCGGCGTCGTCAGCAGCGATATGTCCTTGATCCCCCGCCACGCCATGGAGAGGCTTCGGGGAATTGGCGTCGCCGACAGGGACAGCACGTCCACGCCCGGGTGGGTCGCCTTTAACGACTCCTTGTGAGCCACGCCGAACCGGTGCTCTTCGTCCAGAATCAGCAGGCCAAGATTTTTAAATTCCAGCGCGGTCCGAAACAGGCTGTGAGTACCGACGACTAGATCGATCGTCCCTTCTGCCAGCCCAGTTCGTATCTTTTTTTGCCCCGCCGGCGTCACCATTCGGCTCAGCAGGGCCGTTCGGATCGGCAGGTCCCCGATCCGGGCCAGACAGGTTCGGTAGTGCTGCTGGGCCAAAACGGTCGTCGGCGCGACGAATGCCGCCTGCAGGCCGTTTTCAACCGCCTTGACCGCCGCCCGAAGCGCCACTTCCGTTTTGCCGTACCCCACGTCGCCTACCAGAAGCCTGTCCATGGGGAACGGGCGCTCCATGTCCGAGTCAATTTCCCGAATGGCTTTCAGCTGATCTCTCGTCTCCCGATAAGGGAATGATTGGTCGAACAGGCTCCGCATTTCACCGTTTGGGGCAAAAGCCCGCCCGGGCGTGATGGCCCGGGTGGCATAGAGCGTGAGAAGCTCCTGCGCTTCCTGCTCGATCTGGGCTTCGGCCTTTTCTCTGGCGCCGGACCAGCGTTTTGAGCCCAGTTTGTCGGCCTGCGGTTCGCCGTCGCCGTCCCAGATGGTGAGCTTGTACAGGTCCGAAAACGGGATGATCAGCCGCTTGCCGTCAGCAAAGCCGAGCACCAGCGTCTCGTAGCTCTGAGTTCCAAACTTTTCCCGACCGGTTTCTAAAAACTGGCAGACCCCGTACCGCTCATGAATGAGCCACTGGCCCGGCGACAGCTTGTTCTGCAGTTCGTCGGGCAGTTCGCCGTCTGCCCGTTCCCGAGATGAATCGCTGACCCCAAACAGCTCGCAGTCGCTGAGCCAGACGTCGTGCAGGGCGCTGTCAACAATCCCCGATGACGGACTGACGGAGCCCACCAGCTGGGCGGACCCGCACAGGCTTTCCGGCCGAGTCACCGACGAGCTGGCCACGTGGATGGAAAAACCCGACGACTCCATGACCGAGCACCACGACCGGGCCTGAGCCCAGTCGCCGCGGAAAAACGGCGGCTCGCTCAACTTGAGGACGACGTCAGCCGGCGGCTCTTTGACGAGCCGAACGTGAGGCTTTCGCCCAAGGGCAAGAACGACGTCGTTCCACGTCTCGTCCGTCAGCTCACCCCCGAGGCCGAGCTGGTTCCACAGAGAAACGAACGACGACGCGCGGTTTTCCAAGTCCTTCGGCGACAGCAGGACGCAGCGCCGGCCGTCCGGAATGGCCGGAAGCCGGGCCGAACCGACTTGGGATCTGGCACTGTTGACGACCGCTTGGGAAACCGTCTCAAAACTCCGCTGCGACTTGGGAGCAAACAGCCGCATGGCCTCCACGTCGTCGTCAAAAAACTCGACGCGCACCGGCCACTGAGCCGACGGGTCATAAAAGTCCACGACTGCCCCGCGGACGGCCATGTCGCCCCGCTCCCAGACCATTGACTGGCGGCGGTACCCCTGCCCGATCAGCCACCGCACCAAGTGATCTCGTCCGACCTCTTGGCCGAGCGTGATGGTCATCGCCCCGTCGGGCGAGCGCATGGGAGTGCACAGCCCGCCGGGCGTGACGATCAGGATTCCTTCGTCTTCCAGCCACCTGTTCCAGACGCTGCCGCGCTCAAGCCAAACGCCGTCGCCGCGCAGGTTCTGAGCGTCAAGCGGCGGCTCGGGCAGGAAGGCTGCCGGCTGTCCCAGAACGGCCAAGTCGCCTTTCAATCGTCGGGCGTCGGCCGCGTGGGGCACGAGAACCAGACCGCCGGTCAGCCCCGAAAGAGCCCACGCAGGGCCGAAGCCGTCCAGCGGCAGCTGAACGGCCCGACCCAAACGCCACGCGTCTTCGGCTAATTCGCACAGCCGACTCGTCATGTCCTTATTCCTCCATCACTTCTCAAAGCACAAATAAAGACGGTCAGGCCCGAACCTGACCGTCTTCGTTATCGCATCGAAAACCGTTGACCTGATTCATCAGCTCGGAAGGCGTCTCTGTCAGCCACAGGAGACAGAACTCCTCGGCCGCCTGAAGGGCGCGCTCTTCCAGCTCCCGATCGGTCGGGGACATGCGCCCCAGCACGTGATCTGCCAAGTCGCTTCCCTGAGGCTTTCCGCCCACACCAATCCGAAGGCGGCCAAATTCGGCCGTCCCAAGATGGGCTATCACGGACTTGAGTCCGTTATGGCCACCCGCCGACCCGGAAGTTCGGAACCGAAGACGGCCGGGAGCCAAGTTAATTTCATCGCTCAAGACGAGGATATCAGACGGGGCGATGTTCCAGTACCGAGCGACTTCCCCCACCGCCTGACCGCTGGCGTTCATGTAGGTGAGCGGCTTGAGCAGAAGAAGACGCTCAGAGCCGACGCTTAGAGGTCCCCAGAGCTGCCCGGAGAACTTCCCCTGTCCACCGCCGGCGTTCAGCCGGTCCACCAGCCGATCTAAAAGCATCCAGCCGGCGTTGTGCCTCGTCTGGGCGTACTCGATCCCGGGGTTGCCGAGACCGACAATCAGCCGCACGGCGTTACTCGGCGCAGTAGAAGTCGATGTGAAGCAGCTGGTCGGTGCCGTGGTTCTTGGCAGCGGACTTGATCGAGCAGGTCTTCACTGTCCCGCAGGGCAGGGTCACGTCATACTGGCAGCTCTTGAAGTCGCCGACCAGATACGCTTCAGCCGCCTTGGCGTCCGTCTTGGCAAGCAGCGGTTCCTTCATGCCGGGGCCATACACCACAACCGGCAGGCAGCCCTGACGGCGCAGACGGCCGCAGACTTCCTTGCCAGTCTCGTTCCGAGCCTCAAGGATGATTTTCACGTTTTCGGACATTTCTATTCCTCCTCTAATTTTCTCTGGAGTTGCTGGGGAGGGCTAATTAAACAGGCTGCTCACCGACGACTCACAGTGAATGCGACGAATGGCTTCCGCAAAAAGTGGTGCCATTGACACTTGGGTCATTTTATCCAATTTTTTGTTCTCTGGCAACGGGACAGTATCAGTTACTACCACTCCGGTAACGGCAGGATCCTTCAGACGCTCAATCGCCGGGCCGGAGAACAGGCCGTGAGTCGCCGAACAGAAGACCTTTTCGGCGCCCTTGTCGCGCAGCGCCCGCGCCGCGTTGACGATGGTTCCGGCGGTGTCGATCATGTCGTCGATGATGATGCAGGTTCTTCCCTTCACGTCGGCGCCAATCATCTCCATGACCTCGCTGACGTTCTGCTTGCCGTGGTCCCGCCGCTTGTCCACAATGGCGATATCAGCGCCCAGCAGCGTGGCCATTTTTCTGGCGCGGACGACGACGCCAGCGTCGGGTGAGACCACCACAATGCTATCCGGGGACGCGTCCTTGACCACGTTGCGCTTGAACCATGAGGCGAGAAGCGGAACGCCCAGCAGATGATCGACCGGAATATCGAAAAAGCCCTGAATCTGGCCAGCGTGCAGGTCAGCCGCCAGCACGCGGTGAGCTCCGGCGTGCTCGATCAGGTTAGCGACCAGCTTCGCCGAGATCGGCTCTCTGCCCTTGGCCTTCCGGTCCTGACGGGCGTAGCCGAAATACGGCATGACCAGATTGATTCGGGCCGCCGAGGCGCGGCGCAGGGCGTCAACCATGACCAGCAGCTCCATCAGGTTGTCGTTCACCGGCGCGCAGGTGGGCTGAATGACGTACACATCGTCGCCCCGAACGCTCTCGTCGATGGAAAGGCCCACTTCGCCGTCAGCAAACCGATAGTGATGAACTTTCGTCAGATCAATGCCCAGTTCCTGACTCACTTTCTGAGAAAACTCCTCGTGAGCTGTCCCTGAAAGAAGTACCGCCGGTCTGTTCTCCGAATTCATGATCGTTCACGCCTTCCTTTCGTCGCTGTGCGGTTTCTGCTGCTTCCGCCACCCCTTGATGTTGACCTGTCGGCTTCTCCCGATTCCCAGCGAGTCGGCCGGCACGTCGCTCGTAATGACCGAACCGGCGGCCGTCGTCGCTCCGTCCTCAACCGTGACGGGCGCGACCAGCATGGTGTCGCTGCCGATGAAACACCTGTTTCCGATGACGGTCGGGTGCTTTTTCGCCCCGTCATAGTTGCAAGTGACTGTGGCAGCCCCGATGTTGGAACCGCTTCCGACCGTCGTGTCGCCCAAATATGTCAGGTGAGGCACCTTGCTCCCCTCGCCGACACAGGTCTTTTTGAGCTCCACAAACCGACCGACCAGCGCTTTTTGAGCCAGCTGCGAGCCCTCCCGAAGGAAACAGAACGGCCCTAAAACCGCGTCATCGGCGGCCTGCGAGTCCTGAGCGACCACGTAGGGACGGCAGATGACCCGCTTGCCGAGCCGGCAGTTCGTCAGCACAGTCCCGGTTCCGAGCTCACAGCCGTCGCCCAGCTCCGTTTCTCCCCACAGCTGAACGTTCGGCGCGAGAGTCACTTCACCTTCAAATGACGATGCCGGCGAAATCCACGTCGTGAGCGGTTCGGCCAGCTTCGCCCCTTGGGCCATCCAGCGGCGGTTCACCCGATCTCTCATCAGCCCGTTCAGCCGGGCAAGCTCCATCGGGTCGTTGACGCCGCACAGGTTCTCCGGCGGAAGGAGCACCGGCTGAACCGATCGGCCCTGAGACAAGGCCCACGAGATGAGGTCGACGATGTAATACTCTTTCTGGCTGTTGTTCGGCCGAAGGGACGCCAGCCCGGCCAGAAAATCGCTTCCGCTGGCCCGGTAGATTCCCACGTTGATTTCGCTGCAGGCCAGCTCCTGAGGCGAAGCGTCCTTCTGCTCCACGATCTTCACCGAACTGCCAGAGCGGATCACCCGCCCGTAGCCGGTCGGATCGGCCAGCTGAGTCGTCACAAACGACCAATCGGCGTCCGAACCGTCGAAGAACCGGACGAAGTCATCGCCCGTCACCATCGGCATGTCACCGTTGACGACGACCACGTCACCCCGGCTTGACAGCCAGTCGGACGCCATCATCACGGCGTGTCCTGTGCCGAGCTGCTCTTTTTGCCAGACGACCGACGCGGACGGCCAGAACTTTTGCAGCCACGACGCGACACATTCGCCCTCGTAGCCGACGACAACAGAGACGTCGGAAACTCCCGCGTCGCGCAGGGCGCTCAAGACGTAATACAGCATCGGCTCGCCCAGCAGCGTCTGCATCACCTTCGGACGACGGCTCTTCATCCGCGTTCCCTTGCCGGCCGCCAGTATCAGCGCACTCGGTCGGTTCATTCGGCCACCTCGCATCCCCGTGCGGTCAGCGCGGGTGTGATATGATAAGAAAAGCCCCGGTTTCGGGGCGTCTTTTATACTATCACGGGGGCAGACCCTGTCAAGAACCAGACACAGGAGGACCCATGAGCTGGATCGCCGAACACCGAATCTTGTCCGCCGCATTGCTTGCCTTAGCCGTTCTTATGCCCGCCTGTGGCTTCGTCGCCCTGAGGCCGGCCGGCGGGCGCCGAAGTCAGATCATCTTTTGGGCTGTCGCCTTGGCCTTTTTGCTGGCGCTGGCCGCCGCGCTGTGGACGATCGCCCCATGGCTGGCAGTCGCGCCCCTTTTCCCCGCCGTCGCGTTCGCTCGGCTCGCTTGGGAGACCGCCTCGCCGGCGCGGAAGAAAACGCCCAACGACGCGGACAGTCCTGACGGCTTGGAGCGCTTGGACCGCTAGTTTCAAACGGTTCAAAAGTCAGTCTCTCACCAAAGGCGTCCTTAAACATCAGCGGCCCTTCACGGTTAAAACCGTGAGGGGCCGCTTTTTGTTTTGATACGAAGCTGCTTTGATCCCTCCCTCATAAAGGACTCCTCATCAATCTCAGTTGAACGGTTTTCAACGCGGCACCTGCCCAACCAATTCATAAAAAGAAGTCCTGTGCATTGAACATGCACAGGACCGAACGCCTCTGGTGCCCGGGGCGGGAATCGAACCCGCACGCCCAAAGGCAGGGGATTTTAAGTCCCCAACGTCTACCATTCCGTCACCCGGGCTGATCGTCGAAAGCCAGCCCGGCCCATCCGTCCGAGGACTTTCGACAAGAAGTATTATACCAAACCGGCCCCAGACGTCCACCCAGCGGAACGTCGCCGTCCCGCGAAGACAAAGACACCGCAGAGGGAAACAAAAAGGCCGCCCTCGGACGAGGGCGGCCTGAGCGCGCTAACTATCTTTCACCGGGTACTTGTCGTACCAGAAGACCAGCGCCGACGTGGTGAAGCACAGCGAGCTGAACGTACCGGCGATGATGCCGATCATCAGGGCCAACGAGAAGTTGGCGAGCACCGGACCGCCCAGCAGGTAGAACGCCAGAACCGGCATGAAAGTGGTAACCGTCGTGTTGACCGTCCGCCCCAAGGTCTGGTTGATCGAGTTGTCCATCAGTGCCGCCATGCCGATCGTCCGTCGCTGCTTCCAGTTCTCTCTGACCCGGTCCATGATAACGATCGTGTCGTTCAGCGAGTAGCCAACCGTGGTGAGAATGGCTGCGATAAACGGCATCGCGATCTCCCGATGAAACAAACAGAAGAATCCTAAGACGATCATGGTATCGTGAACTAGGGCGAGGACGCTGACGACGGCGAAACGGAACTGGAACCGGAACGCGACGTAAATCAGAATGCCGATCAGCGCCAACGTCGTCGCCAGAACCGCCTGATGGGTCAGCTCTCCGCCGACGGTGGGACCGACCATCTCAAAGCTGAGCAGTTTCACTTTGCCCGCCTGGATTTTGTCCAGCGCGGCCATCAGGCTGTCACGAAGGGCCTGATCGTCAGCCCCCTCTTCGGTGCCCTGAAAGCGAATATTCACGCCCCGGTCGCTGAACGCCTGAATGGTCGCCCGAGCATAACCTTCCTTTGCCAGCTCTGCCCGAACCGCCCCGACCGAAATCGGGTCGGAAAATTCCACTTGAAGCAGGTTGCCGCCGGTGAAGTCAATGCCCTTGTTGAAGCCGATACACAGGACGAGCAGCGCTCCGGTGACCGCCATCACGCAGGCGAGAGCGATAAAGAACTTGCGGTACTTCATGAACGGGAAGGCAAACGGCTTTTTCATGCGTTGACCTCCTTCCGCCGCCCAATGATGGGCAACTTGGTGTAATCCACCATCAGTTGAAGCAGCACTCGGTTCACGCCCAGCGCGCTGAACAGGCTGGCCACAATACCGATGGTCAGGGTCAGGGCAAAGCCCCGAAGGGGCCCGCTGCCGTAGTGGAACAGGACCGCCGCGGCGATGACCGTGGTGATGTTCGCGTCGAGAATCGTGGACAGGGCCTTGCTGAACCCGGCGGTAATGACGGCGTGAAGCGAACGGCCAAGCGCCGTCTCTTCCTTCATTCGCTCAAAGATCAGGATGTTGCTGTCAACCGCCATCCCGACGGTGAGCACGATCCCCGCCACGCCCGGCAGCGTCAAGGTGGCCTTAAAGCCGATGAGCATGGCGAACAGCAGCAGCATGGTTGTGCAGAGCGAGATGTCTGCCGTCACGCCGAGCACGCGGTAAAAGACGATCATGTAGATGAACACGGCGGCGATGCCCACCAGCCCGGCGAACTGGCCGTCGCGGATCGAGTCGCTACCCAAGGACGGGCCGACTGAACGGTTCTCAAGGACTTCGACGCCAACCGGCAGGGCGCCGGCGCGCAGCATGATTGCCAAGCCGCGGGCGTCATCAGGGGTAAAGCGCCCGGAGATCTGAGCCCGGCCGCCGGAAATGCGCTCGTTGACCCGAGGCGCCGAGATGACCCGACCGTCCAGAACCATGGCAATCTGCTTGCCCACGTTGTCGGCCGTAGCCTTGTCAAACAGGTCAGTGCCCTTGTCGTTGAACTCCAGCGACACCACGGGACGGCCCAAGCTGTCGTAATCCACGCCGGCGTTCTTCAGGTCCTTGCCCGTTAAGTAAGTAGCGCCGAGCTGATAGATAGCTCCGTCCTCGTCGGTGGCAATCGAGTTGCCGCCTTCGCTCTTAGCCTTGGCCTCCATGGACGCCTTCAGGGCTTCCTGCTGGTCCCGGTAGGCGTTCCAGCGAGCTACAGCCTCTTGGAACTCCGCATCAGAGTCGTAGTTCTCCCGTTTTGCCTGCGGGGGAAGAGGGCGGGTGCTGTCGATGACCTGCCGAAATTCCAGCAGGGCCGTCTTGCCGATAAGGTTCAGTGCCGCCTCCGGGTTATCCACGCCCGGCAGCTCGACGACGACCCGATCGGCTCCCTGCCGCTGCATCAGCGGCTCGGTCACGCCGTACTGGTCGATTCGGTTGCGCAGGACAACGAGCAGACGGTCGATTGAATCTGTTCCCAGCTCCGTGCCGGGCTGAGGAACTGCCTTCAAAACGATATTTACGCCGCCTGATAGGTCAAGGCCCAGTTTGATCCGACCGCGGAGGGGGAACACGAAGTACGCGGCCACGGCCAGAACAACGAGCACAAAGATCAGGCGCCAGCGATCTTTTTTCTGCATATATAAACTCCTCCTGAAGGGACAATGTACAGACGAACTCGCCGGAGCGAGTCACACAAAAAGAGCGACGGGATCCCCCAGTCGCTCAGTCCCCAAAACGTCAGTCGGTCTTTTTATCCTCTGCCGTTTCTTCCGCTGCCTTCGGCTCCTCGGCCGGCTTCTGTTCTGCCGGCTTTTCCTCCGCGGACGAGGAAACTTCGTTCACCCGAGCGGAAATGGAGCTCTTCATGACCTTCGCCTTGACGCCTGAGGCGATCTCGATGATCAGGCTGTCGTCCTTGAAGTCACGAACCGTTCCCCAGAAGCCGCCGGCCGTGATGACCACGTCGCCGCGCTTGATCGACTGAAGCATCTCGTCGTGCTTCTTCTGGCGCTTCTTCTGCGGACGAATGAGAAGAAAGTAGAAAATGGCGATCATTACCACGATCATGATGACGGACTGCATCATCTGTCCCTGCTGCTGCAACTGCAACGCCTCCTCCAAAAAACTGTGTCTAAAGATATGGACTATTGTACCATATTGGTTTCCAGACCGGCGGACACCTTTCTCTGCTGGTCGTTGAACTTGAGCCTGAACAGAAGTTTTTCCAGCTCGACTGAAATATCCACGTCGTTGACCTCGACGCCTTGTGGGACGGTTAAAGAGACGGGGCTGAAGTTGAGTATCCCCTTAATGTGCCCACCAGCCAGCGCCGCGTCGACAGCCGACTGAGAGGCGGCCGCCGGGGTGGTGATCATCAAGACCGATATTCCCAGCTCCCGTATCGTCTCGCTGATTCCCGTCATCGAGTAGCACTTCCAACCGGCAAAGGACCGGCCGATTTTTGCCCCGTCGACGTCGAACGCCGCGACGATCTCATAGTCGTCGCTCCTGAACGCGCTGTGCCCTAAAAGGGCTTCGCCCAAGCGCCCCAAGCCGACGAGCCCAATTCGCCACCGGGCAAACGGCGCCAATATTGACGACAGGTCGTTCAGCAGTCTGGGAACGCTGTAACCGACGCCGCGCTTGCCGAACTCGCCCAAATAGGACAAGTCTTTGCGCACTTGGCTCGACTTGATTCCCAGCATGTCGCCGATCATCTTTGAAGAGATCAGCGCCGCGCCGGCTTCTTCAAGTCCTTGCAGGAGCCTCCGGTACGCCACCAGACGCCCAACTGTCCGGTCGGTAATCTCGTTTTTTTTCAGCGGAATAGGGCGAGCCGTCCGTTCGATCATTTCAGTCTTCCTCTCGTCAAACTGCTCACACAAAGCTGCAGGGATCAGGCCCGGAATCCTTTAAACGCCCCTGCGCCCAGAAAACGCGCCCCGGCGCCGAGCCGCTCTTCAATCCTCAGCAGCTGGTTGTACTTGGCGACCCGGTCAGTCCGAGCCGGAGCTCCGGTCTTAATCTGACCGCTGGCCGTGGCGACCGCTAAGTCGGCGATGAAGCTGTCGTCCGTCTCGCCGGACCGATGAGACACGATCCAGCTGTAGCCGGCCCGGCGGGCCATGTCGATTACTTCCAGCGTCTCTGTCACCGTGCCGATCTGGTTCAGCTTAATCAGAATCGAGTTGCAGACTCCGAGCTCAATTCCCTTCGCCAGCCGCTCCGGGTTGGTGACGAACAGGTCGTCACCGACAATCTGTAGTTTTCCGCCCATGTGCTGGGTGAAGAGCTTGAAGCCGTCCCAGTCCTCTTCGGCCATGCCGTCTTCAATCGACATGATCGGGAAGGCCGAGCACAGTTCGGCGTAATAGTCGGCCAGCTCGGCGGCGGTAAATTTCCGCCCTTCGCCGGCGAAGTCGTAAACGCCGCCTTTGTAGAACTCGCTGGCTGCCGCGTCCAAGGCGATGCCGACCTGTTTGCCCGGCTCATACCCCGCCGCTTCGATTGCCTTGACGAGGTATTCCAACCCCTGACGGTTGGTCTTTAGGTTCGGCGCAAATCCGCCCTCATCGCCAAGCCCGGTGTTCAGGCCGTCCTTGACGAGAATTTTTTTGAGGCTGTGATAAATCTCCGCTCCGGCGCGGATTGACTCGCTGGCCGACGAAAAGCCGAACGGGACGATCATAAATTCCTGAATGTCCAGCGTGTTGTCGGCGTGAGCGCCGCCGTTCATGACGTTCATCATCGGCGTGGGTAGGGCGAAGGGCCCTAGCCCTCCCAAATACGCCCATAGGGGGACGTCATGGGAAATCGCCGCCGCGCGAGCGACCGCCATGGAAACGCCCAAAATGGCGTTGGCGCCCAGCCGACCTTTATTCGGGGTGCCGTCGAGGTCAATCATCAGCGTGTCCAGCGACGACTGGTCTTCCACGTCCAAGCCCACCAATTCGGGGCCAAGAACGTCGTTCACCGAGCCAACGGCCTTGGTAACTCCCTTGCCGCCGAACCGGTCGCCGCCGTCGCGAAGTTCGACCGCCTCAAACGAGCCGGTAGACGCGCCGGATGGCACGGCCGCCCGGGAGATCGTCCCGTCGTCAAGCCACGCTTCAACCTCAACCGTCGGGTTGCCCCGGGAATCAAGGATCTCTCTGCCATGAATGCCAACGATTGTACTCATTTGTGTCCTCCTTGCAGGCTTTCGGCTTGGTCATCCCACGGGTTTTTCTCCGGGTCAAGACGCCGTTCCGCCACGATTTCAGCCGCCGGTTCTCCCCGCCTTAAAGCCCTCTCGTCGCTCGAAATGACTCGGGCTTCGACGAGCCGAAACGGAAACGCCACAGAAACGATGTCGCCGTCCGACACGTCGCTGGCCGGTTTGACCGGCCGACCGTTGAGCCGAACGGCTCCGGCGTCAATCATCTCGGCGGCCACGGACCGGCGTTTGACGAGACAGGACAGTTTTAAATATTTATCCAGCCGCATAGTCTCTCCTCGCTATTGTTAAAGTAGCTTGGTTGATTATACCTTATTGTAAATGAAGGAAACAGGGATTAACTCCCCTTCGCCGAGCATTTCAGCTCTCGGCTCAGGCTTCCCCATTGGGCGACTTCCTCTTCGGTCGCCTCGCCCCGCAGAATTTTTTCCTTCAGCGCCGCGTATCGGCGCTCGGTCGCCCGCCTGAGCAGCGCCGAAAGCAGCACGTTCCACTGTTCCTCCGCCGTCGAGCCGAAGCGGGAAATGCTGTACTCCCCTTCCGTCAGGGCTTCTTTTTGGGCCGTTTCGCCCAGCTGAAGCCAACGGCTTTCAAGCTCTCCCGGATCTGAGCCGCTGAGCAGGGCCGCCGCGATGTCCTGCAAAAGGGGCGTCTCGAGCAGCCTAGGCACTTGGAGCGCCTCGCGCCCACCACGCAGGCCCTTTTGGGACCAGAGAAGATAGGTCATGCAGGCCTCGCTCTCGTGAAACATTTTATCCCTCTGCGAGGTCTTACTCTGAGGCGCGGCGGTCTCAGACCGCTTGACGTCAGCTCGGACTGGACGGCGGAACCGTTCCAGCTCCTGCCTCAGCTGGTAGTCGGTCAGCCCCAGAGCTTGACACAGCTCCGCCCGGTGCGGCGACAGGTCAAGCGACGACAGGACCGACAGGCTTTCGAGAAGGTCTCGGCTTGCCTTGGTGACGCCGTCCTGCTCGGCCTGGGCCCGAAACAGCTTGATATGGTGACTCACCAGCGGCAGGGCGCCGTCCAACGCTTTCGTGAACGATTCCGGCCCGCCGGGCATCTGCAACAGCTCGTCCGGGTCCTTCCCTTCCGGCAAAGTCACCACGTAGACGGTCAGCCCTTCTGACGCCAGCAGGTACATTCCCCGAAGGGTGGCAGTCTGGCCGGCGAGGTCGCTGTCATAGCAGATGTAACACTTGTCGGCAAATCGTCTCAACAGGGCCGCCTGCTCTTCCGTGAGGGCCGTCCCGAGCGACGCCACGCCTTCGGCCCAGCCGCACAGGTGAAGCCGCAGCGCGTCCATGTACCCTTCCACAAGAATGGAGCGGCCTTTCTCGCGAATGCTCTCTTTGGCCCGGTCGAGCAGGTACAGGTTGTTCTTTTTCGAGTAAAGCTCGCCTTCCGGGCTGTTAAGGTACTTCGCTCCCTCGCCGTCAATCAGCCGGCCGCCCAGCGCGACGACCCGGCTGGGAACGTTTCGTATCGGGAATATCACTCGTCCGCGAAATCGATCATAACAGTTTCCCCGGTTCCCCTGAATGACCAGCCCGGCCTTGAGAAGCGACGCTTCCGACGCGCCGCCCCGCTTCAGCTGATCTGAGAGGGACTGCCACGCGTTGGGCGCCCAGCCCAGTTCAAACGCAGCCGCCGCTTCGGGCGAGACGTTGCGCCGCTCAAGGTACGCCCGAGCCGCCGCGCCGCCGGGGCCGCGGAGCTCCTGCCGGTAAAAGGACACAGCTTCTTCCATCAGGGCAAACAAGTCCTTGCTGACCTGCCGCCGACCCTGCCGGGGCAGATCGATTCCAGCCCGAGCGGCCAGGTACTCCAGCGCCTCGGGAAACGACAGGCCATCTTTGAGCATGACGAAGCTGAACAGGTCGCCGCCCTTGCCGCAGCCAAAGCAGTGCCAGCTCTGCCGCTCTTGGGACACCATGAAGGAAGGCGTCTTCTCGTCGTGAAACGGGCACAGTCCGGTGTAGTTCCGTCCTTTTTTCGTCAGCCGAACCGACTCGCCGATGACCTCGACCACGTCCAGCGCTGCTTTGATTTGGTCGACAATCGGATCTGACATCAGATGCCCCCTTTCGTCTCAGGACAAAAAATGGGAGAGAGGCTCCCCTCTCTCCCATCAATTCTAATGTTGCCCTTTCTGCCTGTCGA
This sequence comes from Jonquetella anthropi DSM 22815, assembly GCF_000237805.1. Classification (GTDB taxonomy): domain Bacteria; phylum Synergistota; class Synergistia; order Synergistales; family Dethiosulfovibrionaceae; genus Jonquetella; species Jonquetella anthropi. The sequence continues at coordinate 287,617 of NZ_CM001376.1, read as the reverse complement.
GCCGGAGCGGGTAAAACCTTCCGCCGGCCGGATCCTCTTTTTTAGGAGAACAGCGGAGCCAGAACCAGCGCGACCACGCTCATCAGCTTGATGAGAATGTTCAGGCTCGGGCCTGACGTATCCTTGAACGGATCGCCGACCGTGTCGCCCACGACTGCCGCCGCGTGCTGAGGAGAACCCTTGCCGCCGTGCGTGCCGGTCTCGATGTACTTTTTGGCGTTGTCCCACGCGCCGCCGGCGTTGGCCATGAACACGGCCAGCATGACGCCGGTGACGATCGAGCCGCCCAGAAGTCCGCCCAGAGCCTCGGCGCCAAGGAACAGGCCCACGAGGATCGGAACGATGATGGCCATCAGGCCAGGGATGATCATCTCGTGCAGGGCCGCGCCCGTCGAAATAGCGACGCACTTCTCGTATTCCGGCCGGCCGGTGCCTTCCATGATGCCGGGGATTTCCCGGAACTGGCGGCGAACTTCTTCGATCATGGCCTGAGCGGCCCGTCCGACCGCCTCAATGGTCAGAGCGCTGAACAGGAACGGCAGGACGCCGCCGATGAACAGGCCCACCATGACGTACGGGTCAACCAAGTTGATGCTCTTGAGCCCCACAGACGCCGCATAGGCGGAGAACAGGGACAGAGCCGTCAGAGCCGCCGAGCCGATGGCAAGCCCCTTGCCCATGGCCGCCGTCGTGTTGCCCACCGAGTCCAGATGGTCGGTGATCTCCCGCACGTGGTGCGGCAGTTCGGCCATCTCGGCGATGCCGCCGGCGTTGTCGGCGATCGGGCCATAGGCGTCGACGCTCAGCGTGATGCCGGTGATGGACAGCATGCCCACCGCCGAGCAGGCGATGCCGTACATGCCGCCGAAGTAGTAGCTGATCAGCGTCGCAGCGCAGATCATGATGACAGGAACAACCGCCGAGTTCATGCCAAGCGCGATGCCGCTCAAAATCGTCGTCGCCGGGCCGGTCTCCGTCGCATTGGCAACGTTCTTCACGAACCGATAGTCAGCGGACGTGTAAACCTCGGTGACCCAGCCAATCAGAACACCCACCACCACGCCGCTCACGACGGCGTAGAAGATGTTCATCGAGCCGAGCATGTACCGGCACAGGAGCAGGGCTCCCAGAATAACTACGGCGCCGGTCAGGAACGTGGCGTAACGCAGGGCCTTTTGAGGATTGCCACCCTCGCGGACCCGAACAACCAGCGTGCCGATGATGGCCGCCACGATGCCCAGCGCGGCTAGAACGAGCGGGAATAGAAGTCCAGCCTGACCATGGAACACAGCGCCCACAGCCATCGCGGCGATAATCGAGTTGACATAGCTCTCGAACAGGTCAGCGCCCATACCGGCAATATCGCCAACGTTGTCGCCGACGTTGTCAGCGATGGTCGCCGGGTTGCGCGGGTCGTCCTCAGGAATGCCCGCTTCAACCTTACCCACCAAGTCAGCGCCCACGTCGGCAGCCTTCGTGTAGATGCCTCCGCCCACACGGGCGAACAGGGCGATGGAGCTCGCGCCGAAACCGAAGCCGGTAATGATTGCCGGGTCGGGGAAGATGACGTAGCAGAGCACAACGCCCAGCACGCCGACGCCCACGACGGTCATGCCCATGACCGAGCCCCCCTTGAAGGCCACCTGCAGGGCCTGATTCATCCCCTGAGTCGCCGCAAAGGACGTGCGCCCGTTGGCGCGGGTCGCCACCTGCATACCGAAGTAGCCGGAGGCAGCGCTGCAAATAGCGCCCAAGACGAACGAAAGGGCCGTCGCTAGGGTCAGTTTCCAGATCAAAAGGATTGCCACGACGAGCACGAACGGCGCCAGCCAGCGGTACTCCCTATCCAGAAACGCCATAGCGCCCTTATGGATAATCTCGGAAAGATCCTTCACTCGCGGGTTATCAACCTGAAATGCCATAACCCAACCGTACGTTCTGTAGGCGTACCACAAGGCCAACAGACCGATGACGAAAATGACCAACAAGATGAGCCACATAACGGAGACCTCCTCAAAATGGTCGCGCGCCACCGCAGCGCGGGTGATTGCCCCTCGGCCGCGAAGCGGCGCTGAGTAACGTCATTATAGTGGAGAGCGCGCTCTCTGACAAGAACAGACCCAACCGCTCATCCCTCGATTCCATCTGCCGCGGAGCCGTTTTACGCCAGAATCGGCAGAGAATTTTTAAATTATGCTACAATAAAACATTATCGCCCTGAAAAATAATTTCCCCGGCGGCGAAGTCCCCTCGGAGCTTGAGAAAGAAGGACCGCCTGTGACATCCAACGCGAAATCGTACGAGACGGCGATGACCCAAGGAAGCATCAGCCGTCACCTGTTCCGATTTTTCCTTCCAATTTTCTGCGGCGCGTTCTTTCAGCAGCTGTACCAAATGACCGACGCGGTCATCGTGGGACAGTTCGCCGGCAAGGTCGCTTTTGGCGCGCTGGACGCCACGGCCAGCTTCACTCGGCTGCCGATCATCCTGTTCCTCGGCCTGTCGGCCGGCGGCGGCATCGTCATCGCCCAAGCGTTCGGAGCCAGCCGGTATGGGCGGCTGTCCCAAGCCATTCACTCCACGCTTGCCGCTTCGCTGATCATGAGCGTCATCCTGTCGGCGATCGCCTACCTGCTGACCCCGACGATGATCCGGGCGATGAATGTCCCGCTTGAGATGCAGCCTCACGCCCTGTCGTACGTTCGAACGACGTTCTGCGGACTCATCTTCTCGTTCACCTACAACGTAGGCAACGGAGTGCTCCGCGCCTTAGGCGACTCCCGACGGCCGTTCTACTACTTGGTCGCTAGCTGCCTGATCAACATCGTGCTCGACTTAGCGTTCGTGGCAGGATTGGGGCTCGGGGTCTTCGGCGCCGCCCTAGCGACGGTTATATCCCAAGCCCTCACGTCGGTCTGGGTGCTTCGGGCCCTGACGCGCCTCGACAGCCGGTGGCAGCTCAGGCTCTCCCGACTTCGGATTCACGGGAAGATCCTGCGGCTCATCGCCCGCACTGGGATCCCGTTGGCCTGTCAGTCCCTCTCGTACCCGATAACGAACATCTTCCTTCAGAGCGCCGTCAACAGCTTCGGCACCGACGTCGTCGCGGCGTGGAGCGTCAGCGGAAAAATCGACTTCATCATCTGGATGGCCGTCGACGCCTTAGCCGCTTCGATCTCCACCTTCACGGCCCAGAACTACGGGGCCGGCGCGTTCGACCGAATCCGCAAGGGGCTTCGAGTCGGCGTCTTCATCTCGTTTGGCATGCTCGCGCCGTTAAGCGCAGCCCTGTTCACCTTCGCCAAGCCTCTCGGAGGGCTGTTCCTTCCCGACCAGAACGTTCTCTCCTTGGCCCAGTACTTCGTTCGGGTCTTCATGACCCCGTTTTATTTCATCTACTCGATCGGAGAGCTGATTTCCGGCATGATCCGCGGGACCGGCGACACGTTCCGGCCCATGATCATCTCCCTGCTCTGCACCTGTTGTTTCCGGCTCCTTTGGGTGTTCTTCGTCATTCAGAGGTTCAACAACATCGACGTTATCCTAACCGTCTACCCGGCCTCGTGGCTCTTAGCGTCAGCCGTCTTCAGCGCGTACTACTTCATCAACTGCCGGCGCTCTCTCCTGCCGGCCGAAACGGCGCAGGCGTAAACGAAAAACCGGCAAAGCGAACGCTCAAAAGAGCGCCCGCCTTGCCGGTTTTTTCGTGCCAAGAGATTTTAAAAGAACAGAGAAACGGCGCAGTAGATCATGAGAAGGGACATCACGGCGTTGACCGCCTTGGCGTGAGCGGCAAAAAGCCGCCTGAACGCCGAGCCGAACGCCGCCCACAGGACGGTAAACGCGAACCCGACGGCCGAAAGCAGGGCCGCGAAGCCCAAAAGCGCCCAAGGCCGGCCGGCATAGGTCGGCAGAATGTAGACCTGCAGCGACACGATCCCGTAGACGAAGATTTTGGGATTCACGAACTGGAGAAGTAGGCCGGACAGGAAGCCGCCCGCAGCGCCCTCCGCGTCCATTTTCCCGTCGCCGACAAAAGTCGTCCAAGCGAGGTACAGCATATACGCCGCGCCGATGAACCGCATAACCAGTTGGATTTTTGGAAGTACCGACGTGAGGACGCTGCAGAAGACGGCGCAGCCGATCATCACGACGGTCAGCCCGGCCCCAATGCCGAAGTTAAACGGCAGGGCGCGGACCAGCCCTTTCTGACTGCCGTTGGACATGGACAGCAGGTTATTGGGCCCCGGAGAAACCGCCGTGACGATCACGTAAACCCAAAACGCGTACCAGTTGAACATCCCCAGTCGCTCCCTTCGGGAGTATGAGCGCCGCCCAGCCCGACGCCGCCAGTTTCACTATATCAAACCTGTCAAGGCAGAGCCTTTAAACGGCCTTCACGATTCAACATGAGCCCCAGCCCGCTTGGGCTGGGGCTCATGCTGCTTCATCGGCTCAGGCTTTTTCCATCGGCTTGCGGCCAAGGATGATGGTTGACTGGATCCACTCCTTGATCGTCATGCCGAATCCCCACTTGTCCGCGTACTGGTCGGTCACCTCGGCCGTCAGGACGCTGAAATCGCGGAAGCCCGCTTGGCGGATAATTTCTTGAAGATCCTCCACGAGGATCGCGCCGCCCACTCACGTGCCGTGCAGCCGCGGATTATCGGACATCGAGGCCGGCAGCGGCCGTTTCAGCGAGATATCGGAAATGAAGGCGCTCCCGCCGGGCCGGAGAACCCGAAAGATTTCCCGGTAGACCAAGTCTTTTTCAGGCACCAGATTGATGACGCAGTTGGAGATGATCTTGTCGATCGACCCGTCGGGGAACGGGAACGCCGTCAAGTCGCCCTGCCGAAACTCGACGCCCTGAAAGCCTTTTTTCGCCGCCGCCTGAGAGGCCCGCCGGATCATCACGTCGTCCTGATCCAGCCCGTAAATCGTCCCGGCCTTGGGAAAGCGCAGCCGGGCTAAGAAGCAGTCCACACCGGTTCCAGACCCCAAGTCGAGCAGCGTCTCCCCCGGAGCCAGCGTCACCTTTTCAAGCGGGTTGCCACAGGAAAGTCCGATGTTCGTCCCCTCCGGCAGCTGGCGAAGCTCGTCCTCGTTGTACCCAAGAGAAAGGGCGAGGGCGAGCGGATCCCCCTCAATCGTCAGCCGGTTTTCGGCCAGTCCCCGATAAAACGACCGGACCGCCTCCCGGATCCCCTCGTTCGTCAAAGGCATTTGAACTCGCCGCCTTTCGTGATTCGTTTTCGCGCCCGAAGTCAGTCCGCTCGGGGCTGAACGGCGGCCGCCTGGGCGTCTGAAACGTGCAGGGCCTCTAAAACCTCGAACGCGGCTGTTTTGTCGATGATAGCCTTCACGATTCGGTCTATCTTTTTGCCCTCGCTGTAGTCAGCCGGCGCAAAATACCGGATCCGGTCGTCGTTCATCAGGCCGTAGACCTTCGACGGCCCAGCGTCGGGCGGGTACACCCCAATCGCGTGACCGCCGTAGGAGTTGACCAGCTTCATGCAGGGAATATCCGTGTCGCTGTCGCCGATGTAGGCGATATTCCGAAAGGGAACCCGCAGGTCCTCGGCGGCGAAATGGTCGTTCACGCCCGGATCGTTCACGTCCAGCACGCCTTTGGAAATTCGGAAGAGGAACTGGGTTTTATTGGTGTAGTTGACCGCCTGAGCGGGCCACAGGGCCACGCCCTCATCGTCGTACATGAACGAGCTGGCGTAAATCTTCTTGAAGACGCCGTCCCTGGCGATCTTCGTCCCCTCGATCATCTCCTTCAGTCCCGAAGAGATGATGTAGTGCTCCACGCAGACGCCGCGTTTACTGCCGTACGCGTTGATTCGGCCAAACCAGCTGGGAACGCCGCGGAAAAACTTCACCTTTCGGCCGTACTCGATCAGCTTCTCCCGGGTGAACAGCACCTTGCCGCGCGCCTCCCGCTGCATCTTGTACATGTACGCCAAGTTGGTGTCCATGTCGTTTTCCTGCGCCGTCCTATTGGACTCCTGCCAAAACCGTTCGGCCAAGTCAAAACCGACCGACTGAATGTACCCCTGAGCCTGCATGTTGTCAGGCGACAACGTTTTGTCAAAGTCGTAGCAGATGGCAAGAACCGGCTGACTTCCCTTTTTCTCCCGCTCGAGCGTCCACTTTTCCTGCAAGGTTGGTCTGCCCCCTTCGCTCACGTCTGTTTCGGCCCGCCGGCCGCTTGAGTAAATCATACCCCAGACAAAGGGAAACTGCACGGCCCGCCGGCTCCCAGTCGGTGAAAAACGCTCTGCCGCGTTCGCCCTGCCCCCTCGCGCACTCACTCCAGCCCGACGCGCCGGTTGGCCCTGTCCACCGACGAACTGCGTCTGACGAATCGGACCGCGTGAAACGAAAAAGCCTTCTGAGCCCCTACAGGCCCAGAAGGCTTTTTAACGCAGTTTTACTCCGTCGGCCGGCTGCTCAAGAGACTCCGGACCCGAGCGAGCCCCTGAGCCGTCAGGGCGTAGAGGCCTCGCCCCTCGTCCCGGCAGACGAGCCCGAGGCCGATCAGTTTCTGAATCCTTCGGTCCGCCACCGCGTCTGACCAGTTCAAGTGCTGGTGGATGGACGAAAAACCGAGCTCGATTCGGTTGCGCTTGTGGTGGTGAATGTGAATCAATATCAGATCTTCGGAGAACTGCCGGCGGTTTCGTGCCCGCTCCAACAGACTCCGAACGGCGCCGCGTTTCTGTAGCAGGACGACCAGCAGGCAGGTCAGCAGGCCAAACACGTTGCTCATGCCCGAGATGGACACGTTCCACCGAACGCCCATAAAGTACCCGAGCGCGCTGTTCACGATTCCGAACAGGACGCTGACCAACAGGGTGGACTTCAAGTCTTTGGTGAGCGCGCAGGCCGCTGCCGCGGGCGCGACGAACAGCGAGACGACCAGAATGGCGCCCACGCTGTCAAACGCCAGCACGCAGGTAATCGACGTGAGGGCCATGAACGCCCGATACAGCCATTTAGCCGGTATGCCCTGCATGACCGAGAACTCCGGGTCAAAGGCGACGTACTTCAGCGCCCGATAATTGCAGGCGATGAACGCCCCGTTGACGGCCAGCATGATCAGCATGAGAACCATCGACTTGGGAAGTCCCCAGAGCCGAATAAACGGCGCGAACAGCGGGTTGCCCATCAGGACGATGTCCACGTCCAGGTGGACGTTTCGGAACAGTTTGGTGATCAGGATCACAGCGGCGGCAAAAAACATCGGGAAGACGATCCCCAGCGCGTCGTCCCGCTTGACCAGCCGTTTTTCAGAAAGCAGCTCCACCAACAGGACGGTGAGAAGCCCGAACGCGGCGGCGCCGATGATCAGCCAGACCGATTCGAGATCGCCTACGAACATGAAGGCGACCACGATGCCCAGCAGAACCGAGTGAGAGAGGGCGTCCGCGGTCATCGAAAGCCCCCGAAGGACGAGGAACGGCCCCAGCACGCTACAGGCCGCCGCCGTCGCCATCAGCGTCCAGAGGACTTCAAGCATGATCGAAGCTCCGCTTTCTGCCGCCAGCGGCGCAACAGTCCCCAGCGTCCGAAGACCATGGAGACGAAGGCCGCCAGCCCCATGCAGATGATTATCGCCGGCCCGGTCGATACTCCTCGGACGGCCGTACTGACTAAGGTCCCGACGAAGGCGCTGAGCGCCCCTGTCGCGGCGGCAATTTTTAAAATGACGTCGAGCTTCCGGCTGTGCTGATTCGCGCAGATGCAGGGGATAACCAACAGCGACGAGATCAGGACGGCGCCGACGCACTTCAGCCCCAAGGCGATCAGGGAGATCATGATCACGAGGAGAATCCCGTCGAGAAGCCCGGCCCGAAGGCTGATCGCGCCGGCGAACGACGGGTCGAAAATGCCGGTCACCAGCTCCTTGCGGAACAGTTCAAACAAAACAATTGCCAGCAGAGAGAAGACAGCGATGACGACGACGTCCTCTTTCATCATGAACGCGGCGGACCCGAAAATGTAGTTCTTCAGGCCGGCCTGCGACGCTTTCGCATAGGCTGGATTCCCCTGAACGTACGTTTTCAGCGCCATTCCCAGCCCGAAAAAGCCGGTCAGGACGATGGCCAGAGACGCGTCCAGCCCAACGTGCCCGTACCGAGCTAGCACTTGAATTATCTTGTAAGCGACCGCGCCGGCCAACGCCGCTCCGACGGTGAGAAGGAGTGGGTTCCGGGTCGCAAAGCAGATAAACGCTAGGACAATTCCCGGGTAGGACGAATGTCCAATCGCGTCGCCGAGCAGGCTCTGCCCTTTGTAGACGCACAGGCAGCCGGCCACGGCGGACGTCGCGGCGAGGATCATCGTCCCGGCCGCCACGACCAAAAAGTCGTAGGAACAAAGCAGCTCAAGCATTGTAGTTCGCTTCCTGATAGGTCTGATTCAGCGACCTTTCCGTCAGGGCTTGGGCAATCGGCCCTTGAGCGATCACGTGACGGTTAATCAGAACGATGTGGTCAAAGTACTCCCGAAGCGTGTTCAAATCGTGGTGAATACAGACGATCGTCTTTCCCTCGCCCTGAAGCTGCCGAACCTTCTTCATGATGATTTTCTCGCTGGTCTGGTCCACGCCCGCCAGCGGCTCGTCCATCATGAGCAGATCGGCGTCTTGGCAGAGCGCTCGGGCGATAAAGACGCGCTGTTTCTGGCCGCCGGACAGTTGAGAGATCTGTCTGTCCCGGTAGGCGGTCATTTCCATTTCTTCCATCGCGTCGTAGGCGGCCTGTCGGTCGATGGCCCGAGGACGCCTGATCCACCCAAGGTGAGGATACCGCCCCATCAGGATGACGTCCTGCACGGTAATCGGGAAATCCCAGTTGACGCTCGACTTCTGCGGCACGTAGGCGATACGGCGGCGAACCTCCGGCAGGGTCTTCCCGTCGATGAGGATCTTCCCTGCCAGCGGCCGCACAAAGCCCAAGATGCATTTCATCAGCGTCGACTTCCCCGCCCCGTTCGGCCCGACAATCGCGGTGACCGAATTGCGCTCAACGTCCACATCCACGTCCCAGAGAACCGGCTTGTCGCCGTATGATGCGGTCAAGTCCTCCACATGGATAATGTTCATTTTTTTGCGGCTTACCTGAGGTTGGAAGCGATCAGGTCAGCGTTGGCCTTCACCATTTCGATGTAGGTGTCGCCCTTCTGTCCGGCCGGCGCCAGCGAGTCGCTGAACAGCTCCTGCCCTTCGCCCCGAACAACCTTCACGGTAAAGCCGCGGGCCGCGCACGACTCTTTCAGCTTTTCCATACGGGCCGGATCGGTCGTCGACTCGGCGAATATCGCCTTGACCTGATGGGAGACGATGAAGTCCGCCGTCTCGGCCATGTCGCGGTTGGAAAGTTCGGCGTCGGTGCTCACGCCCTGAGGGGCCCGAACTTCGATGCCGTACCGGCGCGAAAAATAGTTGAACGCGTCGTGAGGCGTCACGAGGATCCGCCGTCCTTCTGGAATCGACTGAATCTCGTCCCGAACGTACTTGTCCAAGTCGTCCAGCTGAACGAGGTACGCGGCCAAATTCGCTTCGATCTTTTCCTTCTCGCCGGGCAGCTTGTCGATCAGCGCCGCAGCCGCCTCTTTGACGGCCAGCTTGTACAGGTCGGTGTCGAACCAAAAGTGCGGGTCGACGACTTCCATGCCGTTATCCGTCATGGTCCGAACTGACTTGGGGTCAAAGTTTTGGGAGACAGCCACGCCGTGCACCGCCTTCAGCAGGTCGATCATCTTCCCTTCAAAGTGAAGCCCGTGATAGAGGATCAGATCGGCTCCGGCCAACTTGACGTTGTCCTCCGGCTTAGCCTCGTAGGTATGAGGGTCTTCCCCGGCGGGGATAATCAGCTGGACTTCCGTTGCCTCCGGGGCTAGCACCTTCACCATATCCTGTAAAAACGTGGTCGTCACAGTGACCTTCAGCTTTCCGTCTGAAGCGGTCCCCGCGAAGGTGGCCAAATTCGCCGACAATACCAGCGCACAGGCGGCAAAAGCGACCGCGCTCAATCTCTTCAAAGCCTTCATCAATATCAGTCCTCTCTAGTTAGTATATACTAACTTATTATGTATCATACACAGACTCGCTTGTTTGTCAACGTTTCATGTCAGTTAGTGAGACCCCGCAGATGAAAAAGGCCGCCCTTACAGTGCGGCCCGAAACAACAATCATTTAACTGGGAACCCAATTGCCGCAGGCTTGACGGATCAGGACGAGGAACTTTTTCGCCGCGTAGTGCACCGCCTTCGCCTCGGCTAAGAAATACGGAAGAATCCGCGTTTCCATGGTTTGGGCACCCCTTGTCCGCTCGCCGTTTCTATGCTTACAGAGCATATCATCCGATTAACTATAGGCATTTGATATAAAAACTCCCCCGCGTATAATTGAGATACTTCGAGACGTTCAGATGCCAACGGCCCATGACTTTTTCAGCCCGACGGGCTGAAAAAGAGGGCTGGCCCAGCCTCTCCGACAGGCTGGCGCGTCTGATTACGCCAGATCGGCATGCAATGGTTTCAACAGCGTCTTCGCCGTCGGGAAGGCACCGGCCGAAAGAGGGCGGCCGGAAGGTGACGGCAGAAAGACGATATCAGGAGGGAGATATCGATGTTAGGAAACTTCACCTACTGCAACCCCACGCGCCTGTACTTCGGCGAGGACGCCCTGAGCAACTTGGGCGGAGAGCTCGATAAGTACGGCCCAAGGATCCTGCTGACCTACGGCAGTAGCTCGGCCAAAAAATCTGGCCTGTACGATCAGATCTTGGCGATCCTGAAAGACCGAAAGAAAGAAGTCTTCGAGGTGCCGGGCGTCATGCCCAACCCGACGGTTGAAAAGCTGTACGAGGGCTGCAGGGTCGCAAAAGAGAACGACGTGAACCTCATCTTGGCCGTCGGCGGCGGATCGGTCTGCGACTACGCGAAGGCCGTATCGGTTTCCGCTTGGTGCGGCGAAGACCCGTGGGAGAAATTTTTCCTGCGAATGGAAGAGCCGGAGAACCGAATCATCCCGGTGGGCTGCGTGCTGACCATGGTGGGAACCGGCTCGGAAATGAACGGCGGCTCAGTCATCACCAACCCAGCGCAGAAGCTCAAAATCGGCCACGTGTTCGGCGAGGGCGTTTTCCCTCGGTTCTCCATCATGAACCCCAAGCTCACGCTCACCCTGCCCCGCCGTCAAATGGTCGCTGGGTTCTACGACATCATGAACCACATCACCGAACAGTACTTCTCCGGCACCGACGACTGCACGTCCGACTACCTGATGGAAGGGCTGATGAAGTCGCTGATTCACAGCAGCCGTCAGGCCGTGAAGGATCCGACCGACTACGAAGCCCGAAGCAACATCATGTGGACGGCCACCTGGGCCCTGAACACGCTCGTCGCTCAGGGCAAAACGACCGATTGGATGGTCCATATGATCGGCCAGTCGGTCGGCGCGTACACCGACGCCACCCACGGCATGACGCTTGCCGCCGTTTCGATGGCGTACTACCGGCACATCTGCCCGTTCGGCCTGCCGAAGTTCCGCCGGTTCGCCGTCAACGTCTGGGGAGTTGACCCGGCAGGCAAGACCGACGAAGATGTTGCCACCGAGGGCCTGAACCGCATGGAAGCGTGGATGAACGAGCTAGGACTGGTCATGAACCTCCGGGATCTGGGCGTCACCGAGGAAATGTTTGAGGGCATCGCCAAGGGCGCGTTTATTCTGGACGGAGGATACAAAACGCTGACGCGCGGGGAAATCATTGACATACTCAAGGAGTCGTTCCGCTGAGGGGGGAACCAGCGATGAGGAAGAATATTCTCGTCATATCGACAAGCCTGAGAAAAAACAGCAACACCGACGCGCTGGCAGAATCGTTTGCCGAGGGGGGCTCGTGAGGCGGGCTGCCACGTCGAGATCGTCTCGCTCCGGGACAAGCAGATCGCGTTCTGCAACGGCTGTTTAGCCTGCCGAAAAGCGGGGCGGTGCGTCATTCCCGACGACGCGAACCCGATCGCCGAAAAGATGAAAAACGCCGACGCCATCGCCTTCGCCACTCCGGTGTACTATTTCAAGCCGCTGGGCCGGGGCGAAGCCTCGCGTCTTGGGCCATGCGTTGGGTTCTCAGGCTGGATAACGTCCAAACCGTCCTCAGCGGCATGAGCGACTTGAGTCAAGTCGAGGAAAACCTGAAGACGTTTGACGAGTGCGCCCCGCTGACGGACGAGGAACGCCGCCTGACCGAACAGGCCGCAAAAATAGAGCGGGACGAGCTGACCGTCGCCTGTACCGAATGTCGGTACTGCTGCCCCAACTGCCCGGCTGAGCTGGATATTCCTGCCCTAATTCGGTCGTACAACGAGGCGAAAATTGGCGGCGCTTGGCGGCTGCGCAAGCTGATGGACCTGCCGGCAGACAAACGGCCGAGCGCCTGCGTGGGCTGCGGCTCCTGCACAGCCCACTGTCCTCAGAGCTTTGGTATTCCCTCGTACATGAGCGAGATGGCCGAAATGATGAGGCCGTTTGAAAAACCTGCTGCCAACCAACCGTAATAAAGTCAGCCCTGCCGGTTTCGGCAGGGCTGACTCGTTATTCTCTCCGCCCAAGGCGCTCGCCGAGGGCTATTTTTTCAGCTGAGCAAGGATCTGCATCAGGGTGATTTGCTGGAGAAGCGCAATTTTTTCGCCATCTGGGACATGCCTATTTGTTGTCAAGAAAAGTGTAACTGGAGTTCCGTCAATTACCTGCGCTACATCTGCGCCAGCAGCCAAGAACGTGCAGATCACGTTTGTTCTACAACATTGAAGTGCAGTTGCAAAGGCTGTCATTTTATAAGGCCCCACTACCTTGTTTATGTTAGCACCTGCATCGATCAACCTAGCAACAATCGCATCATCATGTTGTGTCGCTTCTGTCCAAGCTATTACAAGGAATGGCGTACTTTCACAGTTAAAAAAATAACTACCGGCATAAACTTGCGACAGCTCCAAATTCGGATCTGCGCCATGTTTCAAAAATGTGTCAACATAACTCCAGTCTCTTTTCGTACAGGCTGAAAAGAACGGACAATGTTTCACCTTGCTAGAAACTTTCTCACCTGTTACGACATCTGTCCTTTGCCTTTCAACTTCACAGTACCCGTTCGGGTCCACTCCGCTGTCCAAAATTAACTCTACGATTCTAGAATTCTGCTCCTCTTCTATAGCGTTGTACAAACCTTCAATCAGTTCCTCCGGCGTCGGTTTTTTCTCTTTCAGCGCCGCTTCCACCTGTTCAATCGATCCTTTTTCGCACAGCTCCGGGAACGAGAGGGACTTTCCCGCTGGGCTACCGGTTTTAGCCCACGCGCTCCCGGTCATAAGAAGGCCGCACAGAAAAACAGCAAAAAGAATCTTTTTCATCCCGTTTCTCTCCTCTCCTAATACCGCCCGGCATACCTCGCCGGGACTCCTGCGCCCCAACCGAAGAAGGCCAAATTTCGTCCATCTAACAAATAACCTACCACCTATCAGACGGGATGGCAAGACGACCGGTCACTTCTTTCCAACGCGCGCCCCTGCGGCGTTTTCTTCTGCCGAAGGAAGTTCCCGCCGCCTTTTCTCTTGGTTGAGAATAAGGAGAGGACGCGGGACGGCTGGAAATTCAGCCGCCCCGCGTCCTCTCCCCAATTTACTGTCGCTCCGGTTCCCCCAAAAAGCACCGGCGCTCGTCCCTAATCGATTTTGCGGTCGTACAGCAGAGCCGCGATCAGCACCACAAGGCACGATCCGGCGTTATGCACCAAAGCCCCCGTCGTGGGCGTCAGCTTGCCCAGAATCGAAAGGACGACCGCGGCAAAATTAATGCTCATCGACAGGCCGATGCCGAACTGAATCGTCCGTACCGCCGCGACGGCCAAGTTTTTCAGGTACGGTATTTTTGAGATATCGTCGGTCATCAGCGCGATGTCCGCCGCTTCGACCGCCAAGGCGCTTCCGCCCTTTCCCATCGCGAGGCCGACGCTCGCTGCCTTCAAAGCCGGCGCGTCGTTCACGCCGTCGCCGACCATACAGACTTTTCCGCCTTCGTCCTGCAAGCGCTCGATCTTTTCTACCTTCTCTGCCGGCAAAAGTTCGGCGTACGCTTCGCTGATCCCCGTTTCGCGGGCGAAGTGTTCCGCCGCCTTCCGGTGATCGCCAGTCAGCAGGACCGTTCGGATATTCATCGCCGCCAACCGGCTCACCGTTTCTTTTGCCGCTGGGTTTAAGATGTCGGACAGGGTGATGACGCCGACGCACAGTCCGCCGGAGGCGACCAAAAGTGTCGCTTCGCCGCGCGCCCGGGCGTCCTCCAGCGCGGAGCTCAACTGACTTTCGACGGCAACGCCTTTTTCCAACAGGTATTTTTCACTGCCGCAGAGAACAGCCTGACCGTCGACCTCTGCGCGAACTCCTCGGCCCGCGTCCATCTGAAAGGACGAAGGCTCCGGGACGGCAATTCCCCGGCTTTTTGCCTCGCTGACGACGGCCCGCGCCAGCGGGTGCTCGCTTCTCAGCTCCGCTCCGGCCGCCAAGGTCAGAAGCTCCTGCTCGCCCGTCCCGGCGCGGGGCGTCACGGCCCGGACGGCCAAGCGCCCGTACGTCAGAGTCCCAGTCTTGTCAAAAGCGATCGTCGTCACGCGGCCCATTTTCTCGAGCGCCTCGCCGGACTTGACGATCACGCCATGCTTGGCCGCGTGTCCGATAGCTGCTACCATCGCCGTCGGCGTCGCCAATACGAGGGCGCAGGGACAGAAGACCACCAAAACGGTCACGGCCCGCACCATCTCGCCGGTAAATGCCCAAGTCGCCAAGGCGACGATCAGGATCGCCGGGACAAGCCAGCTTGCCCACAGGTCGGCGAGCCGCTGAGTCCGCGCCTCCTTTTCTCCTGCGGTCTCCACCAGCCGAATCAACTGGGCCAGCGAGCTGTCGGCGCCGACCTTTGTCGCCTTCATGTCGACCGAACCGAACTGGTTCACCGTGCCGCAGAACACCTGATCCCCGACGCCCTTGTCAACCGGCAGCGACTCGCCGGTCATCACCGACTGGTCGACCGACGTTTCGCCCGACAGAACCACGCCGTCGGTCGGGATCATCTCGCCGGGCTTGACCCGAAGCACGTCGCCGGAGCGAATTTCCTCCGCAGGAATCAGCTCCTCTTCGCCGTCCCGAACCCGCCGTCCGCGGCTCGGCCGGAGTTCGATCAACTTTTTCAGCCCTCGCTGAGCCCGCGCCGTCGCCATGTTCTCCAAAATCTCGCCCAGCGCCATGATGAAGACCACTTCGCCGGCGGCGAACAAATCGCCCACCGCAATCGCCGCCAGCATCGCCATGGTGATCAGCAGAGCCGACGAAATCTTGCTGATTCCTCGGTTGTGAACGACCCACCAAACCGCCAAATAGACCAGCGGCAGGCCGCTGATGAGGACAGCCCCCCACGCCGGATCGACCGGCAAAACGACGCCGGCCCGCGGCAGAATAAAGCTCATCAGCAGAAAGACTCCGCTGACGGCCGTCGCCGGTATGCTGGACAGCAGCGCGTCAAGTTTTTCAAGCATCGTTCGTTTCCCCCTATCCCGGCCGTTCCGCCTGAGCCCTTGACAGCCCCGGAAACGCTCCCGTACAATAAATTAGATACTGAACAATCTGTTCTTTTATTTTACGGGCGGCGGGAAAGATTACCACGGTTAACTTTCGATATCCGTTTGGTATCGAACACCCGGGCTGAACTGTACGGGAGGAACATGAAATGGACCGGCGGCAGCAGAAAACACGGGCGGCGATATTCAAGGCCTTCGGCGCGCTTTTGTCGAAGAAAAGCTACAACAAGATCACGGTGCAGGAGATCATCGACGGGGCGAACATCGGGCGGACCACGTTTTACTCGCACTTTGAGACAAAAGACGACCTGCTCAAGGCGCTCTGCGGGGAGCTTTTCGGGCATATTCTTTTCAGCGCGCTGGACTGCTCTCACACTCACGGAGCCGAAGCGGCCGGAGAGCCGCGGTCAGTCTTCTGTCACCTGCTCTGTCACCTGCGAGAAAACGACCATAACATTCTGGGCCTACTCTCCTGCGAGAACAGCGATCTTTTTCTTCGGTACTTTAAAGACAGTCTGAACGAGCTGGTTCAGACCCAATGTCTCAACTCCTATCAGGACCAATTTCCAAAAATTCCGAGGGATTTTTTAATCAACCACGTCTCCGGAAGTTTTGTTGAAATGGTCCTCTGGTGGCTCCGCGGCGGCATGAAACAGTCACCGGAAGAGCTGGATCAGTACTTCAGAGCCGTCCTTAACTTCCCGCAATAAAAGCCCCGCCGGGCCTGACCGACCGTCAGGTGGCGGAGCGTCCATCTTTCAATTTCCACCCCGCGCCGGGGAACAACGCCGCGGGAATGCAAAAATCCGGGCCAGCTCCAGCTGGCCCGGATTTTTATTCTTACATATTGACAACTTTTTTTGCCAGCCGCACGGCATCCAGCGCGCTGCCCGAATAGCCGTCGGCGCCGATTTTGTCCGAATAAGCCTGAGACAGAGGGCCGCCGCCGATGAGAACCTTGACTTTGTCCCGCATGTTCTCCTGCTTCAGCAGCTCGACCACGCGCTTCATGCCAGGCATGGTCGTCGTCATCAGAGTTGACATGGCGATGATATCAGCGCCCACTTCTTTAGCCTTGCGCACGAAGTCCTCAACCTTCACGTCCCGCCCTAGGTCATACATCTCAAACCCGGCGGCTTCGAGCATAGTCTTCACGAGGTTCTTGCCGATGTCGTGCGTGTCGCCCTCAATGACCCCGATGACGCATTTCTTTTTCGTGCCGCCCTCGTCCTTCGGCAGCCAAGGATTCAAAACGTCCATGCCGGCGTACATGGCGTCGGAGCAAAGCAGAAGGTCGGTGACGAAGTACTCTTCTTCCTCGTACATTTTGCCCGCCCGGGTCATCCCGTCGACAAGACCGCCCATGATGCCGTCCAGCGCCGGATAACCAGCTTCAATGTAGTCTTGTGCGTCTTTTTTTATTTCCTCGTCTTCAAATTCGAAAACGTCGTCGGACAGTTTCTTCAAGTACTCTTCCTTTTCCATGGTTTCACTCCTCGCTCGGAAAATATGAGGTTCTCACAAAGAGCTTGTCATACCCTTCAACTGTGGAGAGCTCTAAAAACTCGATTTCCTTTGACAGCTCGCTCAGCTTTTTTCTCATCGGCCCGTTCAAAATGACCTTGAGCGCGCCTTTCATCGACGTGTTGCCCGCGTAGGTGATTCTCCCTCGCGCTTCCTGCGGCAGAAGCCCTGTTCGGACGAGCATGTCTTCCGTCAGGTGCTTCCCGAACTGGCCGGCCACGATGTACTCGCCGACCTCGCCTGCGGTCAGCCCTGCGTTCTCAAGGAGCGCGACCACGCCCGACAAAATGGCGGTCTTCGACAGCTGGACGCTTCGAATATCCGACTTGGTCACAAAAGCCGCGTCGCCAAGGCAGAGGGCCGCTTTGCCGCCCCGCTCGCCCAGCCATCCGCGCCGCACGTCGTCGGGCGCCATTGCCGACTCCTTGACCATCCGGCCGTTTTTGTCCACCAACCCGACCCGCAGCATCTCAGCGATCGCGCCCAACAGCCCGGATCCGCAGATTCCTTTGGGTTCTCCCCCGCCGATCACGTCCAGCGAAAATTCTCCCGTTGCCTCGTTCAGGACCACGTCCTGAACGGCTCCTTCCTGCGCGCGCATGCCGCAGCTGATGTTCATTCCCTCAAGTGCTGGACCGGCCGCGCATGATGTAGCGATCATGCCGGCACCCTGCTTCAGGATAATTTCCCCGTTCGTGCCGATGTCAATGAACAGGACGTTGCCCGGCCGCTCGTCGATATCCGTCGCCAAGGCACCCGAAACGATATCAGCCCCGATGTAGGCCGAAACTGAGGGCAGGACGTACAGCCGAGTAAACTTTCCGGCCTGCAGGCCCGCGAACGAGGCGGCCTGCAATATTTCGTCCTTAAAAACAGGCGCGTACGGCGCGCGTCCGATGCTATCGGGCGGCACGGCCATGAAAATATGCTCCATGGCCGTGTTGGCAGAGACGACGATTTCATAAATATCGTCGAGGTCGACTTTTGCCTCGGCGGCCATTTCAGCCACGGCCTTTGAAATGCTCTTCCTGATCGCCGACGACAGCCTGTCAATCCCGTCAGGGTGCTCCGAGATGTAGCTGATCCGCGTGATGACGTCCAAGCCGAAGTCCTTTTGCGGGTTCACAAACGCTCGGGAGGCAGCGATTCTTTTTCGCGCCGTGTCCACCAAGATCAGCTGTACCGTTGTCGTGCCGATATCGACCGCCACAGAGTAGTTTTCCTCGTGCCGGCCCGGCCGAATGGCGATGGCCCGATCCCCCGCATAGACGGCCGTATAGTCGCCGCCGCGAAGCTCAAGGCCGTAGAGGAGTTCGTGCCCGAACGGGCCGAATGCCGCTTCAAGCATCTCCTTCCAGCTCGTCCGCTCCCGAAGGCCCGGCGGCTCAACCGGGCACGTTTTGAGCGAGACAAACGGGACGTACGGCACGTCAGGCAACTCTTTCGCGTTCACGAAACCGCTGGACTTTTCGGTTTCCCCGTCGAGAAAAACTTCCAAGTCGTCCTTGGGGTAAATCATGCAGGCAAGTCTCTTGCTGCCCGTGTCAAAGCGCTTCTCGTCGGCGCTTCGTTCGTACTCGGCGCCTCGAATGATCACCCCGCACTTGCCGCAGCTTCCCCTGCCGTTGCACGGGTTCTCGATGTAGACCTCATGAGCCAGCAGGATATGCAGGAGGCTTTCGCCCGGCGCGTATTCTATTGACCGCTGTTCATTCGCCCTGTGGACGAGCAGCTTCGGCATCTTCGATCCCTTCCATGATCCCTCGGATGTTTTCGAGCGGCGAAGCCAGTCCCAAGCCACATGCCGGAGCGATGATGTCCGACCCCAACAGGGCGCTCGTCTTGGCCATGCTCCTGACTCTCGACGGACTTGACAGCTCGATCGCGTACGTGCTGATGTTGCCCATCATCGGCTTGCCGATGTGTTCTTTTGCCGCCTTCAGCGAGACGACCGCGTCGAACGAAAACGCCGACGCGTTTACCTCCTTCAGCTCGTCAAAAACCATGTTCATCTGGCCGCAGATGTGCACGATCACCGGCACGTTCCTATCCGTTCGAATCATGCCAATCATCATGTTGAGGTACTTGACCATGTACTCTTTGAAGTACGCCGGGCCGAGGATCTCGCCCGTCCCGCTCGGGTCGGCGATGGTGATGATATCGGCCCCTGCCCGCACCTGCTCCAGCGCAAAGCGTCCCGCCTGCTCGGTCACGAACGTCAAAAGCCGGTGCGCCGCCTCCGGACTGCGCTTCAACGCCACGTAAAACCGGGAAGGATCCATCAGGCTCGTGGCAATCGAGACGGGGCCCGGCACGTTGCCAACCACTGGAATCTCGTCGTTTTTCAGAAGTTTCACCGCGTCGATCACCGCTTTGGCCCGGCCTTCGTTGAAATTCATCGGTCGGAGCGCCGCCAGATCGTCCACGCTCTTCATCGGGCACTTCTTGATATGAGGCTCGCAGCTGTCGCAGCCCATATCCGCTTCGGCTCCCATGCTCTCGGCCTCGACGCTCATGCAGAACGGAACGCCGTAGTTGTCGAACAGCCCTTCCTCCACGACCGCCTTGGCCAGACCGGCCATCTGCTCTCCGTCGTAATGGGCGTCAGGCCAATGGATGTCGTATTTCTTCATCAGCTCGGTTACAACCATGTTCATCATTCCGCCGGGACAGATCACCGGCGGCCTGTCAGTTTTTCCCCCTGACAGGGTGGCGACTAATCGTTCTTTTTTATTCATGACGGCCTCTTCATCTCGATGACAGGAATCTGTCTCGTCAAATTGTTCAGCTTGTAGCACCTGTCGCCGAAAATTCTGTACTTGCCCATCAGCCCAGCGACCGCCTCGTGATGCTTTGCCGGCGTCTCGAGCCGAACGAATATTTTTTCGGCAAGCCCCAAATCCCAGAGCGCGAATGTGAGTTTTGGGCACAGAAACAAGCAGGCATCCGTCTCGCTCAATATGCCTGATATCAGCGGCAGCGCGTACAGCTCGATGACCCGCTGGAATATTTTGGGTCCCACTATTGACACACCCGATGCGGGATCCGCCAGCGAGAAAATCGCGGCGCCCCGCTCCGAAGCGGCTTTTGCAAGCCTGAGTTGATTTCTAAGCAAGTATTGAAAAACGGCCGTTTCAGTTTCTACGTCCTTGCGCGACGCCTTCAGCACGTCGGTGCTGTCGACAAACGCCGACATAAACGTGTACGGGCCGGCCAGTTCAAACATGACCGGTTTTCCCCGCAGCAGCGGCAGGGCGCCAAGGGCTGCCGCAAGCCTCTCTTTCTCAAGGTCGTAGTCAGGGAGCGTCAAAAGCTGCCTGTACTCCTGAAAGACCAGTTCTCTCACCCTCGGCACGCTCTTCATATCTCCGGATTCCACGATCGCGCCGACGTTTTCCGCCTCTGCGGTGTTGTCAAATGGAACCACAAAAAAGCTGAAATCGCGGCTCATCAGCCTGACCAGCTCGGCGTACTTCCCGGCCTCGTAGTACGCGTCGGGAAACACGACTTCATGCCCCGCTAGTTTTTCCTCCGTCGTGGCGGCCTGCGGGGCGCATTGATAGTCTCTAATCTTCATTGAGCTTGTCAAAATCGAGAGGGAAGTGCCCGTATTCGCGTCCGGCTTCCATAAAGTACTCAAGATTTTCCAAGCTCGTTCCCTTCGGGATCTGACACCCGGTGGAGAGAATATAGCCTTTGGGAGAGTCCCACGCCTTTCTGATACACTCCCGCACCGATTTTCTGATCATCTCCCGGTCGCCGTAAAGCATCACGTCAACCGGCGGCACGTTGCCGGTGATCACCACGTCTTTGCCCATGATTTCCTTGGCTTCGGCCAAGTCCTCAATGTTGTCCAGCGAGAAGGTACCGATGCCCGCTTCAACGCAGTCGCGCCAGAGCGCCTTCGACGTGCCGCAGATATGAACCATCGGCTTGGAGCCGCAGTACTGCTTGACGTGAGCGATGTTGCGCGTCAGGTACGGCAGCGAAAATTCCTTAAACTGTTTCACCTTGAGAAGCGACGTGGAAGAAACCGGATCGCTGAAGCTCACGCCCTTAAATCCCAGTTCGCCCACCGCCTTGATATACTGCTCGTTGCACAGCGTCACCATATCCATGACCTTGTGCACCACTTCGGGCTTCTTCACCATCCACCTCAGCAGGTTTTCGGTGCCGACAACCGAAGCGGCCACGCTGAACGGGCCGGCCATCCCGGCGCCCACGTTGCCTTCCTTGCCGATCCGATCTCTCAGCCTCTGCAGGGCATCGAGCACCAACGGCATCTTTCCGTCCTTGTGAGCGTCGACAATCGTCAGGTTGTCCACGTCCTCCGGCTTTTCGACGACCGGCTTTTCCAACAGCGAGATATTGTCTTCCGGATAGTTCATCACGCTGCCCATTGCCTCGGCCATTCCCCGCAAGGTAATGGAAATGCCCACGCTGTCGTGACGGTACCGGTTAAACATCGCCGTTTCCGTTTCCACCATCACATCCGGATCGAACACGTACTGCTTGCACGTCGCGCCGATGATCGAGGACATCGTTACGCCCGCGTTCAGAACGCAAGGAAGCCTGTCCATCGGTTCGCCCTTGGCAAAGGCGGTCATCCTTTCCTTAGGCGTCATTTCGTCCTTATACATATTCAATTCCCCCCTAATAGGAATTTATTTATTTTTATCATAGTTTTTATAACCTGTATACTGTAAGGACTCTAATATTTAACGTTACAAGCATCGATTTTATTGTTGTTTTTGATGACTCCAGTAGCACTGCCGTTTAACTCCCTGCGTCTCCAAGATGTTAGTCATCTATTTGTATTTATTAATCGCTGACATATAAAATATGTATATGTTTTTTATGCATATTATTCTTATCACGTTTAAAGGAGCTTCCAACAGGTCAACTCCATTCAAAAAAAGCATGGCTGAAGCTCTTCATATGGCATCATGCTAAAAACAGCCTTCGCGTCTGCGCCCGGCCGCAGCAAATTCAGTCAAGATAAAAAAGAGCTCTTGTCCAAGCGCAAAAGGCCGCCCTGCGTTCTGCAGAGCGGCCTTCATCAAACCAAATTCCGCCACCTGACCGCCCCTCAGGCCCTCAGCGGTGTGATAGATTTAAAAAAACACCGTTCAACAAAACGCCCGAGCGAAGCAAGCTCGAACACACCATCGGAAAGGAGCGGCACGCGATGAACAGAAAGCGAAGAACCGCCATGGCCCCGAACCATATCGAGATCCGCGGGGCGCGGGTTCACAACTTAAAAAACATCGACTTGGATATCCCGCTGGGGAAGCTGGTCGGCATCGCCGGCGTGTCCGGTTCCGGCAAGTCGTCGCTGGCTCTTGGCGTCCTCTACGCCGAGGGAAGCCGCCGCTACTTGGAAGCCCTTTCGGCCTACACGCGCCGGCGAATGACTCAAGCGGCGGAAGCCAAGCTCGAAAGCATCGAGTACGTTCCAGCCGCGCTGGCCCTTCATCAGCGGCCGGCAGTTCCGGGCGTGCGAAGTACCTTCGGCACGTCGACAGAGCTTTTGAATCCCCTGCGGCTCATGTTCTCCCGGCTCGGAAGCCACGTCTGCCCGAACGGGCATCGGCTCGAGCCGTCGGTCAACGTGGCCGCAGAAAAACCGCTCGTCTGCCCGGTCTGCGGCGCGAGCTTCAACGGCCCGAGCGCCGAGGACTTTTCGTTCAACAGCACAGGCGCCTGCCCGACCTGCGGCGGAACCGGCGTTGTGCGGACGGTTGACGAGAGCACACTCGTGCCGGACGAGTCCCTTTCCATCGACGAGGGCGCCGTCGCGCCGTGGAACTCGCTGATGTGGTCCCTGATGACCGACGTGTGCCGCGCGATGGGCGTGCGCACCGACGTCCCGTTCTCCCAGCTGACCGCGCGGGAGCGGGAAATCGTGTTTCACGGCCCGGCGGAAAAGAAGCACATCTTCTACAAAGCCAAGTCAACCAACCAAGCGGGCGAACTCGACTTCACCTACTACAACGCGGTTTACACGGTGGAAAACGCCCTCGCAAAGGTCAAAGACGACAAGGGAATGGGACGGGTCGAAAAGTTTTTAAAAGTGGAGCTCTGCCCGGACTGCGGCGGCTCGCGCTTGGCGCCCCGAGCCCGCACGACCCAGCTCTGCGGCAAGACGCTGGATCAGGCGTCCGCGCTCCCCCTCCGGGAGCTTCTGACGTGGGTATCCTCCGTGCCTGACCTGATGCCCCCAGCGCTTCGCGACATGGCGTCGAGCATTTGCGGACAGTTTCAGCACACCGCCGGGCGGCTGATCGACCTCGGCCTCGGATATTTGTCTCTCGACCGGGACGGGACGACCCTCTCCACTGGCGAGCGCCAGCGCGTCCAGCTGGCCCGGGCGGTACGCAACCGAACAACCGGCGTCCTCTACGTGCTGGACGAACCGTCGATCGGCCTTCACCCGTCCAACATCGACGGCCTGTTGGCTGTCATCAGTGACCTGACATCCCGCGGCAACTCGGTCGTCTTGGTCGACCACGACGCGCGGGTGCTGGCCGCTTCCGACTGGCTGGTCGAGCTGGGGCCGGGAGCCGGCGCTCAGGGCGGGAGAGTTCTGGCTCAGGGAACTGTTGAG
The DNA here is from genome assembly GCF_000237805.1 of Jonquetella anthropi DSM 22815. Taxonomy (GTDB): domain Bacteria; phylum Synergistota; class Synergistia; order Synergistales; family Dethiosulfovibrionaceae; genus Jonquetella; species Jonquetella anthropi. Next base: position 263,845 of record NZ_CM001376.1, on the reverse strand, counting down.
GAAATCGAAGCCAATCCCAACTCGATCATCGCCCCGTTCCTCTCCGAGAAGGCCCAAACGCTCCTCCGTCAACGGGTCGGACGCAAAGCCGCCTTCGAGCGCGGGCGAATCAGCCTTTCCACTCTACCGCTTCACACGGTCCGCGCCCTCGATTTGGAAATACCCAAAGGCCGGCTCGTGGCCGTCACCGGCGTTTCAGGTTCCGGCAAAACCACGCTCGTCCTCGAAAGCCTCATTCCGGCCCTGCAGGCGTCCATAGGCGGCGGCAGGCTCCCCGACCATGTCAAAAGTGTCACCGCGCCGGGAATCTCGGGGGTGCACCTGATCGACGCCAATCCCGTCGGCATCAACGTCCGCTCTACAGTGGCGACGTACAGCGGCGCGCTCGACGACCTGAGACGCCTTTACGCGTCGCTCCCGGAAGCCAAAGCCCGAAACCTCAGGATGAACGATTTTTCCTACAACACCGGCTCTCTGCGCTGTCCCGGCTGCGACGGGACAGGCCAAATCACGCTGGACGTGCAGTTCCTGCCCGACGTGGAAATCCTCTGCCCGGACTGCGGCGGATCCCGCTACGGCAAGGAGGCCGACGCGATACGCTACAGCCCGAAGAGCGAAACCGACCGGAGCGTCTCCTTGCCCGAACTGATGAGCCTGACGGTTGACCAGGCAATCGACCTGCTTCGGGACGTGAAAAAAGCGAAGGCCCGGTTAAAAGTCCTCTCCGACGTGGGGCTTGGGTACCTCACCCTAGGCGAGGCCACGCCGACCCTTTCGGGCGGCGAAGCCCAGCGGCTCAAGCTGGCCGCAGAGATGGGCCACCCGCAGGAAGGGACCGTCTTCGTCTTCGACGAGCCGACCATCGGCCTTCACCCGCTCGACGTGGCCCGGCTCCTGAGCGTCTTCCAGCGGCTTCTTGACTCCGGCGCCACAGTCATCGTGATTGAACACGACCTAGACATGATCTGGAACGCCGACTGGGTGATCGACATGGGCCCGGGCGGCGGCGATGACGGCGGCCAAATCGTCGCCTGCGGTACCCCCGAAGAAATCGCCCAAAACGAACACAGCGTCACAGGCAAATATCTCAGGCGTTAAGCCGTAACACCCGCCGCGGCACCCGAAGAGAAAAATTCTGCCCCGCCACGAGCCCCACAGAGCCGGAAGGTCCCGGCCTGTGGGGCTCGTTTTGTCGTGCCGACGGCTCGGCGATAAGCGGCCAAACCTCCGGTCAACGGGATGACTGCCCCGCGCCAGACCGAAAACGCCCTGCCGAGGCCAAGTCCGACTTATCTTATTCTTAAACAATAAATGCCAGATTATTTGTCAATTATTAATTGACAGTTTGTTAAAAAAACATGTTATTCTGACATAAAATTGTCTAAAACTGACAATTAAACTCACGAGGAGGCCCTATCATGAACCCCTTCGCGAAGAAACCGAAGGTATCTCTCACCAACCAGATCTTGATTGCCACCGTTCTTGGATTGGTCCTCGGGCACTTTATCGGCCCGGCGATCGCGCCGATTAAAGTCGTCGGGGATATCTTCCTGCGGCTCATCCAAATGTCCGTGCCGATCATCATTCTCGGCGCAGTCACAGAAGCCGTGGGGTCAATCAACCCCAAGGACTTGGGCAAGCTCGGATTTAAAATCGCGCTCTGGTTCCTGATTCCCACCCTCATTGCCGCGGCTCTCAGGCTCGCCATCGGCTACATTATTCAGCCCGGCGTCGGCCTGCCGGCCATGCAGCTGGAACAGACCGTTCAGCCCTACACGCAGAGCATTACCACCATCATCACCAACTTCTTCCCCACCAACATCATCGACTCGATGGCCAAGGGCTCAATGATTCAGGTCATCGTCTTCGCCATGATGCTCGGCGTCGCCATCAGCCTCATCTCCGCCGAGACTGGCGACACGAAAATTCTGGACTTCGTCAAAGCGCTGAACGTCGCCGTGCTGCGGATCATCAAAATCGTCATGAAGACGGCTCCTCTCGGCGTCGGCGCGCTCATGGCATGGGTTGCCGGATCCCTCGGCTTCCAGATCATCGTCCCGCTGGCCAAATACCTGGGCGGCATGCTGCTTGGCGTCGCCATCATCATGGTTGTCATGATCCTGTTCACCGCAGCGTACGTTCAAGTGAACCCGCTCAAGCTGGCCGCAAAACTCGCCAACATGACCGTCGTCGCCGCGACGACCACATCTTCGGCCATTTCGCTGCCCACCAAGATGAACGACAGCGTCAACAAGCTGGGCGTCAGCGAAAGGATTTCCGGCCTCGTCAACCCGCTGGGCATGGTGCTGAACAGCACCGGACAGGCCATGTTCTTGTCGCTCGCGGCCGTGCTCATCGCCCAGTTCTTTCACATTGACATGCCGCTGCCCCAGATGATTCAGGTCGTCATGCTGGCCACTCTCGCCTGCATGGGAACCCTCGCCGTCCCCGGCGGCGCGCTGGTCATTCTGCCGGGCTCATGCCGTCCCTCGGCCTGCCGCTGGAAGGCATCGCCATCATTGCCGGCGTCGACTGGTTCCGCGGCATGATCACCACGATTCCCAACGTGGACGGCGACGCGCTAGTCTCGCTCATCCTCGCCAAGGACGAAGGCGAATTTAACCGCGACGTTTTTGACGGCAAAATCACCGCCGAGCAGGCCAGCAAGGCCAATAGCTGAAAAGGAGCTCACAAATGAAAATTCTCGTCGCCAACCCCAACAGCTCGACAATCGTCACCGAAGTCATCGCCCGTTCCGCCAAGCGGAAAATCATCAACCCGAACACCCAGATCATCCCGATGAACAACTCCCGGGGAACGGAAAACATCGATTGCGGCTTCGCAGACTATCAGTCAAGCTGGTCGCTGATCCGCGAAATTCTGCAGAAGGTTGAAGAGGAAAAAGTTGACGCCGTCGTGCTGGCCGGATTCGGAAACGTGGGGATCTTCGCCCTGAAAGAGGCTCTCAGCATTCCCGTGCTCAGCATCTCCGAGACGAGCCAGACGATCGCCTGCCTGATGGGCCACAAGTACACCGTTCTGACGGCCATGAAGCAGAACATCCCCCTTCAAGAAGACCTCGTCCGGCTCTTTCGGCTGGAAGGCAAATGCGCCTCAATTCGCGCCATCGATATCAACGTCGAAAAGTGCGTCACCGAAAAAGACAAAGTTCTTCAGCGGCTTAAAGAAGAAATCACCAAGATCGTCGAAGAGGACGGCGCCGAAGTCGTCATTCTCAGCTGCGGCGGGCTCTGCGGGTACGACGAAGAACTCCAGAAGCTCGTCGGCCTGCCGGTCATCGACCCGGTCACGGTCACGGTAAAAATGGCCGAAATGATGGTTGAAACCGGCCTGTGCCACAGCAAAAAACGCAAGTTCGCCAATCCGCCTCAGCCGCTCGCCGAGTACTTCTAACCCCAAGCGCAGCAACTAGGCACAGCACGAAGAACACAGGCCGCCTCCCGGCGGCCCACAGAAAAAGCCAGCGCCCTCAGGGCGCTGGCTTTTTGCAACTCTTTTACCTGCAGGAGCGAAGGCGCTCCTCGGCAAACGCCATCGGGCGGAAATCCACAACCCGATCGTAAGGAATCAACTGGTCGATCATATTCCCGTCGATCCAGAACTTCTGCCAGCGGTTCAGCGACTCCGCATCAACCGCCGCGCTGGGCGTCCACATTCCCTTCGACCGAAAATGGTTAATCACCCGAACGCCTGCCTCAACATCCACCTTTGGCCATTTTTTACGGATCACGCCCGCGCAGTCCGCGCCGTCATGCTCTAAAATCCACGTCGTCGCTCGCTGGAGAGCCAAGGCAAACCGGCCCGCCAAGTTCTTCGAATCGTCCAAAAACTCAGGCGTCCCGTAGTAGACGCTCCACGGCACCGGCCCGCCGTGAACGGTCAAATCGGCGACCACAAACCCGGCGCCGGAAGCCGCGATCTGAGCCGCCAGATCGGGCTGAAGAATGATGAAGTCCCCCAGACCGCCGTTGAACAGCTCCACCAACATCTTGGCGGTGAAGTCGTGAACGAACTGAACTCGGCTCACGTCCGCATCCGACTCGCTCAGGCACCCCTGCACGAACACCGAAGCGCTGGCGCCGTTGCCGCCGGGAACTAGGACCGTCTTGTCTTCAAGGCACTTCCAACTGAACGATGAAAGCTCTTTCCGCGAGGCAACGGCGAACGGACAGCGGGACGCCACCTTGGCGAACGCCTTATAGTTCTTGATCCGATCCATATAGATGAGCGGCACCCAGATACCGCCCTCGACCGCGTGAGCCCGTCCCGAATCGATATCAGCTAGGACCTTAGTCCACGGATCGGGGACGTAGGACTCCACGTCCAAATTGACGTCGGCAAAATATCCCAGCTCCTTCGCCATGTAATGGGGCATGTAGTTCATCGAAACGCCGGTGGACGAAATGAAAAACTTATCCATGGAGACCTCCTGTGTTTGTGAACTCGCAAGCCGTATCAACATGAGCCGATTATAACAGTTGAAAGGGAATGTTTCACTCTCAAACACAAAAAAACGGACATATATTATTCAGCTGTGCCAAATCAATGAAAAATAGGAGACCAGCAGGAAACTGGGAACATTAGAACAAAACCAGGCGGAAATGGGCTGCGTGATCGGCCCTTTGTTGAGCCATTCGCCTCAATTTGATCACACCGCGTCAGAATGACGTTATTGAAGCGGCAATGATCAAATTGAGCCATCTCGTTTTAGCTGCCGCTGGCACTCTGCCAGCAAAACCCATGACCTTTTCAATTCACGCTCTGCTCAAAGAAGAACATAAGAAGCCCCCGGCATAAAGCCGGGAACTTCTTATGATTATCAACTGAGCAAAGTGAGCGCCGCCAATACTCGGCCGCCCGTAAAAGTCACTCGGATCGCCACGCCACAACAACCGTCAAAAAACTGTCAATTGTATTCTCCAACTCGCGCCAAACAACTTCTTGTCAGTCTTCTTGCGATTCGCCATTCCAGCCTCAGTTCCAGCGGTATTTGGTATATCGCCCTCCACCAATTTTGATGATCTTATTTTCCCGCAGCAATTGAGCAAGTGTTCTCTGAATCGTCGCCTGTGCTATATCGGGTAAAGTATCCTGTATTTCAGCTTTCGTGAAGGTTCCAAGTTTACTCCGCACCATATCCACAATACGATCCGCTTTGGAAACCTTCCGTTCCGCTACTAATGCCGTCCGGTCAATAAATTCGCGGTAGGCCGCCACGATCACACCCAGCATGTAGGTGACAAACGGCCGGTAATCGTTTTTCCCTTCATGCCACCCGACTGAGCTGGCAAATAAAGCGTCATAATATTTTTCCTTTGACGTCTCGATCAGCTTTTCAATACTAATATACTTTCCGACAATATAACCATTCTGATATAGCAAAAGAATCGTCAGCAGACGGCTCATGCGGCCGTTTCCATCGGCAAACGGATGGATGCACAAGAAATCAAGAATAAACATCGAAATGACCAAGAGCGGTTCAGCTTCCGAACCAGAGAGGCTTTCCTGATACGCGGCACAAAGTTTTTCGACCGCTTCAGGCGTCTGACATGCCGCGACCGGCTGAAACCGCAATTTTCTCGTGCCATTCGTTTCCACTTCTTCGATTCGGTTGTCTGAAGTCTTCCACGTCCCGCAGAACCGCGCGTCCTCAAACTTAAACAGATCCCGATGAAGCTGAAGGAAAACAGCCGGCTTAATCGGAATATGCTCAAAGCTCTCATGAATCGTCCTCAGGACATCCCGATACCCGGCAATCTCATTCTCGTTCCGGGTGCGAGGTGTCGTTTTCTCCATGACTATTTTTCTCAGCCGTTCTTCAGACGTGAAGACGCCTTCAATCTTGTTCGAGCTCTCTGTACTCTGGATTTTAGCGATATCAACTAAACCCTGCAGGACATCTGCGTGCCGGGAAGCCACTAGTTCCTGCTTGCCTTTATTTTCATAAATGATTGTGATGTACTTGACAATCTGAGAGGTAAACAAGCTCTCACATTTATCTTGATAGGTGTACTCCCGCATTCATACCTCGCCCCTTAATTTGATCATTTTCTCAAACTTTGATGTCGTTATTATGTTCCTGATCAAAATATCGCGTCAAGGGACAATTTGATCAAAAATCGCCGAAATGATGTTATTGAAGTGGCATGATCAAATTGAACATCTTGCCTTGAGGCGTTTCGGTCTGGTTTATGGGTCACGAAAAGTCGAGCTATATAATTAAAAATTAGAAGCTACTATCGAAAAGACGAGCTTTAAGCCTTATAATTGATTGCATCGCTCACATTATCACTCAAAAGAGGTGCCGACGATGAAAATCAGTTACAAGAAATTATGGGTCATGCTGATCGAGCGCGATATAACGAAAGTCGATCTGCGCAAGGCGACCGGCCTGTCTGCCGGGACCATGAGCAAGCTGAACAAAGGCGAAGAAGTCTCGCTGTCCGTCCTTCTGCGCATCTGCGCCTATCTTGGCTGCAACATTGGGGACATCTGCGAGGCCATCCCAATCGAGAGATGATTCCGCCCTTTTGGGCAAACGACAGTCGCGCACTCGCGGCAAATCACCCAACCAATAGAAAGGATAACGGCCATGAATAAACAACAGCTTGCCTCCAAAATTTGGGAATCGGCAAACAAAATGCGTTCAAAGATTGAAGCGAACGAGTATAAAGACTACATCTTGGGCTTCATCTTCTACAAATTTCTTTCCGATAAGGAAGTCAAATACCTGAAAGACGCCGCTGGGACCGACAAAAACATCCCGAGCCTCACCGAAGACGACGCCAGGACGGTCCAAAAGGACATCGGCTACTTCATCGCTTACGAAAACCTTTTTTCAACGTGGATCGCCAAAGGAAAAGACTTCTCCGCCGACGACGTGACAACCGCCCTGCCAGCCTTCAACCGGCTCATCAACAAGTCGCACAAAAAAGTCTTCAGCGGGATCTTCAAAACACTGGAAACCGGCCTGTCCAAACTCGGCGAAACGTCCGGCGCGCGAACCAAAGCGATTCGCGACCTGCTCTACCTCATCAAAGACATCCCCATGGACGGCAAACAGGATTACGACGTCCTTGGCTTCATCTACGAGTATTTAATCAGCAACTTCGCGGCCAACGCCGGCAAGAAGGCCGGTGAATTCTACACGCCCCATGAAGTCTCACTGCTCATGTCCGAAATCGTCGCCCATCACCTCAAAGACCGGCAGGAAATCGAAATTTACGACCCGACGAGCGGCTCCGGCTCTCTGCTCATCAACATCGGCAAGTGCGCCGCCCGGTACATCGGCAGCGAAGATAACATCCTGTACTACGCGCAGGAACTCAAAGAGAACACCTACAATCTCACACGCATGAACCTCGTCATGAGAGGCATCATCCCCGACAACATCACCACGCGGAACGCCGACACCCTCGAAGACGACTGGCCCGATTTTGACGACGACGACCCGACCCGCACCTATAAGCCACTGTACGTCGACGCCGTCGTCTCCAATCCGCCGTACTCACAGGCGTGGAACCCAGTGGGCAAAGAAAACGATCCCCGTTATTCCAACTTTGGCATAGCGCCCAAAGGAAAGGCCGATTACGCCTTCCTGCTCCACGACCTTTTCCACGTCAAACCCGACGGCATCATGACTATCGTTCTGCCGCACGGCGTCCTCTTCCGCGGCGGCGAAGAGGGAACCATACGTAGAAACCTCATCGAGGGGAACTACATTGACGCCGTCATCGGACTGCCCGCCAACATCTTCTTCGGCACCGGCATTCCTACCATCATCATGGTCTTAAAACAGCCGCACGGGCGAGCCAACTACACCGACGTCCTGATCGTCGACGCGTCCAAAGGCTTTGAAAAAGCAGGCAAGAACAACGTCCTGCGCGCCTGCGACATCAAAAAAATCGTCGACGTCGTCACGTCCCGAACGTCCGTCCCCAAGTTCTCCCGCGTCGTCAGCTTGGAAGAAATCCGCGCCAACGACTACAACCTCAACATACCCCGCTACGTCGACTCGTCCGAGCCAGCTGAAAGCTGGGACATCTACGCCTCCATGTTCGGCGGCGTGCCGGAAAGCGAACTCCGTGCCCTTCAGGACTACTGGACCGCCCTCCCGGGCTTGAAAGAAGCGCTCTTCTGCCCGGATAACGACGCGTACTGCCACGTCAACGTCCCGAACGTCAAAGAAGCGGTCATGAACCACCCGTCAGTCGGCGCGTTCATCACCCGGTATCAGGCCGCCTTCAAAGACCTTGAAACGTACCTAACCGCCCAACTGATCGACAAAATGGAAACGCTCAACACCTCCAGCGCGGAAGCCGCCGTCAGCGATCAAATCTTCAGCCTGCTGAGCGGGTTCCCACTCGTCGACAAATACGCCGCGTATCAGCTCCTCCACGACGACTGGAAAGGCATCGCCGTTGACATTGAAATCATCCAGACCGAAGGCCTTGCCGCCATCAAAGGGGTTGACCCCAAGATGATCGTCAGGAAAAAGAACGGCAAAGACGAAGAAATACAGGACGGCTGGACCGGCCATATTCTCCCGTTCGACCTCGTCCAAGAAACCGTACTGGCGGACGAACTGGCCGCCCTCAAGGCAAAAGAAAGCCAGCTGAGCGAACTAGCCGCCGAATACGAAGCCCTGCTTGACGAACTGAGCGAAGAGGAAAAAGAACGGCCGTTCGTCAACGAGGCAAAAGACGCCTTCGTCCCGGCAGAAGTGAAAAAAGCGCTCAAAGACAACGTCGACAACCCCGAAACGCTCGCGGTGCTGAAAAAAGCCGACGCGCTGGCGACAAAAGAAAAGGCGTTAAAAAAGCAGGTTAAAGACGAAAGTGCCGCCCTGCACCTGAGGACAAAAAAGACGATTGAAGGGCTGAGCGACGACGAAGCCCGCAAGCTTTTGAAGCGAAAGTGGATCGACCCGCTCGTCAAGAGCCTGACCGAACTCCCCAACGCGGAGATCCGAAAGCTGACCGCCAGTCTGGAAGCCCTGTGCGCCAAGTACGAAACGACCTTGGCGTCGGTCGAAGGGGAAATCCGCGAGACCGAAACGGCCTTGGCCGGCATGCTGGACGAGCTGCGGGGGAGCGAGTACGACATGAAAGGCATTGCCGAGCTGAAAGCGCTGCTCAAAGGTGAATAGCATGCCAAAAACGACCAAAAGGCCGGCCCTCCGCTTCGCCGGTTTTTCGGGCGAGTGGGAAGAGAGGAAACTGGGAGATATAGGTAAAGCGCGCTCTGGAGTTGGCTTTCCAGATGTTGAACAGGGCGGAACTGAGGGCATCCCATTTTACAAAGTTTCTGACATGAATTTAGTCGGAAACGAAATTGAAATGACCCGATCAAATAATTACGTGACAAATGAACAAATTGAGAAAAAAAGATGGAACCCTGTTGATGACGTCCCAGCGATATTTTTCGCAAAAGTTGGTGCGGCAGTAATGTTAAATCGCAAGCGACTATGCCGCTTTCCATTCCTACTAGATAACAATACTATGGCCTATTCTCTTTATAATGACTATTGGAACATGGAATTTGCGAAGGCCGCTTTTACAAAAATTGATTTCACAAAATTAATACAAGTTGGAGCTTTACCTTCTTATAATTCTGGAGATGTAGAAGACATTAGAGTTATGCTGCCACCCATGAAAGAGCAAAACAAGATTGGCCAATACTTTGCACACCTCGACCATCTCATCGCCCTTCACGAGCGGAAATATTCAAAGCTGATGAACGTGAAGAAGTTCATGCTGGAGAAGATGTTCCCCAAAGACGGTGCCAAAGTACCGGCCCTCCGCTTCGCCGGGTTTTCGAGCGAGTGGGAAGAACGGAAATTAGAAGAAATAGGTACTATCGTAACAGGTTCAACGCCTTCGACAGATATTTCAGAATACTACTCAAGTGATGGAATTCCTTGGGTTACCCCTACTGATATCTTGGAGAACATCACATATAACACAACAAAAAAGTTAAGCGATAAAGGTCAAAAAGTAGGGCGCATTGTTCCACCTAATTCCATATTAGTTACTTGCATTGCAAGTATCGGCAAAAACACAATGCTTGGTACAGTAGGCAGTTGTAATCAACAGATCAATGCCATTATTCCAAATACTCATGAGTATTTTCCTTATTTTTTACTAACAGAGAGTCACCTCTGGTCAGCCTGTATGAAAAAATCTGCTGCGGCTGGAATAATGCAGATTGTTAATCAAAAAGAGTTCTCTGATCAAAAAACTATGGTGCCGAAATTACGTGAGCAAACACAAATTGGAACTTTTTTTGCTACCCTCGACCATCTTCTCTCCCTTCACCGTCAGGAGCTGGAGCGGCTGCAGAACGTCAAAAAGTCGTGCCTCGAAAAGATGTTCGCCTAACCGAGAAAGGAGCTCGCCATGTCATTCAACCAAGAGTCCGATTTTGAAGAAGCGCTGATTCAAACCCTGTCCAAGCACGGTTGGGAAAAGGACGTTTTAACGCACCGGACAGAACAAGAGCTCATTCAGAACTGGGCGAATATCCTTTTTGAAAACAACCGGGGCCGCGACCGGCTGAACAACTGTCCGTTAACCGACGGTGAAATGCGGCAGATCCTGGAGCAGATCGGCGGGCTGAGGACGCCGCTCAAGCTGAACGGCTTCATCAACGGCGGCAGCGTCACCATTATTCGGGACAACAAGGACGACCGGGAGGGATACCGCAAGGAGCGGTCGCTGAAAATCTACGACCGGCGGGAGATTGCCAAGGGACTGAGCCGTTATCAGATCGCCCGACAGCCCCACTTCTTGAGCCACTCGAAGATGTTGAACGACCGGCGGGGTGACTTGACGCTTTTAATCAACGGCATGCCGGTAATCCATATTGAGCTCAAAAAAAGCGGAGTGCCGGTCAGTCAGGCGTGGAATCAAATTGAAAAGTACTCCGGCGAGGGCGTTTTTTCGGGGCTTTTCTCGCTCGTGCAGGTTTTTGTGGCGATGACCCCGGAAGAAACGGTTTACTTTGCCAATCCCGGGCCAGACGGCAAGTTCAACCCAGACTTTTATTTTCACTGGGCGGACTTCGATAACGAGCCGATGAACGATTGGAAGAACGTCGCGTCTTCTCTGCTTTCGATCCCGATGGCTCACCAGCTGATCGGCTTTTACACGGTGGCGGACAATTCGGACGGCGTTCTCAAGGTGATGCGCAGTTATCAGTACTTCGCGGCGAATGCCATTTCCGACAAGGTGACGGGAAACCGCTGGGACGGCGGGCAGCAGCGCGGCGGCTATATTTGGCACACGACCGGGTCGGGCAAGACAATGACGTCGTTTAAGTCCGCTCAGCTGATCGCCTCGTCAAAGGACGCGGACAAGGTGATTTTCCTGATGGACCGAATCGAGCTGGGGACACAGAGCTTAAAGGAATACCGCGGCTTTGCTGGCGAGAGCGAAGAGGTTCAGGCAACGGAGAACACGGGCGCGCTGGTGACAAAGCTCAAGAGCGATAACCCATCGGACACGCTGATTGTGACGTCGATCCAAAAGATGAGCAACATCAAGGACGAGGACGACGGGGGCTTGAATGCGGCCGATTTGGAGCTGATGCGCTCCAAGCATATCGTCTTTATCGTGGACGAGTGTCACCGCTCGACGTTTGGGGATATGCTGGTGACGATTAAGAATTCTTTCCCCAACGCGCTGTTCTTCGGCTTTACCGGCACGCCGATTCAGGATGAGAACCAGAAGAAGATGAACACGACGGCGACGGTATTCGGCAACGAGCTGCACCGGTACAGCATTGCCGACGGGATTCGGGATAAAAACGTGCTGGGGTTTGACCCGTACAAGGTTCTAACCTATAAGGACACAGACCTTCGGAAAGCTGTTGCACTGGAAAAGGCGAAGGCCCGAACGGTTGAGGAAGCGAACGCCGATCCCAAGAAGAGCGCGGTTTTTTACAAGTACATGAACCTTCCGATGGCCGGTTCGTTCGACGAGAAAGGGAACTACGTCAAGGGAATCGAGGACTTTTTGCCCGACAGTCAGTACACCTGCGAGGCTCATCAGTCGATGGTGGTTCAGGATATTTTGGAGAACTGGGCCACGCTGAGCCGAAACGGCAAGTTTCATGCCATCTTGGCGACCGGAAGCATTGCCGAGGCAATTCAGTATTATCGCCGTCTGAAGGCGGTCGAGCCGAAGCTGAAGACCACGGCTCTTTTTGATTCGACGATCGATAACAACGGTGACGGTTTGGACAAGGAAGACGGACTCGTTGAGATCATCACCGACTATAACGAGCGGTACGGGCAGAATTTTACGATTCCGACGTTTAGCAAGATGAAGAAGGATATTGCCGCCCGGCTGGCGCATAAAGCCCCGTACGAGCGGGGTGAGCTGGCGCCGGAGAAACGGCTTGACCTGCTGATCGTGGTTGACCAGATGCTGACCGGGTTCGATTCCAAGTGGATTAATACGTTGTACATGGACAAGGTTCTGAAATACGAGAACATCATTCAGGCGTTTTCTCGGACGAACCGGCTGTTCGGGCCTGAAAAGCCGTTCGGCACGATTCGCTATTACAGAAGGCCTCACACGATGGAACGGCTGATCGCGGCGGCGGTAAAGCTGTATTCAGGCGACAAGCCGCTGGGGCTTTTCGCGGACCGGCTGAACCAGAACCTTGAACACATGAACTCTATTTTTACCCAGATCAAGAACCTGTTTGAAAGCTCTGGAATCGCCAACTTCGAGCGGCTTCCCGAGGAGACGGCCGAGCGCAAGAAGTTCGCGAACCTTTTCAAATTGTTCAATCATTACCTAGAGGCGGCAAAAGTTCAGGGTTTCCAGTGGAACGTTTTGTCGTGCGGCTTCACAGACCCCGATACGGGCGAAGATCGCTGGGTCGACGTCCTGATTGACGAGCGGACCTATATGGTTTTAGTCATCCGATACAAGGAGCTTTTCAGCGGCGGCGGTGACGTCGAGAACGGCGAAGACCTTCCGTATGAGCTTGACGGCCACTTGACGACGATTGACACGGCGACGATCAATACCGATTACATGAACTCGCGCTTTACAAAGTACCTGAAGCTGTTTCATCAGAAGGAAGCGAGCGCAGACCTGCTGAAACAGGCGGAAGAGGAACTTCACAAAACCTTTGCCGAGCTTTCGCAGGAAGAACAAAAGTTCGCTGGGATTTTCCTTCGCGACATTCAGCGGGGCGACGTCGTCCCCGAGGACGGCAAAACGCTGAGAGACTATATTACCGAGTACATGACAAAAGCGAAGGACGCTCAGATTCATCGGTTCGCTGCCCTCTTTGGGCTGGACGAGGGAAAGCTGCGAGACCTGATGGCACAGAAGGTGACTGAGGACAACATCAACAAGTACGGCCGGTTCGCCGCGCTGAAAAAGACGGTGGACAGGGCGAAGGCAACGGAATATTTTGAAGCCCTCACAGGGGAAAAAATTATTCCGCTAAAAATTTCGACGAAGATCGACGTCACGCTTCGTAAATTTATATTGGACGGCGGTTTTGACGTGGAGATGCCCGGCAAGGACTCTTAAAACAAATAACCGAGGTCATCAAGCCTTTGGACTTGATGACCTCGGTTGCTTTTATATGCTCGGCTGAAGCCGGGCCAGACTTCTCATTCAAATCATTCAAGCGACCGCCGGGACGGTCAGCCCCGCGCGGAACTGGTCGCCCTCAAGGGGGCGCGGACCGTTGTATTTGGAGCTCTTCCGCGCCAACGCCATTTTAAAATCTTACTGCCCAAAAACAGCGCCCGCTTCGGCAGGTCATTTCCCCTTCGACCGTTCGCCGCGGCGCGAATAGTTGTCCTCAACATGACGACACAAACAAACGGCTGCGGCGCTGAGTTTTCCCTCGATGTCTTTCTTATCGTTTTTAAAATTAAAAATCCATCCGATAGACGGTCATTTTGAGCCATCGATCTCCCATTTTTGCGAGGAGACGATGCGTCCAACGAATGCCCTTTGTCTTCATGTCATAATAGCCGAGCATGTACCCTTTGCTTGTGACGGTGATCTTGTCGGACCAATTCAAGTCTTGCTCTGGGTCGTTCACACAAAAGAGCACATCGATATCCTTCATCCCCATGTTCTTGAGGACTGTCCGCTTCATCATTTTGAGGCCGCGTTTTCCCACCGCGTCGAAAATTAGACGCCCGCCGGGATATCGTTTTGATAACCTCAAGACTAAGTCCTTTACTTTCTCGGTCTCAAAATAATGAAAGACTCCCGCCGCAAAAAATATGACCCCGTTTGTTCCGTCGACTTCGTTCATCCACTCACAATCTTTTATGTCGGCAGTGATGTTCTTTTCTCTTTCTTCAGCGGGCATCAGGCGCTCCCGAACCGCTATCACATCTGGAAGATCAACGTTCACAATTTTACACGTACCGTTGTCACAAGCTCTTCCTGTGTTATCCAGTCCACACCCAAGATTGACGATAACGGCTTTCGGGTGCAGTTTGAGGTAATCGTTAATTTCCCAAGCCATATCAAGCTGACGCATCGCCGCTTCCAGCGCTCCGAACTCGTGGAAAAGGGTGTCCTTTTTCGCTTCCAGCGGGGAGAAGTCATAGTCCAAGCTCTCACAGAGCGTCTGTGCCGTGGTGTCCGTATAGAGAGTAGGGAATTTTTCCGCACACATCTTTCTGCCGTATAACGGGATAATCAACGTCTCCTGCACGGTGTTCTTTTCAATATGTATTTTTTTCGTTTGCAAGGCACCCCTTTCATATTGTGATAAAGTAACTTTTAAATCTTACACTCTTCGGAAGCGCGCGCCGTGCCTTTTTCAGTTGAACCAATCGACGCCCGCTTCCGCTTGTTTTCACGCCAGCTTCCCAAGGATACAATGAAAACAGGGCTTGAAGCCCTGTTTTCATTATCTGTCATTTTTATTTTATTCCCACTCCACGGTTGCTGGTGGCTTGCTGGTGCAGTCGTAGACTACTCGGTTAATCCCCCGCACTTCGTTGCATATTCTGGTGGAGACCCGGTCAAGAACGCTGTGAGACATTGGGTACCATTCGGCGGTCATGCCGTCGCTGGAGGTGATGGCCCGCAGGGCGCAGACTCGGGCATAGGTCCGCTCGTCGCCCATGACGCCGACGGTGAAAACCGGCAGCAGGACGGCGAAGGCCTGCCAGATTTGGTCGTACAGCCCGGCGGCGCGGATTTCTTCAAGGAAGATGTGGTCGGCCTGACGAAGGACGTTCAGCTTTTCTTTGGTGATGTCGCCCAAGCAGCGGACGGCGAGGCCGGGGCCGGGGAACGGGTGACGGCGGACGATGTTTTCCGGCAGGCCGAGCAGACGGCCGAGGGCGCGGACTTCATCTTTAAACAAGTCGCGGAGCGGCTCGAGCAGGTTCATGTTCATGTCCTGCGGCAGACCGCCGACGTTGTGGTGGCTCTTGATGACGTCGGCGCCTTTGCGGGCCCCGCTTTCGATAACGTCCGGGTACAGGGTGCCCTGCAGGAGCCAGCGGGCGCCTTTGATTTTCCGCGCCTGATCTTCAAAAACCCTGATGAAGGTTTCGCCGATGATTTTGCGCTTCCGCTCCGGCTCGATGACGCCGGTGAGGGCTGAGAGGAACTGCTCCGACGCGTCGACGTAGTGGACGTTCAGCTTCATCTGCTTGTAGCTTTCCAGCACTTCTTCAGCTTCGTTCTGGCGCAGGAGTCCGTTGTTGACAAAGATGCACTCGAGCCGATCGCCGATGGCGCGGCTGACAAGCGCGGCGGCAACGGACGAGTCGACGCCGCCGGAGAGGCCGCAGATGACTTTATCATTCCCGACTTTAGCGTCGATGTCGGCCTGAGCGATGCTGATCCAGTCGCCGAGCTGCCAGTCGCCTTTGCAGCCGCAGATGTCGTAGATGAAGTTGTGAAGCATTTTTTCGCCGCCCTGGGTGTGAGCCACTTCAGGGTGGTACTGCAGGGCGTTGAAGCGGCCGTCTTTGCTGCGGAAACCGGCGACGACGCCGTCGTCCGATTGGGCGGTGAGGACAAAGTCTGGCGGAATTTTTTCCACGTCGTCGCCGTGGCTCATCCACACTTGGAACGAGTCGGGCAGGCCGGCGAAGATGGCGCACGATTTGTCCTGAATGCTGACATGTCCTCTGCCGTACTCGCGGGCTTTTGAGCGGCGGACGACGCCGCCGAACAGGCGCGCCATGAGCTGCATGCCGTAGCAGACGCCGAGGATCGGGACGCCGAGGTAGAAGAAGCCGTCGGGAACCCGAGGCGAGCCTTGGTCAAGGACGCTTTTGGGGCCGCCGGAGATGATGAGCCCTTTGGGCTGGCGGCTTTTGACTTCGTCTAAGGTGCAGCCGGCCGGTATGATTTCACTGTGCACGTGCATTTCCCGTATTCTTCGCGCGATGAGCTGGGTGAACTGGGAGCCGCAGTCGATGATGACGATGTTTTCCATGAGACGAACACTTCCCTCCAGAGCCGGAGTTCTCCGACCGAAAGATGTTTTTATTATATCCTGACTGGGCTGGCTGTGACAGGTGGATCTTCATTTCCTGCGGCGGTTTTGCGGCTTTTCTTCCGAGCTCCGAAAAGAGCCAGAACGTCGTTTCTCCCTCTTGATATTCCGGCCCCACTTTCCTATGCTGATCAAGGGCGTTTCACAACTTTTCGACTGGAGGGGAGAAACATGGAGTATCGGTTGGCCCGCCCGGAAGACCTGCCGGGCGTTGCGGAACTGCAGAAGAAGTATCACGTGAGCACCATTTCACCGGAGGATAAGCCGAACGGTTTTGTGACCACTCTGTTTTCGGAGGATCAGTTCAAGTCGCTGATGAGCCAAGAGCACGGGCTGTCGGTGGCTGTGGACGGCCGGCGGGTCGTGGCCTACGCGATGGCGGCATCGTGGGATTATTGGAAGGTCTGGCCGCTGTTCGCCCACATGATCGCCGATCTGCCGTCGGTGACTTATCTGGGCCGACAGCTGGACACGAAGAACTCGTACCAGTACGGGCCGGTGTGCGTTGACGCTCCTTACCGTGGGACAGACGTTTTGCCGAATATTTTCGAGTTCTCCCGCCGCGAGATGGCGAAGCGCTTTCCCGTGCTGATTACGTTCATCAATCAGGTGAACCCTCGGTCGCTGGCGGCTCATACCCGCAAGCTGGGTCTTGAGATCATCAAGCCGTTCGACTTCAACAACCAGCACTATTACGAGCTGGGATACGATACGAGCCGGCCTATGGCGGCCGCGACGCTGGCATAACTGACAAAAAGCAAGGGCTCCCGAGCATATCATATGCCCGAGAGCCCTGTTTTTTTGCGGTTACTTTCCGACTGGGGGAATGACTTTGACGCCGCCCATATAGGGAACGAGCGCGTCGGGGATGACGACCGAGCCGTCTTCCTGCTGGTAGTTTTCGATGACCGCAAGGACCGCCCGGCCGATGGCCAGCCCGCTGCCGTTGAGGCTGTGCGGATAGCGAAGCTTTCCGCCGCCGGCGGGCCGGTAGCGGCAGTTCATCCGGCGGGTCTGGAAGTCCTCGCAGTTGCTGCAGGAGCTGATCTCGCGGTAGCAGTTCTGGGACGGGAGCCACACTTCCACGTCGTAGGTCTTGGCGGAGCCGAACCCGATGTCACCCGAGCAGAGGACGATGACCCGATACGGCAACCCGAGCCCCTGAAGGACCGATTCGGCGTCGGCCGTGAGCTTTTCCAGTTCGTCATAGCTGGTCTCCGGGGTGCAGAGCTTAACCATTTCGACTTTGTCAAACTGGTGAAGCCGCATGATGCCCCGAACGTCCTTGCCGTAGCTGCCGGCCTCGCGGCGGAAGCAGGGCGTGTAGGCGGTCATGTACATCGGCAGGTCGTCTTCTGAAAGGGTTTCGCCGCTGTGCAGGTTGGTGAGCGGGACTTCTGCCGTGGGAATGAGCCACAGCGGTACGTCGTCGTCGCCGCCGATTTTGTAGAGGTCTTCGGCGAACTTTGGCAGCTGCCCTGTGCCGGTCATGGTCTCTGTGGACACCATAAGGGGAACGTTATACTCGGTGTAGCCCTGCTTCAGGCAGTGCAAGTCCAGCATGTAGTTGGCCATGGCGCGTTCCAGCCGAGCGCCCAGCCCGCTGAGGACGGTAAACCGGCTGCCGGCCAGCTTGACGCCCCGCTCGCTGTCGATGGTACCGGTGAGCTCGCCGATGTCCCAGTGCGCTTTGGGCTCGAAGCTGAACTTTTTAGGCTCGCCCCAGCGGCGGACTTCGACGTTTTCCCGCTCGTCGGCGCCAAGCGGAACCGTTTCGTGGAGCTTGTTGGGGATCTCTAAGAGTTTGCGGCCGATTTCGGTGTCCACGTCGGCCAATTTGTCGTCCAGCTCTTTGACCTGCTCGCCCAGCTCTTTCATCTTTTCCATCAGGGCGGCCGCGTCGGCGCCGCTCTTTTTGGCCATGGCGACGGCTTTGGAACCTTCGTTCCGGCGGGCTTTGAGCTCTTCAGACTGCCCCAGTATGTCCCGACGCTGGCCGTCCAGCGCCAAGATGGCGTCCAAGTCAACGGTGCTGTGCCGGGCTTTGAGCCACGCCCGAACTTGGTCGGTCTGCTCTCTGATGACTTTCAGGTCTAGCATTGCTTTTCCACCTCCCGATCGCTGCGGATCTGACGCAGCAGCGACACCATTTCAATGGCCGCGACGGCGGCTTCGCTTCCCTTGTTGCCTGCCTTGCTGCCCGAGCGAAGAAGGGCCTGTTCGAGGTTTTCGGTCGTCAGCACGCCCAAGGTGACGGGAACGCGCTGTTTGAGCCCCACGCCGGCCAAGCCTTTTGACATTTCGGCGGACACGTATTCAAAGTGCGGCGTGTCGCCCCGAATGACCGCGCCCAAGGCAATGATGGCGTCATAGGTGCCGCGCAGGGCGATTTCCTCCACCACCAGCGGCAGTTCCCACGCGCCCGGAACCCAGTACACGTCCACGCCTCTCAGGTTGACGCCGTGACGCGACAGGGCGTCCTTGGCCCCTTCAAGCAGCTTGCTGCCGATGAGCTCGTTAAACCGGGACACCACGATGGCGTACCGCTCGTCGCTTCCTGTGAGGTTGCCCTGAAACACTCTCATTGGTCTCTCTCCTTTTCGCCGTCGGACAGGTGAAGCAGGTGACCCATCCTGTCTTCTTTGGTCGTCATATATTTTTTATTATAGCGGTTCGGCTCGATTTCGAGGGGCACCCGCTCGACCACTTCCAAGCCGTGGCCCTGCAAGCCGACGATTTTCGCCGGGTTGTTGGTCAAAAGCCTCAGCTTAGTGATTCCTAAGTCTTTGAGGATCTGGGCGCCGACGCCGTAGTCCCGCAGGTCGGGCTTGTGGCCCAGCGCCAAGTTGGCGTCTACCGTGTCCAGTCCTTTTTCCTGAAGCTCATAGGCGCGCAGTTTTTCCACCAAGCCGATGCCGCGCCCTTCCTGCCGCATGTAGAGCACAACGCCGTAGCCGGCGCGCTCCACCATGGACATGGCCGCGTGAAGCTGAGGGCCGCAGTCGCACCGCAGCGAGCCGAAGACGTCGCCGGTCATGCACTCGGAGTGAACGCGGACCAACGGCGCGTCTTCCTTCGACAGGTCTCCCTTGACGAGGGCAATGTGAACCCGGTCCGGATCCGCTTCGAGCTGGCTTCTGTACGCGATGGCGGCAAAGTCACCCCACGCGGACGGGAGGTGAACCGACGCGACTCGCTCGATGAGCTTTGTGCGGGCCACCCGCCACGCGATCAGCCTGCTCAGCTCGAGGACCGGCGCGCCCAACTGCTTTGCCGCTTCTTCGGCTTCGGCCAGCGGCGCCGGTGAGCCGGAACGGGTACGGACCGGGACGAAGACGCCCGCGCCAAACCCGGCCAGTTCGGCGAGGTCGCTTGCCGCCTCGGCAAACGACGCCCGACGGACGACGCCGCCCGGACGGGCGACCAGCGGCCTGACGCGGCCGGGACGAAGCAGCGCACCCGCCGGCGTCGACTCGTCGGCCAAGACGTGGGCCACGTCGGTTTCGTACTGGCGGGTCGGCATCTCCGGCGCGAGGGCGAGGTCAAACGACTCGGCGAACCACGCGCCGCCCTTGCTGGCCTTGACGACTGCCAACCCAAGCCGAGACGCCGTCGGTTCGCTGAGGACGAAGAACGGGTCGCTGAACCCAAAGGAGGAGGCGGCGATCAGTTTCTCAGCCGTCAGAGTTCCGGCCGGCAGGACAAACGCGCCCGTGTCGCCCTCGCCGGATCCTTCAGTCACCAGCACCGCGCCGCCGGAGCGCAGCGCGTCCCGGGCCCGAGTTATTTCGGCGCTTTCGCCGCCGGTTCGTTGGTTGTTCACCGTCACCACCCCATTTCGGCCAGTTTGGCCATTGTCAGGTTCTCTCCGCCCGTATCGTTTGACACCAGGCGCTCCAAGTAGCGGGCGATCACGTCCACTTCCAGATTGATCAGGTCGCCGGAACGGCGTTCGCCCAGCGTCGTGTCGTCAAGCGTTTGAGGGATAACGGCGACGGAGGCCGCGCCGCCCTCAAATGAGGCGACCGTCAGGCTGACGCCGTCAAGCGCGACCGAGCCTTTAACCGCCACGTACCGGCGAAGCTCATTTGGTATCAGGACGGTCAGCAGGGCCGAGCTGCCGCTCCGGCGCAGGCTCACGACGCGCGCCGTCCCGTCCACGTGGCCCAGCACGAGATGGCCGTCGAGCCGACCGCCTAGCTTCAGGGCCCGCTCAAGGTTCACCCGCTTGCCGACCTGCAGGGACGAGCCGCCGCGGGAGACCGTTTCGGCGGTCATTAGGACGCGGAACGCCCCGTCGGCAAGAGCGGAGACGGTCAGACAAGCACCGTCAACGGCTACCGACTGGCCGATTGCCAGCTCGGCGGCAAAGGGGCAGGAGACGGTAACCGCTTGACAGCCGCCTTCGGGCGTCAGACCGACGACCCGGCCAGTGCACTCAACCAGTCCTGTGAACATGGGCTCACTCCTTCAATCCACAGATCGTCGTCAACCCGGCGTTCGGCGGTACGAACGAAGTTCCAGCGCGCCAGCAGGCTCTCGGTCAAAAGTTCCTGAGCCATACCGGTTCCCTTTCCTAAGACGCAGGGTGCTTGAAAGACCGACAGCTGATCCACAAGGCCTTCCTGCAGAAGAGACGAGGCCAAGGTACCGCCGCCTTCGACGAGCAGCCTGTTGACTCCTCTTCGGCACAGGTCGGCCAATACGGCGCTCAAGTCCAAGCCCCCCGGGCCAGTTGGGACGGTCGCGGCCCGGCCCTTAAGCTTATCGGGAATCGGACAGCCGTCCGCGGCGTAGGCCAGAGCGTCGCCGCTTCGCGGCAGAAGCATGGCGGCCGAGAAGTCCCGGCTCACCACGACCGGCCGGGGCGACGGGCCGTCAACGTCCCGCACGTCCAATCGGGGCTTATCGCGCCGGGCTGTCGTGCCGCCGACCATGACCGCGTCGTTCTCGCTTCTAAGCAGGTGCCCCAGCTTGCGGGCCGTCGGTCCGGTGATCCATTGGCTCGTGCCGTCGGGAAGCGCGGTGATCCCGTCAAGCGACGAGGCAATTTTGAGGGTCACCCATGGCCGTTTCCGCTTCACGGCGGACAAGAAGCCCCGGTTCAGCCACGCGGACTCTTCTGCCAGTACGGGGCAATCGACCTCTATTCCCGCCTCACGCAGTATTCCGATTCCCTTTCCAGCCACTTGGGGGAACGGGTCAACCAGCCCGGCGACGACTCGGACGACCTTGGCCGAGACGAGGGCCGGCGCGCAGGGCGGCGTGCGCCCCTGATGGGCGCACGGCTCTAAGTTGACGTAAACCGTCGCGCCCTCCGCCCGCTCCCCGGCGGCCGCAAGGGCGGCGGCTTCGGCGTGAGGGGCCCTAGGGGCGCGGTGCCAGCCGGTCGCGATGACGTGGCCGTCCCGGACAATCACACAGCCGACCATCGGGTTGGGGCTCGTCGTTCCGGCTCCGCGGGCGGCCAAGCTCAGAGCCATCCTCATGTACCGCTCGTCAATTCTTCTCTGTCCTCTGGGCGTCATGTTCATGCTCGCTTTCTTGTGCGGGCGAACCGCACAGGGCTTCTTTAATCCGCCGGGCCGTGACCGGCCCAATGCCTTTGACGGACGACAGTTCTTCCTCGCTCAGTCCGGCGACGCGCCTCACGCTGCCGAACGCCGACAGCAGCAGCGCGGAAGTGTGTTTTCCAATGCCCGGGATATCCTCCAGCGCCGACCGGCTAAACCGGGCCGTGCTGGCCCGCCGGTGCGACGTGATGGCGAACCGGTGCGCCTCGTCCCGAACCCGCTGAAGCAGCCGAAGCGCCGGATCGTTCCGAGGCAGACGAATCGGCGCGGCGTCCGGCGCGGTGTAGATCAGTTCCTCTTCTTCCGCCAAGGCGACGGTCGGCAGGTTCAGTTCCAGATCGGCCAGAGCCTTTCGGGCAAAGGCGAGCTGCTGCGGGCCGCCGTCGATCATGGCCAACTGGGGCAGCGGCGCTTCTGCCCGGAGCGCCATTCGGTACTTGCGGGTCACAGTCTCTTCAATTGATCTGAAGTCGTCGATCCAGTCGACGGTTCGGATCTTGAACCGCCGGTACAGCGACGGGTTGGGGTATCCCTGCTCAAAGACGACCGAGACGCCGTACGTTTCGTACCCGGCGTGGTGGGAGATGTCAAACCCGTCGATACGCCACGGCACGGTCGGCAGACCGACGAGCTCCTGAAGGGCCTTCATGGCCGTCCAGCTGTCTTCGTCCAAGTCGTCCGACAGAGTGCCGGTGACTTGCGACCGGGTCATGCGCCACAGGCTTCGAATGGCGTCACGGGCCACCCCGGCGGCCTCAAACTCCAGCCGAGAAGCGCATTCTTCCATGCGGGCCCGCAGGCGAGCGATCAGGTCAGCGGTCTGTCCGCTCAGGAGAAGAATCACGTCGTCTACCCGCTCGCCGTACTCTCTGGCGGTACAGAGCCCGACGCACGGCGCGTCGCACTTGCCTATGCCGTAGTCCAGACAGGGCCGGGAAAGTTTCGTCCTCGTCAGGTCGTACTTGCAGCTGCGGAGCGGGAACGCCTTCTCGATGATGTGAAGCACGTCCTTCAGCGCTCCGGCAGAGATGAACGGGCCGAAGTACCGGCCCTTGATGTCCCGCCGCCGGGTCACCACGAGCCGAGGGAACGGCTCGTCGGTCACCACGGCCCATGGGTAGCGGGTTCCCATTTTGAGTTCCACGTTGAAAAACGGCTGATACGCCTTAATCAGCCGGCTTTCGACGATGTAGGCCTCCGCGTCGCTGGCCGTCCGAATCGTGGTGATGTCGCAGACTGTGGCCACCAGCTTGCGCAGCCGCGGAATGGCGAAGTCCTTGTGGTTGAAGTACGACGAGACCCGGCGCTTCAAGTTTTTCGCCTTGCCGACGTAGATAATCTTTCCTCTCTCGTCGTGCATCAGGTACACGCCCGGGCGGTTCGGCAGTTTCTTGAGCAGGCCGCGGATCCGTTCCATTCGTTCCATGAAAATCTCCCTCGCCGAGTTCAAAGAGGCGAATCGGCGAATATGATGATAGTATAATAATCTAAACGCTTCAAAGCAGAAAGAACGGAGGATGCTCAAATGGCCCTTTCATTGTACAACGACCTGACCCGCAATAAAGAGCTGTTCGTGCCGCTGGCCGACGGAAAAGTCAGCTTCTACAGCTGCGGCCCAACGGTGTACGACTACTTTCACATTGGCAACGCCCGTCCGTTCATCGTGTTTGACGTGCTTCGCCGGTATCTCGAGTACAAGGGATATCAGGTGACCTTCGTCCAGAACTTCACCGACATCGACGACAAGATGATCGACCGGGCCAACCGGGACGGCATTACCGTCGCCCAACTGGCCGAGAAGACCATCGCCGACTACTACGAGGACGCCGACGCGTTGGGCATCAAACGGGCGAGCTACAACCCCCGCGCGACCGAGTACATGCCACAAATCATCCAGCTCGTTCAAAAGCTGATAGACCGGGGACACGCCTACGCGGTGGGCGGCACCGTTTACTTTGACGTGAAGAGCTTCCCCCAGTACGGCCGGCTTTCCAAACAGAACATGGACGAGCTTTTGGCGGGCGCCCGCATTGAGGTTGACGACGCGAAAAAGTGCCCTCTGGACTTCGTCCTGTGGAAGCCCCAAAAGCCCGGCGAGCCCGCGTGGGACAGCCCGTGGGGAAAGGGCCGGCCGGGCTGGCACATCGAGTGCAGCGTCATGTCAACCGCCCTGTTGGGCGATACCATCGATATTCACTCCGGCGGCGTCGACCTGACCTTCCCCCACCACGAGAACGAAATCGCCCAAGCCGAAGCGGCGACCGGCAAGCCGTTCGTCAACTTCTGGCTTCATAACGAGTACATTCTCATCGACAAGGAGAAAATGTCCAAGTCGCTGGGCAACTTCCTCACGGCCCGCGAAGCCCGCAAACACTATTCGCCGCTGGCTATCCGCGCGTTCATGCTGAGCGCTCACTACCGCTCGCCGGTCAACTTCTCGCCCGAAGGGCTCGAACAGGCCGGCGCGATGGTCGAACGGCTCCGCAACTGCTGGTCAGACCTTCAGTTTGCCAAGAGCCGCCGAGACCTTTCGTACGACGACGCCAGCCTGAGCGAAGCAGTCCGTCAGGGCCGGGAGGACTTTGAAGAGGCCATGGACGACGACTTCAACACCGCCGGCGCGCTGGGCGCCGTCTTCGAGGTCGTCAAGGCGGTCAACACGCACCTCAAATCCTCCGGCGCCCTCTCCGGCAAAGGGCTTGACGACGCCGAAAAGTTCTTCCGGGACATCGAAGAGGTCATGGGCCTGCTCGGCCTATCGCATGAGACCGACGGCGACGCGGAAATCGACGCGCTGGTCGAACAGCGCAACGCCGCCCGAAAGGCCAAGAACTTTGCCGAAAGTGACCGGCTCCGCGACGAGCTGGCCGCCCGCGGCATCGTCCTCGAAGACACCCCGCAGGGCACCAAGTGGAAACGGAAAATCTAACGCGCCCCTTCGGTGGAGCCTCGACAGCGAGGCTCCGCTTTTTTGTGGCCTCGGCTCGTCAAAATTGCCCAAAAAGCAAAATCCTCATTGACTGACTAATACTGACCTTATATAATTCGGTCAGGCAAGAGAAATGAGCGCCACAAGGAGGCGTGAGCTATGGATCTGAACAAACTGACACAAAAATCGCAGGAGGCCTTGGCGGAGGCGCAGAACATCGCCGTCACCCACGGGCACCAGCAAGTAGGGCTGGAGCACTTGGCGCTGGCGCTGGTCGGCGCCAAAGACGGCCTGACTCCAAGCCTGCTGGACAAGTGCGGGGCGGACGTCCGCGCGCTGCCGGCGCGGCTGGAAGAGCTCCTGGCCAAGCGGCCCAAGATAACGGGCGGCTACGACATCGAAAAAATTTACCTGAGCACCGACCTGTCCCAGCTTCTGCTGAACGCTGAAAAGTGCGCCCAGTCGATGAAGGACGAGTACGTCTCGGTTGAACACCTGTTTTTGGCGCTGTTCGACTTCCCCACGTCCCCGACCGGCCAGGCGTTAGCCGCCGCCGGGCTGACAAAGGAAGGGTTCCTCAAGGCCCTCACGGGCGTTCGGGGCGCGACGCGCGTCCAGAGCGCTAACCCGGAAGAGACCTACGAAGCGCTGAAGAAATACGGCACCGACTTAGTCGCCGCTGCCCGGGACGGCAAGCTGGACCCGGTGATCGGCCGGGACGCGGAAATCCTGCGGGTCATTCAAATTCTGAGCCGCAAGTCGAAGAACAACCCGGTGCTGATCGGCGAACCGGGCGTCGGCAAGACGGCCATCGTCGAAGGGCTGGCCGCCCGAATCGTCCGGGGCGACGTGCCGGAAGGGCTGAAAAACCGGACGATCTTCGCGCTCGACATGGGGTCGTTAATCGCCGGAGCCAAGTACCGGGGCGAGTTTGAAGAGCGGCTCAAGGCGGTCATCAGCGAAGTCAAGGCGGCAGAAGGGCAGATTATCCTCTTCATCGACGAGCTGCACACCATCGTCGGAGCCGGCAAGACCGAAGGCTCGATGGACGCGGGCAACCTGCTCAAGCCGATGCTGGCCCGGGGCGAGCTTCACTGCATTGGAGCCACCACGCTGGACGAGTACCGGCTCCACATCGAAAAGGACGCGGCGCTGGAGCGCCGGTTCCAGCCGGTGCGCGTTGAGCCGCCGACGCCTGAGGACGCCATCTCCATTCTTCGGGGCCTGAAAGACCGGTTCCAAGTCTTTCACGGCGTGCGAATCGCCGACAGCGCCATCGTGGCGGCGGTCACCCTGTCCGACCGGTACATCTCCGATCGGTTCCTGCCCGACAAGGCCATCGACTTGGTAGACGAGGCCTGCGCCATGGTCAAGACGGAAATCAACTCCCGACCGTCCGAGCTCGACGCGGTCTCCCGGCGGGTCGTCCGACTGGAAATCGAAGAGGCGGCCCTCAAGAAAGAGCGCGACGACGCGAGCGCCAGACGCTTGGCCGAGCTCCAAAAGGAACTGGCCGACGCGCGGGAACAGCAGAACGAGCTGACCGCCCGCTACGAGTCGGAGAAATCGCGGCTGACCGACGTGCAGGCCCTGCGCGAGCGAATCGAAGCCGCCAAGGTCGAACTGGAAAAAGCCGAGCGGGCTTACGACTTGGAACGCATGGCCGAACTGCGCCACGGCGAGCTGCCCAAGCTGACGGAAGAGCTGGCGAAAAAGGAAAAGGCCCTCAAGGAGGCCTCCGGCGGCGAGTCGCTGCTGCGCGAGTCGGTCACCGAGGACGAAATCGCCCGAATCGTCAGCGACTGGACCGGCATTCCCGTGACTAAACTGGTTCAGAGCGAGCGGGACAAGCTGCTCCACCTAGACGACGAACTGCACAAAGGCGTCATCGGCCAGGATCAGGCCGTCCAGCTGGTCGCCGACGCGGTCCTGCGCGCCCGGGCGGGCATTCGGGATCCCAAGCGGCCGATCGGCTCGTTCATCTTCCTCGGCCCCACGGGCGTCGGCAAAACCGAACTGGCCCGCGTGTTGGCCCGCACGCTGTTCGACTCGGAGAACAACATGGTGCGGATCGACATGTCCGAGTACATGGAAAAGTATTCGGTCTCCCGGCTGTTGGGAGCGCCTCCCGGATACGTGGGCTACGACGAGGGCGGCCAGCTCACCGAGGCGATTCGCCGCAAGCCCTACTGCGTCCTGCTGTTTGACGAAATCGAAAAGGCTCACCCGGACGTGTTCAACGTGCTGCTGCAGATTCTGGACGACGGGAGGGTCACCGACAGCCACGGCCGGACGGTGGACTTTAAAAACACCGTCATCATCATGACGAGCAACATCGGCAGCCAAATGCTTCTCGACGGCGTCACCGACGGCGGGGAAATTCCCCAGCCGGTCCGCGACCAAGTCATGGCCCAGCTCAAGGGGCACTTCCGGCCCGAGTTCTTGAACCGGATCGACGACACGGTCATCTTCTCGCCGCTCAGCCGGGAGAACTTGCGCCAGATCGCGGTTCTGCTCCTTCGGGGGCTCACCGACCGGCTGGCAGGCCAATCGACCGTCCTGCGGGTCACCGATGAGGCTCTCGACCTGATCATTCGGCAGAGCTACGAGCCGTCGTATGGCGCTCGGCCGCTGAAACGGTACATCAGCCACAACTTGGAAACTCTCGTGGCCCGCTACCTGATCGCCAACGGCCCGGCGGAGAACGCCGCTCTGGTGGTGGACGCCTCAGGCGACGAGCTGACGCTGCGGACCGAAAAGAACTGAGCCCTTCAAAAAACTCCGGCTTCTGACCTAACTCAGAAGCCGGAGTTTTTCGTTTCTGCCTCATAAAGACTAAATAATTCGCCAATATTGAGCCTCTTTGCTTTTTTACTGAGAAGAGGATAATAAATTGGATGGTCCGAGAGGCAAATCGGACATATTTCACGAAGGGAGAGATTCGTTTATGAAGAAATTCCTTGCAGCAGGAATACTTCTGACAGCCATGACAGCCAGCGCCTTCGGGTGCACCGTGCTGGGCGTGGGCAAAAACGCCTCCGTTGACGGCAGCGCGATGGTCAGCCACACCTGCGACTCGTACGGCGACACGTTTGCGACCTACATCGTGCCGGCAGCCGACTGGCCGAAGGACTCTCAGCGGGACGTCATCATGGGCCGCCACGGCACGCCGGGCGCTCAGCCGGTGTTCAGGATCCCGCAGGTTCCTCACACGTTCCGCTATTTGGCCGCCAACTACTCGTTCATCAACGAAAAAGGATTAGCCATGAGCGAATCCACCTTCTGGCCCGACGAGACCGACGAGCGGAGCAAAAAAGTCTGCGCCGTGATGAACACCAATACGTTCGGCCCGATGGACGCCTTTGTGGTCCAAGACGTCGCCTTGGAGCGGTGCGCAACCGCCCGCGAGGCAGTTAAGGTCATGGGAGATCTCGTCAGCCAGTACGGCTGGGGCGACTCCGGCGAGACCATGCCGATCACCGACGGGAACGAAGTTTGGATTATCGAGTTCTACGGCAACAAGATGTGGGCCGCGTGGCGGCTTCCGGACGATCAGGTGTTCGTCGCGGCCAACCGCGCCCGGCTGCGCCACTTGGACCTGACCGACAAGGACAACGTCATGGCCGCGCCCGATATCATCAGCTACGCGGTTGAGCAGGGCTTTATCTCCAAGAAAGACGCGAACGAAAAGGATTTCAGCCCGGCTGACGTATTCGCCCCCAACATCGGCCTCTACTCGATGAGACGGGAGTGGCGCGCCTTGTCGCTGCTGGCCCCTCAGACCTACAAAGGCGGCGCCGACGACGAAGTTCAGCCCATGTCCGTCAAGCCGGACAAGAAAATTTCCGTCGCCGACGTCCTGCGCATCAGCTCCGACTGGTACGAGGGCACGCCGTACGACCTGAGCAAAGGCCCGGCGGCCGGCCCGTGGGGCGACCCGCTCCGCTACGCCAACAGCAGCGAATCGGACCCGAAAGCGACGTGGGAACGGAGCATTAACATGCACCGCTGCACGTACGTGCACGTCTGCCAAGTGAAGGCCGACCTGCCCGAGCAGATCAAGGGCGTTGCGTGGTTCGGCTACGGCGCGCCCGACACGGCGTACCTGACGCCGCTCTGGGCCTCCATGAAGAGCCTGCCGGATATCATGAACCCGGTCAAGGGCTCGACCCGGTACTCCGACTACAGCTCCGACTCGGCGTGGTGGGCGGCCATTCGGCTTCAGCACATCGCCGAAATGCGCTATCAGGACGCGCGGAAGGAAATTCACGCCGTCCGGGATCCTAAGCTCGCCGCGCTGTATCACCTCGTCCCGGCCGTGCAGCAGGTAGCCGCCGACCTGATTAAAAAAGGCGATGTCGACGGAGCGCTCGACGTCATCACCGATTTCGGCTGCGCGCAGGCCCTTGACTGGCACGCGACGTGGCTTGCCTTGGGCGACCGGCTGTTTAGCACCTACGCGCTGGGCACCACCCACATGAAAAAAGCCCCGTACCCGGACTGGTGGAACAAACAGATCGGCTTCGGTCCCGTCGAGCGCCAGAAAAAACAATAACCGAACACCTTCATTTTGAACCAGCATGAGGCGAAGGCCGCAAATCTGCGGCCTTCGCCTTTTGTTATCCGCCGCTCATATATTGACTTAATTAAACGACAGTAAGAAAATATTATCCATAATAAGCACTCCAAGGGGGATAAATTATGTGGCAGGCAGTTGACGGGTATTTCAAAATCACTGAACGGGGCAGCACTGGACGGCGGGAAGTCGTGGCAGGGCTCGCCACCTTCATGACCATGGCCTACATTTTGATTGTCAACCCGGCGTGGATGGCCGCCGCCGGCATGGACAAGGGCGCGTCCGTTGTCGTCACCGCGCTGATGGCCTGCATTTTCTCGGCTCTGATGGGCGTTTACGCCAACCTGCCGTTCTCCCTCGGCCCGGGCATGGGCGGCAATGCGTTTTTCGCCTTTACGTTGGTTAAAGGCGGCATCGTCACGTGGCAGGTGGGCATGGGAATGGTCTTCATTTCCGGCGTCGTGTTCGTCCTGCTCTCAATCTTTGGCATTCGGGAACTGGTCGTTAAAATGGTCCCCCGCTCCATCAAGTTCGCCATCGGCGCCGGCGTCGGCTTTTTCGTCGCCTATCTGGGACTGAGGGACGCCGGGCTCATGACCTTCACCGCCAACGGCCTGAAGCTGGGCTCGCTTCACAACCCGCAGGCGTTACTGGCCGTCATCGGCCTTGGCGTCACCAGCTTCTGCTTGGCCCGCAAGCTGCCCGGCGGCATTCTGTTGGGCATTCTCATCACGACCATCATCGGGATTCCGATGGGCCTGACGAAACTGCCCTCGTCGCTGCTTTCTGCGCCGGCTTCGATTGAACCGATCGCCTTCAAGCTCGATATTTTAGGCGCCATGAAGATCGCCTATATCCCGTTCATCTTTACTTTCTTCGTCGGCGATTTCTTCTCCACCCTGGGCACGGTCATCGGCGTGTCCCAGAAGGCCGGCCTGCTGGACGAAAACGGCAACCTGCCGGGAATTTTCCGGCCCTTCATGGTTGACTCGCTGGGCACCGTCGTGGGAGCCCTGTTCGGCTCCACCACGATCACCACGTTCATCGAGTCGGCCGCTGGCGTCCAGGCGGGCGGCCGAACCGGGCTGACCGCTTTGACTACATCGGCATGCTTCCTGCTGTCCATCTTCCTCGTCCCGCTGGCCACGTGCATTCCCACCCAAGCCACGGCGCCCACGCTCATCATCATCGGCCTGCTGATGATGTCGGGCATGAGACACATCGAATTTGACGACTTCACCGAGGCGTTCCCCGCCTTCATGACCATTCTGACCAGCGCCTACACCGCCAGCTTGGCTAACGGCATCAGCGCCGGCGTTCTGCTCTACGCGGTCACAAAAGTTCTGGCCGGCCGCCCCAAGGACGTGCATTGGGGCACGTACGTGCTGTGCGTCCCGCTGGTGATCTACTTCGTCAACCTGTAAGGAGGACTTTCTATGCGAATTGAACCGCCAAGTAGGCGACGTCTTTCCGAGGCCGCTAGAGGAATCATTCCCTGTGACTTAGTTATAGCTCACGTGCAGCTGGTCAACTGCTTAACCGGAGAGATTTACCCGGCCGACGTCGGCATCTTGGACGGTTTTTTCGCCGCCGTCAGCGCCGACCCTGACAGGCTGGGAACGTCTTTCCCCATCGAAGGGAAACGCGTCATCGACGGCCAGGGCCAGTACCTTATCCCCGGCTTCATCGACAGCCACCTGCACATCGAAAGCAGCATGGTCACCCCGCCCACCATGGCGGAAACGACCTTGCCGCTGGGCACCACGTCGCTGGTCACCGACCCGCACGAAGTGGCGAACGTGGGCGGGCTTGAGGCTGTCGCTTACATGGTAGAAGCGAGCCGGGACTTGCCGCAGCGACAGTACATCATGGCCCCGTCCTGCGTGCCCGCCGTTCCAGAGCTAGAAGGGGCAGGAGCCAGCTTCGGCGCCGAAGAGATAGAAGCTATTCTCTCCATGGAACGGGTCTTAGGCATTGCCGAGGTCATGGACTGCGCCGGCGTCATCAACCGATCCGAGCGAATTGAAGCTATTCTGGACGCGGGACTTCGCCGGGGCGTCTTCCTTCAGGGACACGCGCCGTTCTTATCGGGTCGACGGCTCAACGCCTACCTGACCGCGGGCATTCAAAGTGACCACGAGTCGCGCACCGGCGCGGAAGCCCGCGAAAAACTCCGGCTGGGCATGCACGTCGACGCCCGAGAAGGCTCGGTGTCCACCAACGTGACAGCCGTTGTCGAAGCCGTCAAGGATTTCCCGTTCCTTGACGACCTGAGCCTGTGCACCGACGACCGGGAGCCTCACGACCTCATCGTTCAAGGACACATGAACTACGTCGTCGCCAGAGCCGTGAAGGCTGGACTGTCGCCAGTCCAGGCGATCAGGAGCGCGACCCTCAACCCGGCCAGAGAACTGGGCTTCGTCAACCTAGGGGCCGTAGCTCCTGGCTGGGCCGCGGACTGCCAGCTAGTTGAAGACATCTCCCACCCCCGGCCAAGCCTTGTGATCGTCGACGGCCGAATTGTCGCCGAAAACGGACGCCTGACCCAGCCGATCCAGCGCCGAACCTTCCCAGCCGAAGGGCGGAACACCGTTCGGCTGACCGCTCCCAGCTTGGACAACTTTAAAATTCCAGCCCCTGCCGGAGCCGGGGAACAGGTCCGAATGCGCGTTCTGCGCTACCAATCGCCTGACACGTCGCTCACCGACCTCACGGAAGAGACCGTCCAAGTGACCGACGGATACGTTGATCTGTCGGGACGGCCTGACCTGAAATTCGCCGCCGTCTTCAACCGGCACGGCGCGGGGACGAAGTTCACCGCCGTCGTCAAGGACTTCGGCATCCGCGAAGGCGCCGTCGCCTCGACGGTCACCCACGACAGCCACAACTTGGCCGTCGTCTACGACCGGCCGGAAAACGCCCTCGTCGCCGTCGAAGCCCTGATGAAAAGCGGCGGCGGACATGCCGCCGTCAAAGACGGTGAGCTGATCGGACTCGTGCCGCTGCCGATCTTCGGCCTGCTGTCGCCGCTGCCCTGTGAAAAACTCATTCCAACCGTTGAGCATCAAAAGGAAGTCCTTCGCAGTCTGGGGCTGAACACCAAAAACCCGGTCATGCGAATCACGTCGCTGGCCCTGCCGGTCATACCCCACGGAAAAATTTCCGACCGAGGCATGATCGACGTGGACCGACAGGAGTTCGTGCCCCTCTTCTGCTGACGCCCCCTCCTCTTCGGACGGCGCTTGAAAGAGGCTCTTCTCTCCGCTACAATGAAAGCGGGAAGAAGAGCCGCTTTTCTTCCCGCCGACCCAAAAGGAACGCTTTGCAGCCGAAAGGAGGCTCTTTCTATGAAAGACGTCGACCAGTGGAACCGCACCAACGATGAAGAGGCGATCCTTCGCGACGAGCCTCTTCCGCCGGCAGAAGACGAGCCAATCGTTGACGACGAGTGGGCCGAATTCAGGAAACTCAGCCCCGAAGAACAGAAGTGGGCGCTGATCCAGCTGGAGCTGGACCGGGAAGCCCGCCGGACTGAAGGGTTCCTGAGAGGCGAATAGGAGAAAATAATAGTTATGCTCCGGCTTCACATTTTGTGAAGCCGGAGCATTTTAGTCTGTCCAACGCATTAAAAGCTTTTGAGCTGTCGCAAGAACTGTTTCTCCTATTTGAAAAGTTAGTGCTGATTGCTCTCGTGCGTCAGCTTTTATTGCCTGAGCGGCCTGCTTTTGAGTCCAGTCATTCATCCTTCGCCACTCATTTTTTAAATAGCTGGATCGAACTGAATACTGACGATCCGCCAACAGCCCCAAATTCCTGAAAACCGACCACGCGCTATCTTTTCCTGACTGCGAAAACTCTTTCGGCAAAGTCTTTGAGTTCGGTAAAAGAGGAACAACGCCACTATACCCTGGGGTTCCCAAGCCAATAAAACAAATATTACCAGCGGGAGCGTTTTTTGTAACAAAGAAGGACTGGGCTAAATTCGTACAGATTGGCCGAGGCAAATTGTGTTCTTCACAGGTCTTTTCCCAAAGTTCGACATCTTCTCGAGGGAATCGAAAATATTTGGTTCCCTCGTATCGATCTTGGAAAATTTCCAAAATGTGATTGACACAAATGCGACCTTTGTGAATCTTTAAATAATCTTTTATCCGTTCTTCGCGCAACACATCATATGGGGATTCTGCTCTCTCAGGCAAAGTATAACTTGCACAAAAACTGAAGTCACCTTCGTTACGCCATTGCTGCTGGATAGAGAAGTTTTCAATATCGCAAGACCCTAGGTCGAAGTCTCTTCCAATCGTAAACCGATTAGCTGCGACAAAAATTTCATCATCACGAACTCTTCGAGCTACCCAGTGTTTCGTTGTAATTTCGACTATCCACCCTTCTCGAGCATCAGAGATTGCAAACAACAACCCATTCCAATCCGCCTGGCCCCATTGATTCATAAACTCGCCCAACAACAATACTCCTTGATATGCTGAGTGCGCCCTTTCTAAAATGAGTTGGCGCAAAGCATATCTTCTAATGCCTTGTCTTTCGCAAACCTGTTCGCGGGAATAGCACCAGTTACAAGAGACACAAACGCCGCACTGATTAACTCCCACTAAAACTGAGTTATAAGATTCTAAACTGTTGTCTATGCCTAATCCAGAAGTTCCTAAACTGTTACCGGACGCCCAGTATGCAATAGTCTTTTCCGGCTGACTTATTTTCACATAGGGCACCGCAATTTCCTTTCCACTCTCCCAATCTGTTTCCTCTGTATGCCAGATCTCTCCTTCCGCATTTATTCCCATGTCTTCAATGTGTCCGTGCATAATAACATTATCTTCAGTTAAATTTGCTCCAATCAAGATCGTTGTACAAGCCTGAGCCTGACAGTGGAAGAGTGACAAGATAAATATGGCTAGAAGAATCGTTATAATGACTACCATGACAGTTCACTGACAGAAAATATTCTGTGAATATCCTTTGCAATTTCTGTCTGCAAAAATCCCTCAATTTCTTTGCACTTTACAAGTGACTCATCAAAAAAATTCTGCGTTGAGCTTGATAGCATCCTAAGTCGCTCATGTCCGTTATCTTGTTGGAGGGGCTCTATTTTTTTGAGTAAATCAAAATGCTCCCGCTGAATCCTATCCTCGAATAATTTCCACTGAGCTTGAATGACTGGAACTAGCTCCTGCGGGTTAACCATAGATAGATTAGAAAGGCTCCTAAAATGCCAAAAGGCAGACCCCGCGTCATATGTTGGACTGCTGACTTTAAATTCTTCTGGCAGATCCTGCACCCCTAAATAACACGGTACATAAGGAGACGTTGAGGGCGAAGCCAAGCTTCCCCATATTATTCCTCCTGCACCAACCGGCAGGTGACTATTAAGTTCAATAATTGCTGAATGAACACAACTTGGCACACATACTGGCCGATCTGCTCCATAACCGCCGCTCTTTGGAAAGGCTTGATATTCTGTATCGTCAAATTGATCTCTTAGCAGAGCCTTTAAAACAGAGACCGATATCTTTCTTTCCGGCTCAAGAAACAATGGATGCCGTTCTGCCTGAGGATCTAAATGTAACGAAGGATTTAAATGCCGCATACAGCCCCATACTCTTCGCGGATTAAACCGCATCGTATGAGCCTGCCGAAGCATTTTTCCGCCAAACGCTACAGAAAAATTAAATGGCCCTTCTTTTGGGGACCACAGTTTTTTCTGCTCTGCAAACTTTAACAAATCAGGAGAGCATAAAAAATGCTCCTTATCATCTGGGTCAACTTCTCCTATACGGAAACCGTTTGCTTGCACCATATAGCATTCATCTGGCACACGAACTGCCGCCCAGCAGGAACCGCCGCCAGCTTCCATATACCACGCTTCATTGGCGTCAACGACCCCGACGCCAGATGGATATGAAATACCATATTGGTTATAATAATTTCCAATTAATTGAACGCACTCCCGAGCAGTATGCGCCTGTTCAAGAGCAATATATCTGACAGCACCAGAGACCCCATCACTTATTAACGGATCTGCCAACTCCGCTTGTCTATTTCGGTCTACGCCTAAATCTACGCCGCCGGCTATAGCTACTAGATCCTGATTTATTGCCACGGCGTCTCCCTCCATATATCCCCGCCATGTTTTTAAAATGAGACAAGCTAAGGTATTGGGAGGCAATACAATACTTGCGCCTGAAGGCAACGATATTTTCTGTTCCTCGCGCCCTTCTGGCAATAACTCGTATAAGCTTCCTTGGTTTCCCTGTAAATCGTTGTTATGACCGGCGAAAATTGCAGAGCCTTCACATGCTTTTTACCCGCAAGGATCATATAGCACATTTTGTCACTTCCTCGCACATGACAATAGACAAATTATTGCAAGAGTCGGCCTGTTCGGCCGACTCTTGCCTATTTCTACCAACCTGCTGGCAAAAGACCCAAAGTCTGAAAAACCGCATAAAATGCGGCGCCTAAAAACAGAACACATATCGCCAGCTGAATTACAGGATGGTAATAACCGCCACAGGTCCACTCCGGTTCCCTGTCACCAGTCAATCGTGCCTTTTTCAAAATAAAAATGGGCATAATAGACATGACAACACCTGCAAAAGACCCGCTATAAAATATAGCGTTTACAAAGTCTACCATTCCTGAATACGCCAAATAGAATGGAGGCACTATGACTAACAGCAGAGCTATTATGCGATATTTGGGGTTATGTTCGTCTGGGAACTTAAAGCGGTCCACGATATTGGTCAGCAACGTTTCACCAATCGTCCAAAACGAGGTCATCATGGCACAAAGGGCAAACAAGTTAGCCGTGAAGAAAGCCCATTGGCCTAAGGCCTCTCCCCAAGCAATCGTCACAACCTGCGAAACATTTTCTTTCCCCTGAAGACCGATAGCCGCCATGGGAATACCAGCGAACAACAAGAAACTGAAAATACGCCCAACAGTAATAGAACGCGGAAGCTCCCTGATTTTCCCTGAGGCCGCAAATCCCCTTGTAAGCTCAGGAACAAGATATTGAGAAATATACGAGAAGATCGTCAAGTTAAAAACAGGTATTCCATAGTACCAATTCCGAGAAATCAAATTAGCCACAGAAAAATTCTTATTAACAACAGAAGCTGCTATAAGGATCACCATCATTGTTCCCATACAGATAGTGAGTCCCTTCTCAGCGACCCCAGTAGCGCGCAGTCCGAGCCAGACAACTAGAGTTGACGGGATGAAAAACAACAAACTACCTACGCTTCGGGGAACGCCAAGGAAACTGCTTAAAATATTCCCGCTTCCTGAT
This sequence comes from Jonquetella anthropi DSM 22815, assembly GCF_000237805.1. GTDB lineage: Bacteria > Synergistota > Synergistia > Synergistales > Dethiosulfovibrionaceae > Jonquetella > Jonquetella anthropi. The sequence continues at coordinate 226,928 of NZ_CM001376.1, read as the reverse complement.
GTATATGCAACGAGACATCCAATAGAATTAACAACTACAGCAGCAAACAACAGCCACGAACCGCCCTGCCCCAAATATCTTTCTGCCAAACCGCTAATTTGTAATGGCTTCTTCGTCCGTAAGGTTGCTTCTACGGTGTAAAACATCGAAATCGTTGTAAAAACGGCTGTAATCACTAGCCAAAAAACTAAGATAGGCCATCCGGCCAGTCTTGCGCCATAGGCTAATGCAAGAACGCCAGAACCAATATCAGTTCCAACGATCATGGCAGCGCCTTCCCAGAACGTTAACGGCTCCAACTTAAGAGCAGAAAGCTCAAAACCGTAATTGCTGTCTGTATTTTTCGACATAATTCACCTCTAGTGCATGCAAAATAAAACACCTGAAAGCATCCTACATAGCGCGAACTACCATCGCCACCCCTTGACCACCGCCAATACACGCGCTGGCTATCCCTAATTCTTTGCCAGAATTTTTCAGTGCATAAATTAAGGTGGTTAGAATTTTCGCTCCAGTCGCACCGATGGGATGCCCTAACGCAATGGCTCCTCCATGAATATTTAATTTATTCATATCGAATGGCATTTCTTTATGACAGGCAATAACTTGAGCCGCAAAGGCCTCGTTGATTTCAATAAGTTCCATGTCATTCAAAGATAAGCCGGCCATTTTTAGAGCTTTCGGCATTGCAACAATAGGCCCCAACGGGAAACGCGACGCTTCCAACGCGCCCACACCATATCCCAAAATCTCAGCTATTGGTTTTATTTCTCTTTCTCGGCTCCAATCGGCATCAGCAACAACAAGAACACTGCTATTATCACAAAGGGCCGAACTGCTCCCAGCAGTAATCGTCCCGCCGTCCTTTTTAAAAATTGTCGGCAGTTTGCCTAGCGCCTCAAGCGACGTATCCTCTCTGGGTATTTCATCAACTTCAATACGTTGATCACCCTTCTTCTTATTTCGTATCGTTACAGGGACTATCTCATCTTTGAAAGCCCCCTGCTGTATAGCCGAAATTGCTTTCATATGGCTTGCTAAAGCAAATTCATCTTGCTCTTTGCGCGTAATGCCGTACTCGCATGCGATATCTTCAGTAATCTCGCCCATCAAACGGTCACAGATCGGACAATGGAATCCATCCTTATGCAACACGTCCAGCGCCTTTTGGTCGCCCATACGAAAACCCCACCGAGCACTGGGCAAAATGTAGGGCACATTTGATGCGCTTTCCATGCCGCCGGCCACGACTACTTTCCCATCGCCCAATCTAATCTTGTCTGCACCGAGCATAATCGTACGCAGTCCAGAACCACAGCGAATATTGACAGTAAAAGCGGGGATAGATTGCGGCAACTCTGCCAAAGCCATTGCAGCTCTCGCTGGATTAGCCCCAACGCCGGCCTGCCAGCCATTTCCAAGAATAACCTCATCGACATCTGCAGCGTTTATTTTTGCTCTTTCTACTGCCGCTTTTATTGCGATTGAACCTAGTTCTGTAGCAGGAAGTTTCGACAGTCCCCCGCCAAATTTGCCACCAGCAGTGCGAACAGCGCTTAATACAACTGGGTTACTCATCCTTCTCCCCCTCCACGCCCTGCATGATTTTAAGCGGATCTGCGACAAGGAATTCCGCTTCGGTATTTTCTCTAATGTCCTCCAATGTCACTTCAGGAGCAATTTCTAACAATGTCATCCGGTTATTTTCTAGAGAAAATACTGCAAACTCCGTGACGATCATGGAAACCACTTTGATTGCCGTTAATGGAAGTCGGCATTTTTTCAAAATTTTGGGACGGCCTTTTTTGTCCACATGTGTCGTAGCCACATACACCTTTTTAGCGCCGACGACTAAATCCATCGCCCCGCCCATGCCGGGAATCATTTTTCCTGGAACCATCCAATTTGCAAGGTTGCCTTCTTGGTCTACCTCTAAGGTCCCTAGGACTGTAGCGTCTACATGCCCGCCTCGTATTAAGCCGAAACTCATTTCACTAGAAATGCAGCAACTGCCGGGCAATAAGCTGACAAAACGTCCGCCCGCACCGATATAGCGGTAGTCTTTTTTTTCTGGCACAGGACCCGCTCCAACAACTCCGTTCTCGGTCTGCATTATCATATGAACATTTTCAGGGACATAATCAGAAACCAACGTTGGGATACCAATACCTAAGTTCACCACGTCCCCATCAGAAAACTCCAGCGCAAGACGTTTCGCAATGCGAGTCCTAACTTTCTCTTCATCAAGTACGGGCAGCATAGTAGCTATCCCCCTTTACAACAAGAAGATCTACAAGAATACCCGGTGTAACAATTTCATTAGGATCTAGTTCTCCAATATCAACAATCGAATCCACTTCAGCAATAACAACATTTGCAGCAGTAGCCATTGTGGGGTTGAAATTTCTATTCGTTCCCAAATATGTTAGATTGCCCATCCGGTCAGCTTTATGGGCACGAATTAAGGCTACGTCAGCGCGCAACGGAAGTTCTAGGATATATTTTTTCCCTTCCACCTCCATCACTTGCTTGCCTTCTTCTACAACTGTCCCCACTCCCGTAGGCGTTAAAAACCCACCTAAACCAAACCCGCCACATCTAATTCTTTCTACAAAAGTACCCTGCGGCACGAGTTCCAATTCAAGCTTGCCCGCATTAAATAACTCGCCGGTTTTTTTATTGAGCCCGACATGAGAAGCAATTACTTTCTTAACTCGCCCATTGGCCACCAACTTGCCGTGTCCGACATCGGCATATATCGTGTCATTAGAAATCATCGTTAAGTTATCTGTTCCGGCTTCAATGAGTGCATCGACGAGCGTATACGGTATGCCCCCATAATTAAATCCGCCGACCATAATCGCATTACCTGGCTTGATCGTTTGAACAGCTTCTTTCGCTGAAACGACCGGCTTAATCATGCTGCGACTCATGAATGGTCACTCCTTCAAGCGTGCTCGTGAATTCAATTCTCAGACGCTTTTTTTCTATACTTTTGCAAAATAAATATGAGGACTACGATCCCGACGCCAACTAAGTTGCTGTTTAAAGTCGGATAAATTATTAAAAACGGAACTAAGATCAGCGCCAGTCTCTCAACAAAATTCAAATCCTCAACTAGATACCCTTGGACTCCGGCCGCCAAGCCGATGATGCCAATCACTGCAGTTCCACAGCCGACAACAATGTGGAAAATGCCCCCGTTTAATAATAAATATGGGTTATAAATAAACATGTACGGGACTAAAAATCCTGCCACTGCCGTTATAAGAGCTGTGAAACCCGTTTTCATTGGGTTTGATTTGGCAATACCAGAGGCGGCATATGTAGCCAACGCGACGGGGGGAGAAACATCTGCCAAAACGCCAAAGTACAAACAAAACAGATGGGCCGACATCATTGGAACTCCGAGTTGTGCGAGCGCAGGCGCTGCTAACGTTGAAGTAATGATGTACTGCGCTGTGGTCGGAACACCCATTCCGAGGATAATCGACCCCACCATGGTCAGAACAAGCGCTAACGGCAATATTCCCCCAGAGAGACTAAGAACAAACGAAGAGAACGCCAAGCCTACTCCGCTGATGCCAATGACGCCAATAACTATGCCTGAGCAAGCACAAGCAGCTGCAACTTCGACAGCACCAAGCCCGCCTTCTACCATTGCCTGTATTATCCTAGCCGGCGTCATTCGTTTGTTTTTATTGCCTATCCAAGAAACCACGACAAGCAGAATCATCGACCAAAATACGGCCTTAACTGGGGAATATCCTCGTGCTAGGAAACCCACTAACGTGAGCAATGGGACCAACAAATACCAGCCTTGTCTTAAAACTTCCTTTAATTGGGGTAGCTGCTCCGCCTTTAAGCGCTTCATCCGCAATTTCCCAGCGCGGAAATGAACCATCGCCAAGATGGAGACGAAATAAAGCGTCGCTGGGATAGCTGCTGCCACCACAATTTCCCAATACGAAACTCCTAAGAACTGCGCCATAATAAACGCAGCGGCACCCATTACAGGGGGCATGACCTGCCCCCCTGTCGAAGCTGCGGCAACAATGGCCCCCGAGAACGTGGAGGAATATCCTGATTGCTTCATCAACGGAATTGTGAAAGCCCCTGTGGTAACGGTATTTGCACAGGAACTCCCTGATACCATCCCCATTAATCCGCTAGCGACCACCGCCGCCTTGCCAGGACCGCCTGTGCTTTTTCCCGCCAGAGCAACTGCCAAATCAATGAAAAACTGTCCAGCCCCCGAAAGATTTAAAAACGCCCCAAAGAGAACAAACAGGAAAATAAACGATGCCGAAACGCCAAGCGGGACGCCAAAGATACCGTCTGTACGCAAATACAAAAACGGCGCCAATTCATCTACAGGGAAACCGCCGTGAGCCAAAACGCCCGGTAAATATGGACCTAACACAGCGTAAGCCAGGGCAATTGAAGCCATTAATGGCAATGGCCATCCCATTGAACGGCGACACCCTTCAAGAACCAAAAGCACCATGACGAGCCCTAGGTAAATATCAGAAGGGATAGCCATACCTTCCCGTTGTGCAATAGCTTCATAATTCCAAAGGATATTGGCACAACAAATAATCACACAAAGAGCCAGTCCCCAATCCCAAAGATCTATCCGGTTTTTGGGACGATTTTTTGTCGCTGGATACCGTAAGAAAAGCAAGACTCCCATAAGCATCCAGTGCCAGCCTCTTTGATACATGGCTGACAGCTGCCCAAAGGCCGCCGTATACAAATGAAAACACGACGCCCCGAAGGCAACCCCACAAACAACCCAAGCTTGCCATCCTGATAACCGCCGATATTTACTCTCTTCAGGATTAGAGTCAGAAGTTGCCTCCAAACTAGGATCTTGCGGCTCCGTCTGTCTTCTTACCGGTTCGCTCATAAGACCACCTCAGCCATTAAAATATCTTGCTCAATAACATAATTTCGCTATTGCATCACCTCATACCCTTGTTCCTTAAAATATTTCACCGCTCCAGTAGAAAATGGGATGATGCCAACACTTGACTCTTTTGGATTGAAATGCTCTGCAAGCGGCGTTACCTGCATAAAATCCTTTTGATGTTCAATGATGGTCTTTACAAGCTTGAAGCTCAGATCAGGATTCATACTTTCGTTCACTACCAAGTAGTTACCGTCAGCGATCGTCAGAACGTCTTCCGTCTGCTCCGGATACACGCCTTTTTCTATGACATAGCGGAAAAGGAACGGGTTATCCTCACAAACTTTTTTCACCACATCTTCCGGAATTGGCACTAATACAACATGACGGACTGCTCCAACTTCAAGAACTGCCGATCCAGGCGCCGCAAAATTCCAAAAAACAGCGTCGACGTGACCGTCCACTAATGCTGTTGCTCCTTCGGGTTGGCTGAGCTGTTGCTTTTGAATGTCTTTTTCCGGATCCCAGCCTGCGGCCTTCAAAATAAGCATCGTTAAAACTTGGTCTCCCCCGCCAGGAGCACCAACCGATACCCGCTTCCCCTTTAAATCTTCAAATTTCCGAATGCCCGTCTCACTCGTAGTAACTATGTGCTGAGGAGCGGCATACATATTCATCAAAGTTCTTAAAGGCAGCTTCCCATCTTGTGCAAAGGCATCAACGCCGTTGTACGCCTGCCATAGCGTTGACCCCATAACCATTCCAATCTGTGCCCTGCCGCGCGCCAACAAGCGGCAGTTCTCTTTCGACGCAGCCGTTGACCGAGATGTTGCTTTGACGTCAATGCCAGCATTCGTTAAAACTTCAGCCATAGCTCCGCCTAATGGATAGTACGTCCCGCCAACCCCACCGGACCCAATCGTAATAAAATCAGCAGCTGAACTTATCCCATAAGTTACAATAAGCCCGCCCACAGCAAGCGCTGCCATTTTTTTCATAAAGTGCCCCATTACGATGACCTCCTTTGATATAAGATCTCTTCACTACATCAGTTTGCGTGAAGCCGCAAGCAACCCTTCCTCCAACTTTTCCAAAAGCTCGTCAATTTGTTCTTCGGTGGTGACTAAAGGCGGGGCAATAAGGAAGTTATCCCCATTAATCCAGTCCACCATTCCACCACCCGGGTAAATAACAAGGCCTCTAGCTAAACACTCTTTCATCGCCAGATTTGCCGCACCGGCGGCTTTTTCAAATGGAACCTTTGTTTTCTTGTCCTTGACGAGTTCAAAGCCCCACATAAACCCTTTACCCCGAACGTCGCCCACCATCGGGTTTTCATTTCCAATTTTTTTCAGTCCGTCGCCCAACTTATGTTCAAGCTGCGCGACGTGTTCAACTAAGTGATGTTGCTTCATGTATTTAATAACCGCTGCAGTTGCAGCCCCACTCATCGGATTTCCTGTATAGGTGTGTCCATGAGTAAAAGCCCCTGAACCATTACGAATGGTCTCAGCAATATAATTCGACGCAACGACGCCGCCTGTCGGAACGTATCCTGCCGCCATTCCTTTAGCTGTGGCAATAATGTCTGGCTTTACTCCCCAATGCTCAAGGCAGAAATTTTTCCCAGTACGCCCCATACCTGTCATGACTTCATCTGCGATAAGCAGCACATCATATTTCGTGCATATTTCTCTGATCAACGGCCAATAGTTATCTGGCGGAACAAGTGCCCCAACTGTCGAACCAACGATTGGCTCCGCGATAAAACAGGAAACATTCTTAGGCCCGACTCGTTTTATCGTAGCTTCCAGTTCAAGAGCACAGCGTTTACCAAACTCTTCTTCTGAAATAGCGTCAGGGCAACGATAATAGTACGGTGCGCTGATTTTAGGGTTCTCCTTGAATAGAGGCGCATAGATCCTACGGCGTGGAACAGATCCGCCGACGCCCATGGTCCCTATCGTGCTACCGTGATACGAGTTCCACCTTGAAATAATTATTCGTTTTGTTGACTCTCCACCGTCTCTTTCGACGAAGAATTGCCTTGTAAGCTTCAAGGCTGCCTCCACCGACTCGCTCCCGCCGCAAGTGAACCAGACATAGTCCATACCCTCAGGAGCCAAACTTGCCATCTCTTTGGCAGCTTCAGCTATGCTCTCTGAACGCCACCTCGAGGTATGGGCAAATTCGATCTTGTGCAGCTGATCCACAATGGCCTGAATAATTTCTGGAACACAGTGACCAAGATTACAAATCAGCGCCCCGCTGCATCCGTCTAAATACTTTCGCCCGTCAGAGTCGTAAATATAGACTCCCTCACCCCTAACAGCCGTTAAATACTCTGTCTTAAAACTCCGTGGAAACAGCTGCCCTACCATTCTTATCTCCTCCTTCACTATATTTGAATTAAATATTTCTTTTTTAGTTTAAATAGTGTGTTTTATAGTTCGAATTACGCACTTTTTCTCGTGAAATGCCCTTTAGTCGAATACTAAATGAAATATTTCCTTCATATATCATTTTAAATAAAGCGCTTGATATGTCAAGCGCTAGTTTTTTACCCTGTTAAATCGGCATAGACAAAGAATGTCGGCCTCCACAGGCCGACATTCTTAAGCTCTTAATGATATGTTCCCGCGCGCTTCCAAAGAGCCTCTAAGTGCAACAGACGTTCTTGAGCCTCTCCGCCCAAGCACTCAACGATCTGTAAAAGCAACGCGTTAATGGCACACATTGGCAGCACTAGCGAATCAATAAATGCTAGATGACTGCATGGGACAAAAAGATGATAGTCTGATACTTTTGCCAAGGGACTTTTTTCAGAGTCCGTGATAGAAGCGGTGAGAAATCCCTGATCATGCGCAAAAGACAAGCAATCAATGGTGAGTTGCGTGTAACGCGGGAAGCTAATCCCCAGAACTAAGCTCGATTTATCTGCCAACCCTAACGATTCAGTAAAGCTATCCCCCGCTAATGGTACGATATTCGGCAAAAACCATGACAGGTACGCCACAAGATATTCTATTAAGGCTCTCGCGCTTCGTAACCCAATAAGATAAACTTGTGGGGCAGAACAGATAACTTTGGACAAAGCGACGATTGAAGAATCTTCAATGTTAATATAAGGAAGCGTTTCTTTATCAAGATCTTGACTTATTACATTTTGCACCAAGTTTGCCTTTTTACCGATTGTGCGGTAGCTTTCCAGCCGTTCAGCCGCTGTAAGTCGATCTTCAACGCATGATTGGAGCTTACTTTTTAGATTGGGGAACCCTTCTAGACCGACGGCTCGTGCAAAACGAACAACCGTTGCTTCACTTGTGCCAGATTGTTCTGCTAACTGCTGGGCGGTCATAAATGCAACGGTTGTTGGATTTTCTAAAATATACGTCGCGATTTTCTTCTGTGATCGGGACAACGTGGAAAAACTCCGACGCAGTTCCTCTAAAATCTTCACCATGATTTTCTCCACCTTTCGCCGGTAATATATCACAAAAGTCCTTTGAAAAGCTTTTACTAATTTGTGGTTTTCTAAAAGGAAACATGATACAATACCGCTCATGAAGGTTCGCGCCCTGTGCGGCGCACGTCGCGCCAGAGTGGCGGAATGGTAGACGCAGAGGACTCAAAATCCTCCGCCGGCGACGGTGTGCGGGTTCGAGTCCCGCCTCTGGCACCAGCAAACAACAGGCGTGTCCACTGTACAGTGGACACGCCTTTCTTGTGGCCTCGCCAATTCTCACGCCGATTCTTCACCGATTCTGCCGTTGGCCTTCGGGCCGAACAGGCTGTTTGAAACCGCCGCCATACGCAAGCCGCCCGATAAAGCGGTCCGGAAGGGTGTATCCCCTTCCGGACCGCTTTGAACTCTTTGCGCAACAGCTAAACGGCAGCAGACCAGCTCAAAAAAGAACCCTCTTCGTTGTGCAGGGCGTTCGAACTCAACCGTTGGATCCCTGCCCCTTCTTGAACGTCATTCACCGTTCGTACCGCGTCTGTTTGACCGCGCAAACGATATGAGCGTTATGCGTCGAACTGGGCTGACCACAACTTTGCATAGTAAGAAGAGTTTTTCAAGAGGTTCTCATGGACGCCTTGTTCGAGAAGCTCACCTTTCTTAAATACCATGATCTGGTCGGCATGACGGATCGTTTTCAGATGATGAGCTATAACGAGGACTGTCCGATTTTCTGCAAGGCGGGCGATGGCATCTTGGATCATTGACTCGTTAATTGGGTCAACGTTGCTCGTCATCTCATCCAGAATCAAGATTGGAGCGTCTTTTAAAAACGCTCTGGCTATTGACAAGCGCTGACGCTGTCCGCCTGAGAGCAAGCCGCCGTTCTCGCCGATAGGCGTTTGGTATCCCTGCGGCAGCTGCATGATAAAGTCATGTATCCTCGCCTTTTTACAGGCTTCCACGATCTCTTCCAACGGCGCGTTTTTCTTACCGATTCGGATATTCTCTTCAATCGTGCCGTCAAAAAGCTGAACGTTCTGCATGACGATGCTCATTCGATCCAAAAGCTCATCATACGGTATCTCTCTAATATCTATTCCGCCAAGTGCAATGCTCCCTTTCGTTACGTCATAAAATCTCAGAAGCAAGTTTGTGACGGTCGTCTTACCGCTTCCCGACTCTCCAACGAGGGCTGTCATCGACTTCTCAGGGATGGTAAAGCTCAAGTTCTGTATTTTGAATTCTTCTTGGCCATACGAGAACTCAATATTATTAAATACAATGTCGTTACGCTTTGGGATCGGTCCGTCAGCCCGATCGGGAATCACCCCCGCGCAGAGAAATTTCCCCAACCGCTGGTAACTGTCAGCTGCGGAAATGTAGTACATATAGTACCCTTCCATAGAGGAAAACGGCTTATAAAACTCTCTTGAAACGACGGCAAAAATAATAAAATCAAAAGCGCTCATCTCGCCGCGAAGTACAAACAGCGCTCCCGAGGCAATCAAAAGAAGGTAGGCCATATCGAGAAGGAAGCAGAAAACCGCCAACTGTCTCGCCTTTGTCCGACTGGCCTTTTTGCTCGTTTCTCCGAATCGTTTTGTCTTGCAGGCCAAGTCATTTTCTAGGCTCTTGTTGTTGGAAAAACTTTTTAATACTTGGATTCCCCTCACATATTCCACAAACAAGCTGACCATATCAAGGAGCGCCGCGTTGTTTTCGTTTTCTGCCGCTTTCGACTGTTGAATCGACGCGTACAGGAAAACAAGAGCGACCGGGACAGGAGCTGCCATAATCGCCGCCTGTTTCAAATTGAGACAAGCAAGCACAGCGAAACTGATGGCACCGATGAAGAAGTCGCCAAACATCCTAGACCACATGTGCCCCACGACAAGGGACATGTTGTCGACGTCCTTGTGCAGAATCGTGTTGACCTCGCCGAGCCTTTCATTCGTGTAGAAACCAAGGCTGAATTTTTTAAGCTTGACGATCATCCGAGCTCGAATCTGCTGAACAATGTCAAACCCTGCACAGTGTTTTTTCAGATCAGCGGCCATGTTGAAGCAGCCTTTACACAATACCAGAAAGCCGATAGCAAAAAAGAACGGATAAAGCTCCCGAATACCAGCGCCGTTCATTATTTTAAAAAGCAGGGCAAATACGGCCACAACCATGCCAATAGAACATAGTCCGTAAAAAGTAAAGAACAGGCTGGCCAAGAAAAGGTCCTTTCTGCCCTCTCTTGTGAGCAGGTTCAATATTTCCCGAAACATTTCTGCCCCTCCGTATCCCTCAAGTTCCAGCGGTCAACTTTGTTCTGCGCTTCGTCCATTTTCCGATAGGTGCGGCAAGTGCTCAACAGTCCATCATGAGTTCCTGATGCAACGACTTTCCCTTTGTCCATGACGATGATCTGATCGGAAGCCCTTATCGTGTTTAAATGATGCGCTATCGTGATGACAGTTTTACCTTTGCTGAGTTCGGCGATCGCCTCGCTGATCAGTTTCTCGTTTTGGCTGTCTACTGCGGCCATCGCTTCATCCAGAATCAAAATAGGAGCGTTTTTCAGTATCATTCTCGCAATCGAAATTCGCTGTTTCTGGCCGCCGGACAGTTTGACGCCCATTTCTCCTATCTTTGTGTCATAACCATTGGGCAAGTTGGCAATAAACTCGTGGCACTTGGCTTTCTTGGCGGCTTCGACGACCTCCTCTTTTGTGGCTCCCTCTTTCCCGATCGCAATATTTTCAAAGAGCGTCAGGTCGAAGAGGACGACGTCCTGCTGTACGCTCCCTATCAGCTCTGAAATGCTCTCCTGGCTGTATTGGCTTATATCTTTACCGCCAATTTTTATGCTCCCCGAATCGACGTCCCAAAAGCCCATGAGCAGATTTGAAACCGTCGTCTTGCCGCAGCCGCTGGCTCCTACAAACGCGTTCACGCTGTTTTTCCTGAAACGCAGATTGATATCCCGAAGCTCAAAGTCCTTGCTGCCGTATGTAAAATTCACGTTTTTGAATTCTATATCCCCAAATTCAAGGCCCGATGCCTTCTTTTTCTCTGATACTTTCGCCGACAGCACTTTGCCAATCCCTTTCAGCGCTTCGTTGAAGACAATAGAAAAGTGATGGAGCGTCGCGGTTTTACTAATCGACGCTGTGAAAGCCCCGGACAGAATAATTGCCAGAATAAAACGCGCCGTCGAGATTTCTCCTAGGCGCAGCATGACGCTTCCCCAAATCATCACGACCACGACGCCGATTTCCATGAATATATCAACCAGTCCCATCGGTATCGTCACGGTCTTCATGCTCTTTTTAACCCAATAAATATATTCATCCGCTGTCTTTAACGTCCGCGCGCTGATCGCTTCCTCTTTGGCGAAAGCCTTGATGACGGCGATATTTTTCACATACTCCATCAGCTCTTCTCTCATTCGGCTTTCGTGTTCGAAATAGACGCTGAAATTTTTCTTCATCACCTCTTGAGAGGACACCTTGACCAAGTACATGAGCGGCACGCCGATGATCATGCCGAAGGCGAGGCGATAGTTTACAAAAAGCATGGCAATAAAAATGAACGCAGGCAAAAGCGTCGCAGACATGATTTCCGGCAGGCCGTGCGCCAGATAAATTTCTACTTGCTCAACGTCGTGCTGAATAATGTTTGTCAGTTCACCAACCGTGTGTTCCTTGAAAAAACCAAGGTTAAGCTTTTTTAAATGGTCAACGGCCGCGATTCTCAGTTCGGTCAGTTTTTCATATGCATTTTGGTGAGCAATCCGCGTCGACAAATAAAAAAAGACCGTCTTGAAGCAATACGACGTCAAAATAACCCTCAAAACATCTCCGACCTTGACCAACGCGCTATTCTCTATCAGTCCAGTAATCAAATACACGACTACCAGCTGCGGTATGAGATCGGCTGTTATTTTTAACGTGAGCAGGACATTAGAAAGCCGCTGATCCCCAACTGCTTTGCTTCTTAACTCTTTTTCACCCATCGGCGCACTCCTCTCAAAAACAAAATAATATTGAATGATAATTCAATATAAGGGGTTAAAAGGAGGCTTTGCCCTAACGGCAAAGCCTTTAAAGCCCTAGAGCGATTCGACCCCTTTGTAGTAACACTTCGCCAAGGTCCTCAGCATGTTTCCGGCCCATCGTTCGCTTTGGTAGTGCCGAGCGATTTCAAGCAGCCCTTCTGTGAAGTTGCTTGCTAAGATGTGAGCGAGCATCGGATCATATTCCTCTTTGGACTGTCTCCTGAGACCCAGCTCAATATGCTTTTGAATTTGTTGAATCAGCTCGCTTTTGGCTTTCTCGTGCTTTGTGCCCGAGCTGTTATCCATGAGAATGATCAGTTTCTTTCGTTCCCGAATGAGCTCGTGAATATACCTTTCTCCAACTTGGTTGAATCGCTCTGACGCGGCCCCGTCCTTTAACGCCTCCTCTTCGCTGAGGGCGGACTCAAAATTGACGTACACCGAATCAACGATCGTGTCAAACAGGTCTTCTTTGTTCTTAAAGTAGGTGTATATAAGCGCCACCGGGACCTCCGCTCTGTCCGCAATTTCAGTCAGCTTCGCGCTTCTGTAGTCTTTCTCGTAAAAGACCGCTTCGGCCGCGGTCAGTATCCTGCTCCGAACCTCATCTTTCAAAACTTGAGCCATCGTCCCCTGCGCCGTCCCCTCCCTAAAATGAATAGTAATTTAATATTAAATTAAAATTTGCTTTTGTCAAGTTCGAGAAAAAACAAGCTCTGCCGAAGCGTTTTTGCTTTTTGCGAAAATGAGCAGGGCGCGATGATCCGCCGGTTACGGACCGAGGCTTTTTAGCGGCTCCGTACAGACGACCGGCCTCAAGCCATCGAATAACTTCTTTTAGTCTTTGACCGAGCGTGAGACAAACCGCGCTTCTCGAACCCAGCCTTTCAATCATTCTTTACACCATCGGCGGCCTAATTGGCGCTATGTTTTAGGACAGCGCACAAAGAATCTGATCCAGCGAAGACGTCCACGCCGTTATCTTTTATGGCCGCCCCTTTGAAAGGCCTTTCGCCACTTGAGTTGTGACGAACGATCTTGGTTATGAGTTTGATCCTCTTTGCTGAGAAATTGCTTTTTATCGCCGACAGCAAGGCAGCAGCGCACGGCGGCTCAACGAGAGCGAAAATGGAGCGGTCCGGAAGGGAATATCCCTTCCGGACCGCTTCATTATTTGCGGCTGACGACGGCGATGGCCCTCAACATCTCTTTGTTAGAGTCAAAGTACGTTTTCATCTGGGTGAAAAATTCCCGATTCTCCGGGTGGGCGGCGCGAAGCCGTATTTTCAGAGTTCCAAACAGTCCTTCGTCCCGGAGCATACCTAGCGGCGTCATGAGGGAGAACTCGAACAGCTCGGTCTCAACCGTCTCAAAGCCGGCTTCTTCCATCTGCCGTTTCCACTCTTCGGCCGTTTCGGGGTAGACGCAGGCGTTGATGGCTCGGCCCAATTCAGGCCCTATCTGTCTGTCGGGTTCCAGCAGCGCGACGTCGTGGGTCGCCAGCCGGCCGCCGGGACGCAGAACCCGGAAATATTCTTTCAGAGCCTCTTTCCGGCTCGTCGGGCCCAGCATGGTGAGCATGGCTTCGTTGACGATCAGGTCAAACGATCCGTCGGGAAACGGCAGGCGGCGGGCGTCGCCCTTCACGAGGGTGACGCTTTTTTCAAAGCCGGCGGCGGCTAGGTTGGCCCGCGCTTTCTCTAGGGCGGAGGCGTCCATGTCCAAGCCGGTCGTCCGACAGCCGAGCCGCGCCAGCTCGAGCAGGGTCGTTCCCTGATTGCACGCCACTTCCAAGACGTCTTCGCCGGCTTTCGGTGCGGCCTTTGCCATCAGCCAGTTGGTGGCCGTTTTGCCGCCAGGGCGAAGGCGTTTTTTGCCCAGCCGGGCCAGAAAGACGTGCCCGACTTCTTTGACCGGCCCGGTCATGCCGGCTCCTTGACGAGGGTCAGGATCATCGAGAAGCCCCCCTGCGTCGAGAGGCTGTGCGGGACGCCTTGGGGCATGACGATGGCCTGTCCGGCCTTGAGGCGGTGGACGGTCTCCCCGACGGTGATTTCTGCTTCGCCGGAGAGGATATGAGCCAGCGCGTCGCCGGGTGCGCTGTGGGCGCTGATTTTCTCCCCGGCGGCGACGGTCATGAAGCACAATGTCAGGTCGGGCCGGGCGACGAGCGTGAGGTTGGACACCTGCCCTTTGCCGGCGGTCAGCACCTTCGCCATGTCGAGAACCTGATTGTGCGGGACGTTTTTAATGAGCATCTTCTTTTTCCTCCTTTAAGGCGGCGACGAGTACGGTCGCGCCGGCTTCGCTTCCGATTTGGTAGGCCGCGCCGTCCGGGACGGCCCAGAGGTCTCCGGGCCGAAGGCTCGCTTCACCTGTCTCCCCGGCGACTTGGACCGAGCCGGTCAAGGGAACGATCAGGTGAACGGCGAAGTGGCGTTCCGACCCGATCGTTTCGCCCGCGCCGAGGGCGTAGACCGCGATCCGGGCGCTTTCCCCGTCCCACAGGCTCTGGCTGATGACCCGTCCGGGGCCGGAAGGGAGCAGGGCGGCGCAACTGATTTCTTGGTTTTCGGCTATTTTCAGCATGAGTCAGGCCTCCTTTTTCAAAATCAGTCTACCTTGCTCTGCTTTCCCGCGCGGTTGCCTGGGCAACCGCTGATGAAAGTCCGCCGTTTTTCGAGGCCAAAGAAAGTTAATCGGGCTGGCGTCTGCCAGCCCGATTGAATCCGCTCTTTTTGCCGTCAGTTCGTGGGGGTGTCATAGTCGGTCACGTGAATCAGCCCTTCGCCCCACAGGTCGTAGTGGCTCGGGAAGGTCCGGTCGTACCGCCGGAGGGTTTCGAGCGAGACGAGAGAGACCATGATCGGCGACAGGCCTTCGGCGAGGCGGGACGCTTGGGGCTGAAGGATCCGCGCCAAGCCCCGTGCCCCTTCGTCCCGGCTCGTCACGAACAGGGCGATGTTCCACGGCTCGTAAAAGTCCTCGTCAAAGTCAAAGTACACGGGGTTTTCGACGAGCCGCTGCGTCGCGAGCGCCTGTCCGAGCAGGCCCAGCCGGGAGTAGACGTCTTCGGCTGAGCGAATGTCCGCGAAGGCGAAGATCCGTTCGGCGTTGATCATTCCCAGTTTGTCGCTTCGGGCGTGAGGCCTGTCGGAGTAGTGGCGGTGGTCCGAATAAAAGAGCCCGAGCGCGTCCAGCCTCATCGTTCCGGCGGGAGCGCCGACTCTGTTCCATCGGGACGCGACGGGCGGCTTGCCCTGTCCGTCCCAGCGGGGACAAAGCTCGGCGATCCGGCGCCAAGGGAGGCTGGAAGGCCAAGCGACCCGGTATTTTCCGCCCTTCGCCGAGTATCCCGGCGTCACGAGGGCGGCAAGGGGCAGTTCGGCCGGCGCTTTGAACTCGTAGAGGGCCTGCCACTTTTGGGTTGCCCTGCCGAGAAGCAGGCCGATCCTCAGCCCTTCCAGCCGTCCGGGGTCGCAGAAATTTCCGGACCGCTCCGGCGGCAGTCCGAGCTCAGAGGCCAGCTCTCCGCGCTTTCGCCGCCCCATGTCGGTCAAGACCCACCCCAGCCCGTGAGGGCGAACGAAGCCGAGCGAGGCCGCTTCGTCCAGCCGGTTTTGGGCGTCTTCTTCTCCGCTCAGCGACAGCGTTTCGGCATCGTGGACGCACGACTCGGCGGTGAAAGCCAACAGCAGCGTCTCGGCGGCTTCGCTCATTTCTTCGCTCCTTTCTTCCGGCGGCAAGAGGCGGACCGATTGGCCCGCCCCATGCGCTACAGCTTTCCGGCCTTTTGGTCGGCCGAGAGTTTTTTCATCAGCGAGATGCAGGCAAAGACCATGATCACCGCAAAAGGCGGCGCGGCGGTCAAAGAAACTGTCTGCAGGTTCTGCAGACCGCCGGTCATGAGCAGCACGATCGCGAGAACCGCCATGGCGGCGCCCCAGACGACCATGCGCGATTTGGGCGGCGTCAGACCGCCGTGGGTGCTGTACATGGAAAGCACGTAGGTGCCCGAGTTGGCGCTGGTGACAAAGAACGTGGTGATCAGCACCAGCATGACGCATGAAAGCACCATGCCCATCGGGTAATACCTGAACAGCGCGAACGCGCCCACCGAGATGTCTTTCAGGGTTTCGCCGGCGATGTCGATTCCCTGCACGATCTGCAGGTGAAGCGCCGCACCGCCGAAAATGGCGAACCACGTGAAGCTTCCCAGCGCGGGGATAACCAGTACGCCGCCGACGAACTGACGAAGCGTCCGGCCCCGCGAAATCCGGGCGATGAACGAGCCGACGAAGGGCGCCCAAGCTATCCACCACGCCCAATAGTACAGCGTCCAGTTCTTGAGATGGGTCATGTACTTTCCGTCGTACGAGTTGATGTCGAAACTCTGAGAAATCAGGTGGGACAGGTAGTCGCCAACTCCCGTAACCAGCGTGTTCAAAATGGTGATCGTCGGGCCAAGAACAAGCAGGACGATCATCAGGAAGGCGCAGCACGCCAAGTTGAAGTCGGCTACCCGCTTGATGCCTTTGTCAATGCCGAGCGCGGCGCTGCCGGTGTAAAACAGTCCGAGCACGGCGATGATGAAGATCTGAACGAAGGTGCTCTTCGACAGCCCCCAAAGCCCCGCCATGCCGCTGTTCAGCTGGAGCGTTCCAAGTCCCAGCGACGTGGTGATGCCGGCAAGCGTGGCGAAGATTGCCAAGATGTCGACGATTTTTCCGAACGCCCCGCGGACGGCCTTTTCGCCCACCAGCGGGATAAAGATGGAGCTGATGAGACCCGGCGTGTTGTACCTAAACTGCAGGTACCCCAGCGGCATGGCGATGACCGCGTACCCAGCCCACGGGTGAAGCCCCCAGTGGAAGAACGCCGTCTGCATGGCCTGCCGTGCCGCCTCGGCGCTTCCCGGCGCGGCGCCAAACGGCGGGTTCATCAGGTAGGTCAGAGGTTCGGCGGCGCCGTAAAACACGAGCCCGACGCCCATGCCGGCGGAAAAGAGCATAGCAAACCAGCTGAGCGTGCTGAACTCTGGCCGGCTGTCGGCCGGGCCAAGCCTCACAGAACCCCATTTGCTCATTCCAACGTAGATGCAGAACGCGACAAACGCGTTCATGCAAAGCAGATAGCCCCAACCGAATCCGTCGGTCAGGCTGTTGAAAAGCCCGGACGCAAAGCGGCCGAAGTGCTGAGGAACCAGAAGCCCCCACGCGACGACGGCGAGGGTCAGCCCTACGGAGACGTAATAGACCGTGTTGTCCCGTCGGGAAGATCGCTGTTCTGTCATCGTATCGTCCTTTCATGGGCATTCCGCCCCGAAGGGCGGAATGCCCGTCGTCTTAGAATTTGCTGGGGAACACCTTCGGCCCGTCGAGCGCGACCGTCAGCGAATCGAGCGCCGCTTCAACGCGGCTCGTGCGCAGTTTCCATTCCGCTTCCTTGCTCAGTCCCGGGTCGCCCAGCGGGTACGGCACCGAGACGGTCTGAACCATTCGGTTGCTGCCCACGGTTTTGGCGACATCGATCAGGTTGCACATCACGCAGACCGGGATTCCGGCCCGTTCAATTTCTTTTGCCATCGTTGCACCGCAACGAGTGCAGGTTCCTCAGGTTGAGGTGAGAATCACCGCGTCGACTTTGGCTTCGAGCAGCTCTTTGGCAATTTCGCGGCCGAACTTGGCGGCGAACGCCTGAGTCGTGCCGGTGCCGACGGTCACGTAGTACTTGTGGAAGAGCTTGCCCAGTTTGCCCTGCTTTTCAAAATATCTCATCGCGTCAACCGGCACGCCCCGATCCGGCACGGCGCACATGGCCGCCGGGTCAAAGCCCGCGTGAATGGTCTTAAACTCGCCGGCGGGCAGGCAGTCCTTGCCGTCGATCTCGTAGCTGCCCCACTTCTGGGCCGACGCGCTCTGAATCCGGTCCGGGTTGTCCGACGGGACGACGCCGCTGGAGCTGACCAGCGCCACTGTGGCCTTGCTCAGGTCGGCCACGGGACGGGCCGGCGGAATGACGTCGCTCTTAGGAATGACCAGCTCGGTCTGGAACGGCTGACCGGCCAGCTTCTTGAGCAGCATGTCGATCACCCGGTCGTCGGCCCGTACGGCCGCCGGGATTTCGGCCCGGATTCCCCGGCCGAAGTACCCTTCTTCAGCGGCCGGAAGAAGCGGCTCGCCGCGGGCGATTTTCTCGGCAAAGCGCGCCATGGCGGTCAGGTCGTCTTTCATGTACGTGGCCTTGCGTCCGCCCTTGAAAATGTACGCGCTGCCCCGGTACTCGCTGACGCCCGGGTTTTCCTCGTTCATGGACGTGATGACCGGCACGCCGTACTTCTCCGCGACGGCCTTGCAGACGAGGCCGCAGCCTACGCCGTACCGACCGGCCATGAACGCCGGACCGGCGAAGAAAATATCGAACTCCTGCCCGTCGAGAAACGCGAAGATCTCCTTCAGCGCCTCGTCGGTGTGATTGGTGACGTAGTTGTCGCCGCAGATGATGGTGTGGGTAACCTCAACGTCCGGCATCATGCCGTTCAGCATCAGGCTGCAGCCGATAAGTTTTTCCGGGAAGGACGGCGCCGCGTCGGCCGCGGTCTCGCCGCCGACCTGTCCAAAGAACTGGTTGATGTAATGAATCGCTTTCATCGTGGGGCCTCCTTAAAATTCCGCGCAGGTTCTCATCGAGAAGCCGCTGATGTGATTGGCGCAGAACATGCCGTTGTTCTCCATGACCGCCGAGCCGTCCGGGTTCACGCAGCCTTCCCAGCCGCCGCTGTTGCCGTCCCGGGCGAGAGCTTCCAGCTCGCCGATGACTTCCATCGGCTCCAGATTGTACATCTGGCTCACGTTGCCGGTCGTCACCAGCGCGTTCGTTGCCGGGTTCAAGGAAACCAGCGGCTGAGACGCGCCGTCCCGGCCGACGCACTCATCGCTCAGGCCGATCGTCTTAATGCCGAGCCGCTCCAGCTCAACGAGCATGGCGGTGTAGTCCACGTCAGGGTTGCCGTATCCCTCTTCTATGACGACAGCCCCTTTGGCGCCGACCGCGACGGCAATTTGTCCGGCCATCTTGACGCAGCGGAACTTCTCGTCCATCTTCGGGTTCAGCGTGGACATGACGACGCCGAGGAAGTTAATCGTCTTGCCGTGCTCGGCGTACAGGCGGCGGATCATCGGGTTCACCTGATACTCGTAGGTGGAGATCTTCGAGCTGGTGGGCATGAAGCTGCCGCTGACTAAGCAGCCGTCCAGCAGTTCGTTCGGGTGCATGAACGTGGGCAGGATGTCATGGCCGTCCCAGCCGTAGATCAGCGTGTTGTAGCCCTTAGCTTCCATCTGGGTCTGGGGCTGAAGCACGCAGACGACGCCGGGCAGGGCGCGGGTCTTCTCGTCCCGGGCGTCAAGCGGCGGCAGGTCAAAGACGTCGACGCTTTCCGGCTTCAGGTCTTTCACGCACTGTCCTATATGCTCGGCCAGCCTCATGGCGGCCCAACGAAGGGCGTGGTTTTTCTTCTGCTGTTCCCGCTGCTCGAACAGCTCGTCGATGTCCGCCACGAGCACCAGATTGGGCATATCGCCCCAGATCGTGTAGTGCTGGTACGGGCCAGCCATGTCGATCAGTCCGTCCTGGAAGCCGCCCCAGTGACGACCCACGACCAAAAGCGAGCAGTCGGTCAGACAGTGGGTCCGCCCTTCGCCGGCCAAGTTCATCGGCGAGGTGACGCCGGGGAAAATCCCCTCTCCGCCGGACACCTTGCACCGCATCTGAACGCTCTCCTTGACCGGGCATAGGCGAACCTTGTCGCCCGGGTAGACGATCCGAAGATCCGCTTCTGTGATGTGCTCGTCCTCCCGCACTACTGCCAGAAGCTCTTCCCGGTTCAGGGTCAACACACCGTCCCGGTATGACGTCTCACCCCCGAAAACCATGGACTTGACAGGAAAATTGCCGATTTCCAATCGCACGTTCATCACTCCTTATCATGTTTCATGCAGATTTAATGAAACTTTACGTTTCATTATCTGTTTTTTACGTCGTTTATCTATGACGAAAAACCAGAACCTGTCCGTCACGCAAAATGTGACGCCCCCGTCGTCAGACGGGGGCATCGTTATGGTATTTATATTCAAAATGAATAAAAAGCGAGGGAGCCAAAGGCTCCCCCGCCAGTTCCTCTCAGCATTCGCTCATTCCTTCGGCCCTGCCGGGCCGCCGAATCAACTCTAACGTCGAAAAACTCCCTATTGTTCCTCCGCACTCAGCCGACCGGTTGACGTTCGGCCGGAAAGAAGGAACAGAATCGCGGCCAAAACCTGAGCGGCGACCGAAAACAGGACCATCTCCCAAAGCGACCGCTCGTACAGCCAGCCCATGAACCAGCTGCCCAGAAATAGGCAGACGCCGAACGCGGTCTGGAACGTGCCGTAGCCCGAGCTGCGCCGAGCCTTCGGCACCAGACGGGCGACCGCCGCCTTGAGCACCGACTCCTGAGCGCCCATGCCAATTCCCCAGAGCGACGCGCCGACCCAGAGCGCCCACTGCCCGGGCGCCAGAAAGACGAAGAACCCGAACGGTGCCGTCAGCAGCGTTGAAATCACCAGCGCCTTGGTATCCCAGCGGTCGTACAGCCAGCCGAAGAACAGCGCCGCGAAGGCGTCAACCGCCATGGCGCCGGCGTACAGAAGCGGCAGTTCGCCCGGCGTCAGCAGGTTCGTTTTCGCCGCGTGCATGGTAATCAGCGGAAAATCCATGAACCCTAACGAAAACAGGCTGATCCCGGCGATGTACAGCGTAAACCGCCGTCCCCAGCCGAAGCGGGAAAAGTTCTCCGCCCGGCTTTCGGGCTCGAAGTTCTCCGGCGTCGGGAAAAGGTACCGGGCGACGAACAGAAGGGCCAGCGTGACCAAAGCCGGAAAGATCAGCAGGGCAAAGCACCGGCGGTACGCGGCAAGGCTCACGGCAGACGAACGGGCCATGACGGCAAAGAGGATCACCGGGCCGAGGAACGCCCCCAGCTGGTCGAGGAACTCCTGCAGGGCGAAGCTTTTTCCGACGCCGTTTTGAGAAGCCACAAACGACAGCAGGGTATCCTTCGCCGGCTTTTTAAGCGCCTTGCCGCCCCGCTCGACGATCAGCAGGGCTGCCGCCCAAAGCCAACCGTTTTCGGGCACCAGCGCCAGAGCCGGGACGGCGAACAGGTCTATCGCGTACCCGAGGATCGTCAGGGTCCAGTACCATTTTGTCCTATCGGCCAGACGTCCTGTCAGGTACCGAAGCGAGTACCCTGCCAGCTCGCCAAAGCCGGAAATGAAGCCGACCGCCGCCGCCGACGCGCCGGTCAAAGTTAAGTACGCGCCCAGAATGCTTTTGCCGCCCTCGTGAGTCATGTCCGAGAACATGCTCACGACGCCCATCAGGACGATGAAGGCCAGAGCCGACCGGCGAAGCCTCCGGCTGCTGGCAGCCTCCGTTTCAGGTGGAGTCACGGCCGCGCCCCCTCTAAGTCGATCAATACAGGCCGAACAGCTTTGGGCAGACGTGGGTCAGCTCGGTGATCTCCACCAGCTCAAAGATTCCGGCAACCCAGATAAACCACGCCGCGTCGAAGACTTCCCGGCGGAAAACCCGCGGAACGACGACGTACTCTTTCGGCTCGCTGTAGTGGGAGAACTTGGGGAAAAACGCCGGCACTTCCTTCATGTACTGCCGGTACTCGTCGCCGAACTTGGCGATCAAGCCCCGTTCCTCTGAGGCCATGACGCCCGGATAGACGACCGCGAAGGATAGGGCCACCAGCAGGGTCAGAACGATCGACTTGGTGCAGCAGCCGACGCCGACGGCGCCAAGGAAGCTGAACAGGTACAGCGGATGGCGGCATATCGAGTACGGCCCTTCGGTCACCAGCCGATCCAACTTGTACCCGGCGATGTACTGGGCGCACCACAACCGGCCGACCGTCGCCAGCCCTAAAAGGGCGCAGGCCACGGCGGAAAGGGCTTCCTCGCTCACCGGCGACCGCACGGCCAAAATCTTGTTCGACAGCACGTACAGCGCGATGAAGGCCAGCCCCCACAGCTGAGACAAACGAGTCCGATGACGCACAAAAAATTCCATGTTATTTCCCCCCTACAAACCAGCTCACCGCCAAACGCCGCGGCAACACCACAAGCCCGAACGCTTTTACACTTTACCCAAAATTTCCGATATCAGGCGATAAGACGGGCCCCTTTTCGTCGACGACACAGCTTACGCCTTTTTTTCCGCCGACAGCCCGATAGGCTTCAGGAACTTTCGCGCCGCAATTGTACCGGCATACGAGTTTAGTCAACTAAAGTAGATTCAAAATAATACCGCCCCTCTCAGGTTCGAGAGGGGCGGGGGAAAGCGTCGGCTATGACAGGTCGAGAAGTTCTTCCCGGTACGCGTGGCGCAGCAGCTCGGCAACGCTGTTGCAGCCCAGCTTATCCATCATTCGCCGCCGGTGGGTATCCACCGTGTTCTTTGAGATGCCCAGCTCGTCGCCGATCGCCTTGCTCGTCAGGCCTTGGGCCATCAGAGCCAGCACCGACTTTTCGCGCTCGGACAGGACCATCGAACGGGCAGGGCCGTCGTGAACGGCCCGTTTGAGCCTCAGGTAGTCCTCCACAAGGAGCTGAACGACGCCGCCGGCGAGGTACAATCGCCCTTCGGCAACCGTCCGAACGGCCGTCAGCAGTTCGTCAGTGGCGCAGTCCTTCAGCAGGTAGCCCTTGGCACCGATGCGCAGCAGCTCGCTGATGAACCGCAAGTCGTTGTGCATGGAAAGGGCGAGAATCTTCGTCTCCGGGAAGCTTTCCACAAGGCGCCGGGCGCACTCCACGCCGCCGATGCTTGGCATAGTCATATCAAGCACCGCCACGTCGGGGCGCTGCTCGCGGACGACCGCTAAGCCGCTCTCGCCGTCGGGCGCCGAACCGACGACCTGAAGGTCCGGGCGGCTCGCAAAAATTTCCATCAGCCCGGCGATGAACATTCTGTGGTCGTCAATCAGGACAAGCCGAATCATTCGTCTGACCTCCCCAACATCCGGGGAGCCGTCATGACGACCGTGGTCCCCTTTCCCGGCTCGCTGAGGACGTTCAGCTGTCCGTCTATGGTCAGCAGCCGTTCCCGTATGCTGAACAGCCCGTATCCCGTTCGGGCGTTCCCTTCGGTCCGAAGGGACGGCGGAACAAACCCCACGCCGTCGTCCTCCACGATGACCTGAATTTTCCCCTGCCCGCGCCGAACCCGTATGGCCGCGTGCTTCGCCTTGGAGTGTTTTGTGATGTTGATTAAAAGCTCCCGGGTCATTCGGTACAGCAAGACGCATATTTCGTCGTCCACCGGCAGAGCGGTCACCGCGTCGTCGTCGCCTTGGAACGTCCAACCGATCCCCAACGGCGTGAAGATGTTTTCGGCCAGCGTCTCTAGGGCGAAGTTCAGCCCGAGGTCTTTCAAGACCGGCGGCGACAGCTTAAAGATCAGCGTCCGGGTCTCCTCGACCAGCCCTTCAATTTCTTTTTGGCACCGGCGGCTCAGCTCCCGGCTCTCGTCGTCCGACGAGCGAGCTTTAAGCTCTCGGACTAAGTGCAACAGGGATACCAGCGAGTACCCGACCCGATCGTGAATGTCCGCGGCGATTTCCCGCCGGGTCTGCTCTTCCGACAAGGTCAGCCGGGCCGCGAGGTTGCGCAGCTTTTCCTGTGAATCCTGAAGCGCGCTCGCCGCGGCCTTCCACTTGGTCTGGTCGAAAAAAATCACCGCGACCCGGTCGGGCGGCAGGTAGAACGCCATCGCTTCCAAGTACGTGCCGGTCGAGGGACTGTGTCCTTCGCTCCGCGCGGCCCGGCGGCGGGTCACGCATGCCCGTATCAGGTCGGACCAGCGCGCTTCGCCGTTCGGCCACACCTGAGCGAAGGACCGGCCGATGACCTGCTCTCGCTTGACCTTCATGACCTTTTCATAGGCTTTATTCACGTCCAGATACATCACTTTGTCCAGGTCAAACGGCCCCGGGTTCACCCGGTACACAGCGATAGGGTCGAACACCTGTTCAAAAAAGAGTTTTCCTAAATCTCCGGTCCCGTAACTTGTTTCCATGCCGGCCTCCTTCAGCTGCCGCGCTTTTTTCGGCAAGTGTTTTTATTATAGCCCGACGGGCGGGGGGAACGCACGAAAAAGCCCCGGACGCGGAGGCGTCCGGGGCAGAAACTAGACGAAAATCAGATAGCCGTTTTCGATCGGCTTGTACTCCGACTTGGGGTACAGGCTGTCGTAGGCCACTCGCCGCTGGTCGTCGAGGACCAAAATCCGGTGGCCGTCCTCGAGGGCCGGCAGGGCTTCCAATTTTTTATCGAGCCGGTAGACGCCGTTTTCCCGCCGCTTGGACGGCCAGACGAACGTCTCGGCGTCGAAGGCCGGCAGATGGTCCAGCGAACGATAGGCGTAGCTGCCCACGTGGCAGATTTCCTCTCCCGGGTGGTCCGGCGACGGCTCGAACAGCGGATGAAGCGCGTCCCGCCCGCCGTTGCGCGGCGTGTGAAGGAACCCTTCGCCCTGCCGGTCGTCCAGCGCTCGGACTGGCGCGTCGAACGACTCGTACACGCCTGATGAGTCCAGCCCGGTGAACCGAAGCAGGTACACGCCTCGATAGTCCGGCAGCTTGTCGACGGTAAAGGTTGTGAGAACTTCGTGAATCACTAAGTCATACGAGTCCAAGTCGCAGGCGATCCATTTGGTCCCAAGGCGGGCTTCCCACGCGGCCGGCTCGAGCGGCTGACTTTCGGCCCGCTCGAGCTCGGGAAAGCGCCTGACCCGGTCGCTGAAGCATAGGAACTGATGGCCGTCGCTCTCCTCGACCCATCGGGTCTCGTCCTTCAGCGGGGTGACGAGCTTTTCCCCGTCGAATTTGTAGTCGGTGAACGCCCGGTTTTTGCGCTCCTCGCCGCAGCAGTAGAAGTCAGCCCACGCGCTGCCGCCGGACATCCCAAGCGTCTCGCTGGGAGCAAGCCACGGGCCGGCGAAGAGCTTTTTGTCCTCTTCGGTCATCAGCTGGGCGCCGCGCGTCACGTTGATTCCCTGACGGCTCAGGGCCTTTTCAGCCGCGCGCATGGAGATGAAGAACGTCTCGGGCTGAAAACCGCAGTCGTGAGTGTGGCTCAGCGCCACGACAAGGTCATAGCGCGGGCAGACCCAAAACGCGGTGGTGTACTGGAAGCTGTTGCCGCCTTTGGCGCAGACGCCTTCGCCCCAGTCAAAGTCAGGGTGCTTCAGCGACACGTTATCCCAGCCCAGGCCGTACAGCTCGCTTTCACAGTCGGACCGGCAGAAGGTCCGGCCTTGGCGCTTTGCCATTTCAGCGACGGACGATCGGCTCAGGACTGGGGAGTCGGCCAAAAAGATTCGGCCGAACCGGCACAGGTCTTCCATAGTGGTGGTAAACCCGGCAGCCCCGCCGATCTGCATTCGCTCGGCCGGGTGGTCGCCCTCGGCGATGACCGGGTAACTGGCGTTCTCGCAGCTGCTCAGCCGGGTGCTTTCCATGCCGAGCAGACCGGTGATGTTTTCTATGCACCACGTCCCGTAATCCTCCCCAGTGACGGCGGCGACAACCATTTCAGCCAACGTGAAGCCGTCGTTGCAGTACACGCTGTACGCGCCAGGGTCGGCCTTGAGAGTGCAGCGACTGAAGTAGTCGAGGACGTCGTCGTAATAGCCTGGCGTCCAGCGGCTCACGGCAAAACCGCGCCACATCGTCCCTGGCAGGCCGCTGGAGTGGTTCAGGCAGTGGCGCAGGGTGATATGGTCGCTCCGCTTGTCGAGGGTGTGAAACGCCGGCAGGTAGCGCACAACCGGCTCGTCGAGGCTGACGAGCCCCTTTTCGACGAGCTTCATGACGCTGACGGCGCAGAAAATTTTGGAAACCGACGCCACGTTGTTGGTGCCGATCAGGCTGGCCGGCTGGTTCGATTTGCCGCTCACCGCGCCGGACGCGAGAAGATTTCCGCCCTGATTGACCGCGTACGCGACCCAGGTGAATTTTTTAGGCAGGTGGGCCAAAAGGATATCGTTAATCTCCTCGTCGCCGCGGGTCGTCACCGTGTCTTTTACGATTTCCGGCGTCGGCTTCCCGTCGGTTGGCGCGACGTTCCTCGTCTTGTCAGTCCCGTTTTCGTTTTTCTCAGTCACGCTTTTCATCACCTTTCCAATTCTCCAGCCCGTTGATTTTCCTCCAGAAGTGACAGGCGACCGTCCGGTTCCCCGGCGCCGGCTCCAGCTGAGGCATTACCTCGGCGCACCGCGGCTTGGCAAACCGGCACCGAGTGCGGAACGCGCAGCCTGACGGCGGGTTGATCGGGCTGGGGACTTCGCCTTCCAGCTTGACCCGCTCGCCGCCGCTTCCCGGCTCGGCCAACGGAATAGCCGAGATGAGCGCCTTCGTGTAGGGGTGAAGGGCTTCCTCAAAGACCCGGTCGCAGGGACCGAGCTCGACCAGTTTTCCAAGATACATAATGCCCACCCGGTCGCTGATATGGCGGACCATCGACAGGTCGTGGCTGATAAACAGGTAGGTGAGCTTCTCTTCCCGCTGGAGCTTGATCAGCAGGTTGACGATCTGAGCCTGAATGGACACGTCCAGCGCGGAAATCGGCTCGTCGCAAACGATGAACCGAGGCTCAAGCGCCAAGGCGCGGGCGATGCCGACGCGCTGGCGCTGGCCGCCGCTCAGCTCGTGAGGGAACCGGTTGGCGAAATCCTGAGGCAGCCCGACCTTTTGGAGCAGGTCGTTAACGCGCCGGATCCGATCCGGCCCGGTCAGGCGGTAATGGACGTCCATTCCCTCGCGGATCAGCTCGGCGATGGTCATTCGAGGATCCAGCGACGAATACGGATCCTGAAAAATCATCTGGGCGTCCTTCTTGAACGCCAAAAGCTTTTTGCCGCTCAAAGACGCCACGTCGACGCCGTCAAACGTCACGGTTCCGCTCGTGGGGTGATAGAGCCGCAGGACGGTTCGGCCGCAGGTCGTTTTGCCGCAGCCCGACTCGCCCACCAACCCGAGGGTCTCGCCCTCTCGGATGTCAAAGGTCACGTTGTCCACGGCCTTGACGGTCCGCCCTTTACCGGCGGGAAACCACGTGCAGAGGTTCTTTACGCTCACCAAGGGCGTCATCCGGCACACCTCCCCTGACCGTCAAAGACCCGGGGGGCGCGCGGGTCCATCAGCCAGCAGTTCGCGCGGTGCGTTGGGCTCAGGACGGTCTCGTCCGGGTGGGACTGTTCGCAAATGCTCATGCGGTACTTGCACCGGGCCGCGAAGGGACAATGGTTCAGCGGCAAAATCAGGTCAGGCGGCGTGCCGCCCAGCGCGTACAGTTCCCGCTTGCTGCCCTCCGACGGGCGTGGCACCGACTGGAGCAGAGCCTGCGTGTACGGGTGCTGGGGGTTGTGGAAAATATCGTCCACCGTGCCGCGCTCGATCACCTGACCGGCGTACATGACCTGCACCCGGTGGGCGAAGTTGACCACCACTCCCAAGTCGTGGGTCACCATCACAATCGCCGTTCCCATCTGCTGCTGAAGCTCCTGAAGCAGGTCAAGAATTTGGGCCTGAATCGTCACGTCGAGCGCCGTCGTCGGCTCGTCGGCCAAGAGCACCGACGGGCTGCAGGCCAAGGCGATGGCGATCATCACCCGCTGCCGCATACCGCCGGACATCTGATGCGGGTAGTTTTTCATCCGCGACTCCGGGTCTGGAATCTTCACCTTCCGAAGCATTTCCAGCGCCTCGCCGTACGCCTGACGCTTGGACAAATTGCGGTGAAGCAGCAGTGTTTCCATGATCTGCTTGCCACAGGTCATGGTGGGGTTCAGGCTGGTCATCGGATCCTGAAAGATCATTCCCACCTGCTCGCCCCGGTAGGCCATGAGCTGGCGCTTGTTCATCGCCAGGACGTCCTGTCCGTCGTAAATCACTTTGCTGCCCGGCTCAATTTGGGCGAACCCCTTAGGCAGCAGCCGCATGACGGCCTTAGCCGTCACCGTTTTGCCGCAGCCCGACTCGCCCACAAACGCCAAAGTCTCGCCCCGGTTCAGGTCAAACGACACGCCCCGCACGGCCCGCACTTCCCCGGCGTAGGTGTGAAAACTGACCCGCAGGTCTCGAACCTGCAGAAGTGGCTGATTCATTTTGTCCGTCATGGCCGCGCCTACTTCCGAAGCCGCGGATCCAGCGCGTCGCGCAGTCCGTCGCCCAGCATGGTGAAGCAGAGCATGGTGATAGCGATCATCAGCGCGGGGAAGAACAGCTGTTCCGGGTAGAAGGTGAAGTTCGTCTGAGCCAGAGCCGCCAGCGCGCCCCAACTGGTATTCGGCGGCTGAATGCCCAATCCGACGTAGCTCAAAAACGCCTCGCCGAAAATGTAGCCGGGAATTTCAAACGAAATGGAGACCAGCACCACGCTCAGCACGTTGGGCAGCAGGTGACGCCAGATGATCTTCCAGCTGGAAACGCCCATGGCCTGAGCGGCCAGCACGAACTCCTGCCGTTTGATCTGGAGCACCTGTCCGCGCACGAGCCGGGCGTCGCCGCACCAGCCGGTAATCGTCATGGCTAAAAGCAGCGTCCCGATCCCCTTGCTTTGCAGCACCACGCTCAGCAAGATCACGACGACCAGATAAGGAATAGAAATGCAGATCTCCAGAAACCGCATCATCAGGTCGTCGACCCGGCCGCCGAAGTACCCCGACACGCCGCCGTAAATCGTCCCGACGACCGAGGAAATCAGGGCGCCGGCCAGCCCGATAATCAGCGACACCCGGCCGCCGACCCAGACCCGAGCGAACGTGTCCCGGCCCAGCTGGTCGGTTCCGAACAGGTGCTGCAGGCTCGGCGCCAAGTTGCGGGACCGGCTGATCGCCGAGAACTTGTACCCGCTCAGGGCGGGCCCAAAGATCACGAGGAAGCACAAAATCAACAGCACGACCAGTGCCGCCAACGCCAGCTTGTTCTGTTTGAACCGGCGCCACGCGTCCTGAGCGTAGCTCACCCGAGGGCGCGCCAGCGTCTGATGGGTTTGATCCGCCGGTCCGAGGGGCTGAAAAAGTTCGTCGTCCATCGCGAGCCTCCTAGTCGTCCGTCAGGCGGATCCGCGGATCCACGAGCATGTAGGCGAAATCGACCGCCAGCTGCATAACCACGAACAGACCGGCGAAGAAAATCGTCGTGCCCATGGTCATCCAATAGTCGTTGTTGTTGATCGACGACACGTAATAGAACCCGATGCCGGGAATGGAAAACATCGTCTCGGTGATGAACGCGCCGCAGAAAATGCCGACGATCTGGCTGGCCAAAAGCGTAATGGACGGCAGCATGGCGTTTCTCATCACGTGCCGGGTCACCACCTGAAACTCGCTGAGCCCTTTCGCCCGGGCCGTCAGCACGTAGTCCTGCCCCAAAACGTCCAGCATGGACGACTTGATGTAGCGGGCGTAGGTCGCAATGGTCCCGAAGCACATCACCAACACCGGCAGCACGAAGTTCTTCTTGAGCCCCCAGCCGCTGGCCGGAAGCCAGTGCAGCTTGACGGCGAATACGTACTGAAAGAGCGACCCAAGCACGAACACCGGAATCGTGATGCCCAAAATAGCGATGAACATCACAACGTAATCGGGCCAGCGGTTTTTAAAAAGCGCCGCTAGGACGCCCAGCGCCACGCCGACGACGAGGCCGATGACCAAAGCCAAGCCGCCGACGGCCGCGCTGACCGGAGACGTTTGGGCAATCGTCTGAGCCACAGAACGGCCGGGGAAGACGACGCTTTCGCCCAAATCTCCCCGCAACAGGTTCTTCATGTAAATGCCGTACTGCTCGACGAGCGGCTTGTCCAGCCCATAGCGGGCGTAAAAGTTGGCCTTCGTCTGTTCCGGCAGATTGCGCGCCATGCTACTCAGCGGATCGCCGGGAATGGCCCTCATGAGAAAAAACGTGGTGGTAACCACCACGAACAGCGTAAAAAACATGTACCCCAGTCGTTTCAGAACGTATTTCGCCATAAAGCCCCTCTCCCTGAGCACGAGAACTGCCATGAAAAAGGCCCCGCGGTTTCCGCGGGGCCGAAAAAACGGCAGCTACTTCCGGCCGTCGGTATAAGTGTACAGATTCCCTTCCGAGTTGAATCCCAAAACGGAGACGTTCTTCACGAACTTGGGGATAAAGTTATGCACGACTGACTGGACGACCGGCGCCACGACGCAGTCGTCCACGACGGCGATGTGCTCGGCCTGAACCAGCTCGTCAAGGCGCTTGGCGTCGTCCATCTCGTGAGCCGCGGCCTTCATCAGGCTGTCAAACTTCTCGTTCTTCCAGCCGGTCCGAATCATGTCGCTGTCGCTCACCAAGATGCTCAGCAGATCGTACGGATCGCTGTAGTACGCGCCCCACGCCATGAAGCCGATCTGATAGTTGTGCTTTTCCAAGTTGCTGGAGAAAACGCCCCACTCTTTGAAGTCGATTTCAAGCCGAACGCCAAGCGTCTCGGCGCAGACCTGCTGGAAGAAGTCGCCCATGTTGCGCATGAATGCGTCAGTGCCGCCCAGCGAGAACACGACCTTCAGAGCCGCCGGATCGTCGCCCAGGCCCTCTTCCTTCATGCCTTCCAGTAGCAGGTCTCTCGGCGTCTTGCCCTCTTTCTCCAGCTCGGCGTACTGCTCGTCAAACAACTTGCCGCTGTGGGCGCGGAAGTTTTCCGTCCCGATGGCGGAAGCGTCCAGAACCCAGCCGTTCGCCGGGGCGCGAAGCCCGCCGTAGACCATGTCGTTCATCATCTCCCGGTCAAAGGTCAGGGAGAACGCCCGACGAATCTTCGCGTTCTTGAAGATCTTGTCGCGGGTGTTGAACATGGCAAAAGCGACCGTGTTGCTGACGATCTTGTTGTACTGCAGGTCGTTCCGGTTCTCGAGCTCCTGAACCTGCTCCTTCTTGCTGGCGTTGAACCCGTCGATCTGACCGGCCAAGAACTGGTTGTACGTCGCTGCCGCGTCGCCGCTGATCAGCCAAGTCACGCGCTGAAGGTGAACGTTCTTGGCGTCAAAGTAGTTCTCGTTTTTGACCGTCACCAGCTTGTTGTTGTGAACCCACTCGGTCACCTTGAACGCGCCGTTGCTGATCCAGTACTTCGCCTCGGTGCCGAACTTGTCGCCCCACTCCTTCACCTTGTCCTCGCGCTGAGGGTAATACACCGTCTGGTTGATCATGTTGAGGAAAATCGGCGTGGGCTCCGACAGGGTGAACACAACCGTCTTGCTGTCCGGCGCCGAGACGCCCAGCTTCTCTACCGGCATCTCGCCGCGGCTCACCGGGCCGTAGTTAGCCAGCGGCTCAAGGAAGAACGAGTTCGGGCAGCCCACTTTGGGATCCGCGCTACGGCGGATGCCGTACACGTACTGCTCGGCTGTCACAGGCTCGCCGTCGCACCACTTGAGGCCGTCGCGGAGGTGGAACGTGTAGACCTTGCCGTCTTCGCTCACGTCCCAGCTTGAAGCCTCCATCGGCTGCATCTTGTATTGGCCGTTCTCGTCGATCAGCCGAACGAGCCCTTCCATGCAGTCCATCTCAATATTTGAGCTGTACGCGTCAGACCGACGGCTCACGTCAAGCGTCGTCGGGTCAGCTCCTAAGTTTAAGTTCAGGTACATGTTCTCGTCCATTTTCACGCCCGCAGGCGCCGGAGCCGCAAAAGCCGCGCCAGCCGCCAAAACAAGGATCCCCAGAGTTGAAGCCAAACCGCGAGTCATAGACACGTACGCTCACACTCCTTATTTAGTCCTTGAGGTGCCCCTACGCCGAAATTATATCGTTCTCTTAAGTTCGTGTCAAAATAATAAAGCACTTCTTAGAATTTTGCGGACCGTTTTCCCGTCGGTTTTCGCGTCTTCTCTGTACAGGATTAAAGAGAAGCCGACGCGCCTTCCAGCCAGACAGCAGATAGTCAGCCGATTGACGCCCTTTATCCGGCCGTGCAAAGAGCCGAACGATCAATTGATTTCCTCAAAAACGAGAAACGCCCTCCTTCGTGTGGAGGGCGTTTCGTCGTCAAGCTTTATGATCTGATGAGGTCACAGTACATCATTGACTGAACCTGCGTCCGAGCGACGGGAACGGTGCCGTCCCCGTCCGCGAACGAGTCGACCGCGGCCTTGACAATCTTGAGGTCCTGCTCGGTAAAACTTTGGCCGAAGAGCCAGCTCGTGTACCGCAGGTACAGCGTCTCAGGAGACGTCCGGCCGGACCGGTGAACCACATCGGTTCGGAAATCCGGGAAGTAGCCGTCAGCCATCAGGAGGTTCATCAGGAACAGGGAGTCGTACCCGCCGTGGGTATGAGGCTCCCGGGAAATCATTTTCGCCACGTCTTCTAAAAAGCGGTCCTCGTTCTTCAGCCACGAGGCGACGAACAGCCCCCGACGGGCAAGCCGAAGGATCTTGGGGTAGTTCTCGTAGTAGGAGATGACCGGGCTGTGAGCGATGAACAGGTAGTCGTACCCTTCCGCCGACTCAAAGTCCTGAAACGCCGCGTTGTGAATGACGACCGGCGCGCCGTTGGGGCGGGCGGTAAAGTCTTTCGCCTCTTTGACCATCTCGGTCGAAGGCTCCAACCCTTCGGCCAGCGCCCCGGCGTCCAGCAGCTGTTTCAGGTACCGCCCGGAGCCGCAGCCCACGTCGAGAACGGTCCGGCCTTTCAGCTCGGCGTGAGACGACAGAAAAGCGAGGCAGCCTTCAGAAGCCCCCGCCGTTCCCAGCCGAAACTCTTTGGCCCGCCGGTTCCACATCTCGTTGGACTGAACCATGTCCTGCGCGGGCTTTGTCAGCTGGCCGACGCACAGATCCCGCAGGGCAGACAGGCTATTCATGAACCGTCACCGGCTGGAAGCTCTCCGGGTAGGTTTTCAGCAGGTCGGCATAGACGTTCTTTCCCACGAAGACGTTGTAAATTTCCCCCGCCTTCTTCTCCAAGTCCACGTCCTGAAAAACTTCCGGGTGAACCGCCTTCCCGATGGCGTACAGGTCGAGAATCGCCGTGTCATAGTTCATGCCGTAGGTGAAGTAAGGCAGAATCGCGAAGGTGTTCTTTGTCTGGAACGCCTTCAGCGACTTGTAAAAATCCGGGTCGGACTTCATGTCCTCGCGGATCGTATTTCTGCCGCTCAGGTCGACGATGATAAAGTCCGGATCAAGGTCCAGCAGCTTTTCCCGGTCGATCATCACGCTCGCCTGATCCGTCAGGCTGTCCATGACGTTGTTCGCCCGAACGGTGGTCAGCAGGTCGGCGTGAGACTTTGTGGACAAAATCCCCTGCTCGCCCCGGAAGCTGCACCCGCCCAAGTAGACCCGCTGTCCGTCTTTGGGAACGGACGCGACCCGCCCGGTCAAGTCGGCCCGTGCTGTCTTGATGAAGTCAACGATCTCGGCCGCACGGCGGCTCTCTCCCATCGTCTCGCCGATGATCTCAAAAGACCGGTTCGCGTCCTCGCTGAAGATCGACGCGCCCTTGACCAAAGCCAGCCCGACGACCGGCACGTTCACCTTTTTCTGGAACTCGTCAAGCTCGTCTTTTGTGTTTCCATAGGCCATAAAAATGACATCCGGCGCCTGATAGGCCATCTGCTCGTAGTCGGGCGCGAACTTCGGGCCGCCCTTGCCCACAACCGGCAGGTTCCGCAGTTCGGGGAACGCGAGGAGAACGGTCTGACCGGTGAGCGAGTGCCCGCCGGCGGCCGCCTTTTCAATTCCTGCCAGCCGGTCCGGGCCGCAGACGTAGACGAAAAGCTGCAGCACCCCGTGTCCCAGAGACAGGGCCTTCTTCGGCACGGACTGAAAGGTCACCTGCCGACCCGTAACGTCCGTCACGGTGTAGGGCTCGTCAGCGTACGACGAGACACAAAGGGCGGCCAACAGGGCCGAGGCGGCGAAAAACAGAGCTGTTTTTTTCACAGGACATCCTCCTCAGTTCAAAATGATAATTTTTCGACTGCCGAAACGCTCTACGGTTACATCCAGATGATAGACCTGCTGGATGGCCTCCTGAGTGATCACTTCCTCGCCGCCGTAGGCGAAGATTCGCCCCTCTTTCAGCAGGAGGAACTTGTCCGAAAACTGCAGAGCCAAGTTGACGTCGTGAATGCTGAGCAGCGCCGCGATGCCCTTTTCCGCGCAGTACTCCTTCAACAGGCGCATGACTTCCACTTGGTTTTTGATGTCCAAGCTGCTGGTTGGCTCGTCCAGCAGGATAATCTCCGGCTCCTGGGCGAGGGCCCGGGCCAAGACGACTTTCTGAAACTCCCCGCCGCTGAGCTTTCCCGCGTCCCGGAGCGCAAAGTCCTCCAAATGAAGCCGGCCGATGATCTCTTCGACCTTGCGGTAGTCCTGCGGCAGGGCCCGGCCGTTCATGTAGGGCACGCGGCCGGTCAGGATCAGGTCAAAGACGGTGCTTCGGATCGGCTCGTTCTGCTGGCTCACGCAGGCCATCATTCGGGCCAGCTCGCGGCGGCCCGTCCGCTCCAAGCTTTGGCCGTTCACGTAGACGGCTCCGGCGGACGGACGGAGCGTTTTATTCAGGTTTTTCAGCAGCGTCGACTTGCCGGCGCCGTTAATTCCCAGAATTGAAATGAACGTGCCCCGCTCCACTTCAAAGCCGATATCCCGCAGAATGTACCGGTCGTACTTGAACGACAGGTTTTCGGTTTTGACGAGGCTCATCTCAGCGCTCCGTCATCAGCAGGTACACGAAAACCGGCGCGCCGAGAAGCGACGTCACCGCGCCGACTGGAAGGACCAGCGGCGACACGGCCGTCCGGGCGACCGCGTCGCCGGCCAGCACGATCAGCGCCCCGGTCAGCAGGGACGCGGGGATCATGAACCGTTTGTCCTCGCCGATGACCCGCTTGACCATCGCCGGCGCGAGGATCCCCACGAAGCCGATAATGCCCGCAAAGGCGACGCTCACCCCGGTATTCAGAGCCGCCAAGGCGATTGACAGGTTCCGAATCGCCTTTGTGTTGACCCCCAGCGAGTGGGCGGTCCGCTCGCCCATGTCCATGGCGTTGAACTGCCACCTGAGACGGTGCACGGCCAGAACCGACAGGAGCGTGACTGTCATGATGATTCGGATTTCCGAGTAATTGATCCGCCCTAAATCGCCGAAGGTCCACGACACGGCCGAGGCCAGCTCGGTGTCGTCGGCCAAGAACTGGACGACCACAATCATGGCGCCGAACAGCGCGTTGACCGCCACGCCGCCCAGGAGAACCGTCGTCCGATCGGAACGCTTGAGGCTCGAAAGGGCCAGCACAAAGACCATGCAGCAGATGGCCGACAGGAACGACACGCCGCTCGTGACGAGCGAGCTCGTTTCCAGTCCCAGCCGGGCAAAGACGATGATCGCCACGTTCGCCCCGAAGGCCGACGCGGACGATATCCCAAGCGTTGACGGCGAAGCCAACGGGTTATTGAGCACCGACTGGATGATCAGCCCCGACAAGGCGATGCTCACCCCGACGAAGAAGCCGCCGATAATCCGCGGCATACGGATGTCAAACACGATTCGGGCGTGCTTTTCCACCGGCGGGCCGAAGTTCAGCAGGGCATTCAGGCTCTCCCGGACCGTCATGCCCGACGAGCCGATGTTGAGCGAAACGACCGCGATAACAGCCAGCCCGACGGCCAGCAGGACGATGAACGACACCTTTCTGGCAAGGTACTGCCGATACTGGCGCTGCAGAAGCGTTTCTCCCTGTTCCACCCGTCTCGCCCCTCTTCACCGTTCAAGTACAAAAATGGCTCCTGCTGCCTGAAGGCCGCTGGAGCCACCAGTCCTCCGCTGGAGTTCACCGTTAAATTATAAGTTAGCCTAAATAAACTGTCAACGTTCTGCGGCGCCCACCAGCTTTCCTCCGCCGGTGCCTCCCGCTCGGCCCTATTCCGCGTCCCCGGAAAACAGCTTGGAAAACTGAACCGGCGCGTCAAACTTCTTGCCGGCGTGACGGCTTTTGAGGATGTTCACCGCCGCGCTCAGCAGGTTGGCCAACGAGAGCATCGGGCCGATGGTGTTGATGAACAGCCGGGTCGCCGTCGGAGCGGTCAGCAAGAGGTCACAGTACTGGGCTATCGGCGCCTTCAGGTGATCGGTCAAGCCGAGAATCGACGCGCCCTGACGGCGGGCGAACTCGCAGACCTTGGTGGTCATAATGTAATAGTCGGGCATGGATATGGCAATCAGGGCGACGCCCTTGCCAAGCAACGGCAGGGCGGCGTGCAGGCTGTCGTTCTGTTCCGTATTCATCACCACCGCCGGCAAGCCCATAATTGCCAGCCGCATGGACAGGAAATCGGCGACCTGCATCGACACGCCCCGGGCAGCCATGAGGGTAACCCGCGATTCGACGATCATCTCGGCGGCATGGAGCAGGGACACCGGGCCGACGCTCTCGAAAAAGCCTCGCGACACTTGGGCTTCCTCGTCGCAGATCTGGGCCATCAGCTTGGCCGGCTCGCTCAGCTCGTACGACGGGACCTCCATGTTCGGGTAGCCGCACTGCTCCTGTATGTCCACCTTCGCCTTGAGGGTCAAATACCGGCGGAACTCGTACTTCAGCTGGTTGTAGTTCTCAAACCCCAGCGCCGCGCACGTGTGAAGCACGGTCATCTCGCTGACGCCTGCGGCCGCCGCCAGATCCCTCAGAGTCATGAACGCCATGGACTCCGGGTCGGCCAGCATGATGTCGGCGGTGAGCCGCTGTTTTTTCGTCAGCTTTCCGTACCGGCTGCGGATTACATCGGTAACGTTTTGAGTCATAACCTTCCCACCTGTAGAGTTCGTCTTTTTTCGATTGTAGCACAGCAGCCGGCCGAACGAAAAAGCGGCGCCCAAAGGCGCCGCCTAAGACCTTACGTGAGGTAAACGAAGAAGCCGGTGAACTGAAGCGATGACGCCAGCAGGATGAACAGGTGCCAAACCGTGTGGTTGTACCTCATGCTCTCCTTGGCGTAGAAATACACGCCGGCGCTGTACGCCAGCCCTCCGCCCAAGATAAACAGCAGGAAGCCCCAGCCCACCCGCATGACGAGTGACGGCGCCAAGGCCAAGGACATCCACCCCATGACCAAATACAGCGTCACGGAAATGATCTCGGTCCTGTTCAGCCCGCCCCAACAGAAGCTGACCGCCTTCAACAGAATACCAACGAGCGCCAGACTCCATATGACCGACAGCAGGGAGACCATCAGCGCGCCGTGGTACGGCACCAGAATAATCGGCGTGTAGGCCCCGGCGATGCAAAGGAAAATCGACGAGTGGTCCATCAGCCGAAAGAAGTTCTTCGTCCGTCCCTGACGAAAGCTGTGATACAGCGTCGAGCTGAGATATGTAAACAGCAGGCACGCCCCGTAAATCGAAAACGCCACGATTCGACGGGCGCTGAGATCCGCAATGGACTTCCACAGCGTCAGGCCGAGAAACGCCCCGGCCATCAAAAAACCAATCCCGTGCGTGACGGCGCTCATCACGTCGTCGCGCCGCTCTTCCCGAGTAAACTCCGGCAGACTGTTGCCTTTCATCGTCTCACCTTCCCCTTTTGCTCCCCGCCGATGGCCGACAAAGGAGCCGATGATGGCCTCGCAAAGCATTCATATTATACCCGGTCAAATAAACAACGGCGCCCGCCTTTTCGGCAGGCGCCGTTTTCCCCATCAGAACAAGAACTTGACCTGCAGGCCGGCGTTCCAGCGCCGGGCCGCGCCGTCGCCGCCCCATCGCTGTCCCCACAGCTCCAGCCGGCTCCACGGCGACAGGTTGACCTTCACGCTCCCGCCGGCGCGCCAATAGTTCCCTTCGTAGCTCTCGGACAGCCGAGAGCCGACCCAGGACAGGGTCTCGTCGCCCTGAAAGTTCCGGCCGACGGCCAGCCAGAGTGAGCCGGTCCCGTTGGCCCAGCTTCGGGCGGCACGAACCCCGGTCTCGCCGCGCCAGACGGTCGTGGCGTCGACGCTCAGCGCGTCGCCGTCCAACCGACCTTGAGCGGAGCCGACGCGCCGGGACGTGACCGAGGCCCATGGCGTTATCTCAAAGCCGCTGATCTGGAAGGCCTTTTCGACCTGCAGTTTTCCGGCCCAGCCGCGGCGGATCATCGCCCCTTCCAGCTGACCGCCGGACGTCTTGATCCTCTCGCGGCTCACGGCTGCCGACAGTTTCACGCCGCCCAGGTGGACGCTGCCCCACAGGCCGGCGGCAAAAGACCGAGATGAGACGCTGTCAAAATCCCTTTTGACGCCCGACAGAGCGAGCCCCCAAGCGGCGTTACCCGCCGCTTCTTTTCCCCAGAAGGTGTTCCAGCCGTCCTCGTCGAAGTCGTGGCAGACGAGGCCGTCGTCGCTTTCCACCGTTCCCCGGCCGCGCCAAACCGACGCGTCGGCGCCCGGCTCGCCGATGAGAGGATCGTCAAGCCACAGGCCCGACGCCAGCCCGGCCGCAGTCTCTTCAAGTCCCTCATAGAGACGGCGCGGGGGATTGCCGTTTAATCCGTCGCGGCGAAC
Source organism: Jonquetella anthropi DSM 22815 (assembly GCF_000237805.1). GTDB lineage: Bacteria > Synergistota > Synergistia > Synergistales > Dethiosulfovibrionaceae > Jonquetella > Jonquetella anthropi. Next base: position 187,898 of record NZ_CM001376.1, on the reverse strand, counting down.
CAGATACATTCCCTCCGGCAGGCCCAGTTCCGACCCGAAAACGAGGTCGTCCTGATACATCGACCGCCTGCCGTGAAAGGCGTCCAGCACAAAAGAGCGGCTCTGCACCCCGGTCACCAGAGCCGTGGGCTTGTACGTCGCCGCGCGGCTCTTGTCGGTCACGTCCAACGCAAAGCGGCCGCTGGCCGCCTGAGTAACGATAATCTGCGAGGAAGTCCCGGCCTGCAGGTCAGCAGCCATCAGGAACTTGCCGTTCCCCTCAAGCCGCTGGGCCGTGACGGTACGCCCGCTCTCTCCCGTCAGGTCGACCGTTCCCCCGCGAAGCGCCAGCGTGGAGACCCGGCTGCCGTAAGGCGAACCGATCGGGTCGTACTCCCCCGTGTCATGATTGTAGTCATAAATCTGGACGTCCTTGGGCCGCCACGTCCCGGCCAAGGTGACGTTCAGCTGGCTGACCGTGTCGGGAATATCGGTCGGCTTGCCGTCGCCGTCCGGGTCGATCAGTCGGTCGCAGACCAACGCGCCGCCCTCCCACCGACTGCCGGGAGCAAACGTCAAGTTCACTCGGCCCGGCGAGTCGGTCATATCAGCAGACGTCTCGCAACGGACGTTTCCGTTCAGCCGCGTCACGCGATCCAGCGTGATCGAACCGCTGAACGCGTCGACTGCCGTGCTGTACTCCGACTCGACCGTCACGTCCGCCGGACCCGAAACGCTTACCGAGCCGCCCTGCGCCGCATGAATCGCCATCGCCGCCGGGCCTTTCGTCAGCACAGAAAACGGGCCTTCCACCTCAATGGAACCACCCCGGGCCGCGACGCCGCCGCCAAGTTCCGCCTCGGTCGTCACGGAAACGCCCTTCTGAAACGAAATCCCGCCGCCGTTCATCGCCCACACGCCCATGCCGAGGAAGCCGGACGTGTGAACTTCCGCGCGGTCGGTGAACGTAATCTCCCCGCCGGCAGCGTTCACCGCAAAGGACGCCGGCCCTGTCGTCTCGACCTTCGGCCCGGCGGTGACGATGCTTCCGCCACGCAACGCCATCAGCGCGGTGCTCGACTCGCCCGACGTAGTCACTTTTTTCAGATTCGGCAGGTGAATTTCCGACCCAACAGCCATGACAGCCGGGGCCCCGCTATCCGTCACCGCAATGACATCGTCGTCCCGCGTCTCCACAGCCCCGCCGGCAAACGACGGCGACGCAGCCATCGCCAACGCGACGGCAGACAGAAAGGATAACTTCAACCGCATGAGAGAACCTCCGTCTTTGACACTACCCTCCCGCTCAAGGACAACTGTTCCCTCAAACAGATGCCGCCCTCACCGTACGCGCCCGTACCGAACAAATTTCTTCCGCCGAAAAGTTACTCCAGCGGCTTTTCAGCGCTCAGGAACACTTCCTTGTTGAACTCGCCTTCCGCCTTGCAGATCAGCAGCGTGCAGATGCTGTCGCCGGTAATGTTGGCCGTCGTGCGTCCCATGTCGATAATGCGGTCAACGGCAAAGACGAGCCCAACGCCCTCAAGCGGCAAGCCGACGCTTGCCAGAACCATGCTGAGCATCACGGTTCCGGCACCGGGGACACCGGCCGTTCCGACTGCCGACAGCGTGGCCGTCAGCACCACAAAAAACAGCTGAGACGGCAGAAGCGTCACGCCGTAAATCTGAGCGACAAACAGCGCCGCCACGCCCTGCATCAGCGCCGTGCCGTTCATGTTCACCGTCGCCCCCAACGGCAGAGTGAACGCGGCAATCCGGCCCGACGCGCCAAGCTGTTCGGTCGTCACAGCCATGTTCAGCGGCAAGGTGGCGTTACTTGACGCCGTCGAGAACGACAGAGCCATCACCTTGCCGAACTTTCGGAGATACGTGAATGGGCTCAGCCCATGGCTCGCCAACAGCCCGCCGGCGACGAAAACTCCCCACAGAGCCAACCCCAAGTAGAACACTCCCACATAGCGGGCCAACGGCAGCAAAGCATTAAAGCCCAGACTGCCCATCGTACGGGCCATGAAACCGAAAACGCCGTACGGCGCCAGTTCCATCACGACCCCGATCAGGTGCATCAGCACGTCGTTCAGCTCGTTCAAAGCCCCGGCCAGCCGGCGCGTTTTCTCTCCCAAAACGGCGATGCCGACGCCGATAAACAGCGAGAAGACGATGATCTGAAGCATATTGCCCGTCGACAGCGCGTTGAACGGATTCGTGGGCACCAGCTGCAGCAGCGTGTCCCACACGTTCCGAGCCGCCGAAGTATTCGCCGCCACCTGAGGCGCCGACGCCTGCAGAGACGCCAAATCAAGCCCCGCGCCGGGCTTAAAGAAGAGCCCTAAGGCCAGACCGATCATACAGCTCACCAAAGTCGTCAGGGCGTAGTAGACGAGCGTTCTGGCGCCGACCCGCCCCAGCTTGCCGATATCGTTCATTCCCGCGACGCCGTTCGCAATGCTCACAGCGACCAGCGGCGGAACCAACATCATAATCAGCCGCAGGAAAATTTGCCCCATAAAATTGAACAGGCCGCCGACCAACAGCTGATCCCGCAGAAAGCCGGGATCCATACGGTTCACAGCCAGACCAATCAAAATGCCCGCAACGAGCCCAACCATCACGCGGGCCGTCAGAGAACTTTTCTTTTTCATCGTGCTCTACCCCTTTCACAAAATATGGACTTATCGTAGCACGATAAAATAAAAAAGTCGACTTAAAGCGGCCGGCCGAGCCTATCGCCGGCGGGATAAAAGCGAGTACAGACAGACCGACGTGATAATCACCAAGCCGTGAATCAACCGCGTCCAGAACCCGGTCAAACCGGCTGCCACGATCCCGCCCTCGATAATACCGATGATCAAAGACCCGACGGCCGTACCGTAAACCGTCCCCTCGCCGCCCTGGGCCGACGTCCCGCCGACAAAAACCGCCGCAAAGGCCAGAAGCATGTAGCCGTCGCCCTGAGTTGGCCACCAGTTCGCCAGCTCGGCGGTTGAGATCAGCCCGGCCAGAGCCGCTAGGAAGCCCATCAGCAGATAGCCCTTCATAATGACCCGCCGAGGTTTAATCCCCATCATCTCCGCCGCGCCCCGGTTATCTCCCACAAAAAGAGCCGCCTCGCCGAAAGGCGTCCGGTTCAGCGCCACAGCGCACCCTCCGGCGATCACAAGAGCCCACAGTGCCTGCGCCGGCAGCATCCACGAGCCAATTCGCCCGGCAAAGACCTGAAAAGGCGCCGTTCTGGAAAACGAGGCCAAAGGAAGAGCCAACCCATCGGACGCCAGAAGCAAAAATCCACGCCAGGCGAACTGAGTCCCGATCGTCGCGATCATGCCAGGCATTCGGAGATACGCCACCAAGATGCCGTTCAGCCAGCCCGCCCCCACGCCGGCGGCCAAAGCCAGCCCCACAGCGAACCACGGCGGCAGCCCGCCGCGGAGACCAACCGCAAAAATCCACGCTCCAAGGGCGCTGGCCGGCTTATTTTGCACGTTTTTGCCGTTATGGCTGAGTTTGAAAGAAATGTCATCCGTGAGCGTACCCTTGAAGGTTTACGAGCGGCACGGGCACACGGCGTCATCTTTGGTCGAAGACGGCTTTTGTCTAGCGAAGCTCAAAAAAAGCTCGTCAAAGACTACCACAGCGGCGAACTTGTCTCTGTCCTTGCAGCTAAGTACAAAATTTCATGCCGAACAGTCTACAACTATATTTATCGTTGCCGAGCCAATACAACAGCAAAAAAATAATTTTTTTAAAGATTTAGTTGTTTTTTATCTTGCTTTGTGATATTTTTAAACAAAATTAGATTGTGCAAATAACCTTAGTTTATTACACAATTCTATTGTGCTCTAAGGAGTGAGAGGCATGGACAAGGAAAAGAAACTGAAGATCATCATTGCCATTTTAGCCGTCCTATTGATTGCCGTCACAGCAAACTTGGCCATGCGGATCAATGCCCCAAAAGCTGAAAACAAGCAGACTCAGGTCGAAAGCAGCCAGCCCCAGGCTGGAAAGAAAGAGCCCCAAATGCGCGTCTACACAGGGTCATGTATGGATGGTAAAAAATACTAGCGCTTAATATTACGTGATACTGACGCTATAAATAATGTTATTAAATAGAGTTTTTAAATAATGCCATTAAGATTAAAATAGGTATTTTTTTCTTATTACATTTCATCGGCGTTTGCTATACTTGAATCAGCAACAGGTGCGGCTGACACCTAAAATCCGAAAGGATTCGGTGCTTTATGAGCCGAATAAGTCTCGGGACGACATCACTGAGCCCGAAAGCTGGCGGACAGCTCTAAAATCCGAAAGGATTCGGTGCTTTATGAGCCGAATAAGTCTCGGGACGACATCACTGAGCCCGAAAGCTGGCGGACAGCTCTAAAATCAGTCGTTAAGGGACACGGTTTAAACCGTGTCCCTTTTTACTGAGAAGGAGACATTATGAACCAAGATAAGGCCCTTTTGCTTACGAAGATTTTTGATTTAGCGCAGGAGTATGATAAGCAACTTTGTTATAGAAAGGTCCTTTTTTGCTCTTCCAATTATTGTATTAATGCTGTTTTTCACCCTAGAAACTTTTTGCATTTAACCGGTATAGAAACTCAATTAGATTGTCATGATTTTTTTAGAAAAGCTCTACATCAAAAATTGCATATAAAAGATATTGCTCCTAGAGATGACCAAACAACGACGTTAAAGCTATCGGCCCTCTCGTCGCTAATTGTTTGTCCTAAAACAGCCCAAATGATAGGACCATTTAATGGCGTGGGGCGCTTAATTCAAACAGATATTTTAGCTGGAACTGTGATTGCTTGTATGGGATTTATATTAAATTTAATAACTAACCCTCAAACCCCTTGAAATACAAGGATATTTGCAAGAGTACAAGTTGAATTTACTACCAATTTACTACTTTTGAGGGAAGAGCCTTGATGTGCTGTAAAAACTCTTGCAGATAGAAACGTTTTACCACAGATAACACAAGGTATAAAGAAAGTGCAAAATTAAATAGGAAATCATAAAAGCGGTGATCTTTCGTTTCTGTTAAAGGAAACATAGGAATACCGCTTTTTTCATGTCCATGTTACGAGGTAGAAGTAAGCAAGGGCTTGAAATATAAGGCTTTCAAAGGGCGATTTTGAGAAAGTAAGGGTAATATACCTTTTCTTTCAAAATCGCCTTTTTACTGCGTAACAAATAAAAATAAAAGGAGTATTAGTATGGCAGTTTTTGGAACAGAAAAAGACAAAACTTTTTAGTTGCTTGAAATCTGGACATGATGGCGAATTCTTATTGAAACATCAGCATATAAATCCACATCAAACCCCTCTGCCACTTCAAAACTTACAAATATACAATATGGTATTTCATCTTTTTTAAGTTTAATTGCTTCCTCTCTACAATTTACTTTTATAATAAGATCATCATCATTCCAGACGATTGGGTTTTCTCCAGTAAAAATCTCATGTTGTAATGACCCCTTACGAACTGCCTGCCATTCTGTATTTTGCCTCTCTGGAACAAGACCCTTTCCACCATCATCAATATTAAACCATAGTTGTGCACCTCGATATGTTTGCTTATTTGGTACAACAGGAGAAAGATAAGCTAAGGTAACAGTTAGCTTCCGTTTCATTAGGCGAGACGAAAAGTCTACAGGAAGCGGGAGTCTAAAGATATCCCCTTCATCTTTCTTTAATGCTCCAAGTCCAATAAGAGTTATGCGTTCTTTAGTGCACTCTATAACACGACTTATATTAGGAATACCGTTTCCAAGCCATTTACTTAATTTTTTTGGGGAAGTTTCCATTGATGAAGCAATTTTATCAGCAATAGATTCCCATGATGCACCATGTGTGAGCATAGCCTTCAAAAGGATTGCCGTAGAATCTGCTGGCATCTTGGTACCTGTTTCGTCAAGAAATATCTGATTAAGTACATCATGGCATTTTGCTGCTTCATGTGTTATTTGTGCGGCAGCATCGCTAGTTCCAAAAGAAAAAGCACATCCATCTGTGGCGCCCGTTCCATATGGAGCAGCAGATAAGCATCCTGGCTCACGCGAAGATTCTACCCAATTGATTTTACCATCAAATCTTCCTCTGACAAATTCTCTACCACCATAATAAAACAAGTCCGGAGTAATGATAGAACGATACCCTTTTCCAATTGCAGATATAGGGGATGGTAGTCCCCTGTCAACGGCCCAAATAAAACGATCGGTTTCATTTACATTAGTGAAATCATCATACAAAGCACCGATTGTAAGTCCATTCAAACTTTCTGCGGGTGCCAATATTTTAAGATTGCGTTGATTATCTTTTATGATCTCAGCAAAAATGTTACTTCTCTGTGTTATGTCAAGAGATTTTAGTTCGTCGAACGGTTTATCTATAAAGTTTACAATCTCTGGGTGGTTGCCGGCACTTATGATAAACAAAATCTTATATTTATAGGCAAGAAAATCGAGCAGTCGCGCAGTCGGGCTCATTGTGACAGCCAACTGTCGCACAGGGTCTCCAATAGACAAATTAATTACTTTAGTATTGGGGGCCGTTGCGCTCTCTTGACCCTCTCCCTCCATCATTCTCTTTACAGCTCGGTGAAGAACATCAATAAACATACTGTCATCCGGAACACCTTCTGTAATCTTATCGAAGCCGCTTTGTTTCGGTCGTAAAATAGGTCTCACATATACGGGACTACTAATAGGAGCGTCATTCCTTTTAATATCACCATAAATTGCAAGGGAGACCATCGAAGTACCATGAACACGATATTTGCTTTCATATCCCGTAGCATAGTCATCAGGATCATCAATGATAACTCGTCCACGAAGCAGACGGTGATTTTGCATTGGCATACCGTCAAAAACGGCAACCACAGCATCACCTGTCGGTAATGATGCTTCTTCAGTAGAAGTGTATACTTCTGAGTCCGTTGTAGAAACAAATGCAGATTGACAAACAGGACGGAAGAACATGATATCGTCAACTTGCGATAATTCAATTTCTTCATATTGATTAACTAATCTCTCAATAGAAGTTCTTGGTAGTTCAACTAACATACCATGGTAAAATATTTCATCTATTATACATTCCTGAATTACATGTCCTTCTAACAATTGAATTTCGCTGTGAATCGTTTCAGCAGAATTACTTCTTTTTGCCGCATCACTTCTAAAGAACAGTTCGATTTCAAACGGAACGGGAGAATCCCCATCAAATTCCAGCGATTCACGCCAATATTCTAAAGCGTGTGTTTCTTCAATTCTATCTCTTGCGTCCCACTTCCTTAAGTCTTTTATTTGGGTAAAAACATCACGGAGTCCTGCAAACCCCCGTTTGAATACATCTGTTTCTCCATTTTGATATCTTTGCCACAATGATAATAATTGCGACATCGCCTGTTGATTAGACATTACACAATATAGTTTCCCGTTTAGTGAATTTTCAATCTTTTCACCAGATTTACTGTCTACTTGGTAAAAATCATCATCCGGATCAAATGGTTCAGTCTCGCTGTCAAATATCCATTCAAGACCATCTGTATTTTTCACTGCCGTATAGAAACTATCAACAGTTCCAATTATTTCAAAAACCAAAGCAAATTCAGGGTTAATCCCAGTGGGAGATTGCTGAATTTTTAATGCCTTCTGTTCAAAAGCAGTTTTTAGTAAAGTAAAAGATGGTTGTAGCCGAGTGAACTGCTTTCCAAAAGACGGACTTACTGTCCTTGTAAATACGGGAGGTTTGTGTTCACGATCTGCTCTTTCTGGAGACGGAAATAATATTAAAGGTCTGTCTGGCATATTTCCAATCCTCCTTTATTTTTATTTGCAATAATTACCTGAGACTGCCAACTACGAATGGCCTTCTCGGTAATTTCCTTCACATTATCATTCGGCAGACTTAAAATATACTGTCTATAAACTGATAATGCAAATTCCTCCGCTTCTGCATAGCTTATGCCTAATGTTTTTTTCGCAAGTGTGCTGGGCTGCAAACCGAACTTAAAATCTTTTTCTTTTTCAAAAAAATGATAGTATTCCTCCAAATTATTTCGGGTTGGTTTTGGTATTTCTAGCCGGACTTGAAACCTACGCCATGCTGCTTTATCAAGTAAAGTATCATGATTTGTAGCAGCAATAACAATGACATAACTTGGAAGTGCATCAATTTGCATCAATAAAGAGCTTACTACACGTTTAATTTCACCAGTTTCATGCGTGTCCCCACGTTCTTTCCCTAGTGTTTCAAACTCATCAAAAAACAAAACACACTCTCTGGTTCTCACATAATCAAATAGTCTTGATAATCGAGATGCGGTTTCACCGAGATAGGAACCTATAATATTTTCATACCTAACTGTAAGAAGCGGTATCATCAATGCTTCGGATATTGCTTCTGCCAATGAAGTTTTTCCGTTTCCGGGAGGACCAATTAAAAGAATTTTATTTCGTGGTTCTATGCCGTATGACTGCAGTAAATCGGAACGGTTTTGTTCTGTTATTAAATCTTGACAGGTTAATTTAATATGATTTGGAAGAATCAAATGATCTAGTCTTTTTTTAGGAATCTTTTCCAAGAAAAGATTTTGTTCATTTGTTCCACCACGGATAGTCGTTGGTGAAAACAATTTATCTTTCGCGGTATCTTTTTTTGATTTTTTTAATAATTCATCAATTTTTGCTGCAAGTACTGTATGCTGCTTTGAACGTTCTTCGGCGCATAACGCCTCAGTAGCTTTCCTAAAGTTTGTATAGTCATTTATTAAACCATATTTTATTAACTCACATATCAAATCTGCTCTTGCCATAATTTTTTACCTCCTAAATTTTCAACGATAAATGGCAAGCGATTCTATAATAACCCATCCGGAATATCGATGAAATTATTCTCACAAAAATCAAAAAAACTTTTCACTGCTAGATTGCTTGGTGTAACATGACAGTTCTCCCAGCGGTTAATAGTCGAATAACTTACATTTATTGCACTAGCAAGCTGCTCTTGGCTTAAATCAAGGTTCTTTCGCACAAAAATAACAAACTCTGAAAATGTCATTATCATACCTCTTTCTTAATATAGCATATGCCATTATTTTTTTATTTTATTATAGCATATGCCATATTTTTTTCAAGAAGTCTCTTAAATAATCTTATTCTATATCGCTGTGATCGACCTGAATGATATATCCGTCTATCGCTATTTTCCGAAGGTATGCTTCCATATTGTTTGTAGGCACCTGTTTCATTTTTTCTTCAATTAAGCTGCGTTCTTCTTCCGTAACACGAAACTTAATCTGCATATTTCTTTTTCTGTTATTCATAGGTGAATTTCCTTTCTGTTTTCATAGAGGGTTTGGGACACTTCCCAAGGGTCTGCCCCAGCAGGCTTTAGTCTGCGAGGGTACAAGCAAAATCTCTATCGCAGGAACTGCGGGAAATAGAGATTTTTTACGGAAAGGGTACCCCTTTCCTATGCTTGCTATTCTTCTTTTCGCATACTTCCACACCTAAAATGTGGATTTGCCAAACATTCCCCGAAAAAAAGAAAAACGCCGCTATTTGCGACGTTTTCAATAGCAGCACAGACAAAAAACGGAGGATTTTATTCCCCCGTTTCCTTGCTGTTCGCTTCCTGTATTCCCTTTGCAGTTGCCGTCATAATCGTTAAATCCCGGTTACTCATATCAGCAAGCAGACTGTCGAGCTGCCGCCGTTGCGTAGATTTGTCCGTTTCCTCGTTTGGAAAAAAGAACTGGTCTACCGACACATCTAAAAAGGTGACAAGCTCATAAAAGATTTGTAGGCTTGGGTGCTGTCCGCTGTTCTCAATGGACGCAATATAGCGCGGCGCAATGTTCAGCCTGTCCGCTAACTGGTTGCGCGATATGCCCTTTGCCTTTCTTGCTTCTTTTATGGCTTGCCCGAAAGCCTTAAAATCATACTTCACTTTGTTCTGCTTCATATTTTTCACCCTACTACATTTTACCGTTCATCTTTCTGCTTTGGATATGATTACACATATCATAGTATTGATAGCAATAGAGCATATTGCTTGGTGGCTTTGATTGACTTTATAAATTGCTTGTTGTATAATTAATACATCTTAGAAGAAGTAGGTGAGGTTATGTGCCGTATTGTACTTAAAATAAAGATATATATTTCCCAAATACTGCTCTTAAGTTAGACATACGGCGTAAAACTAAATTTACAGAACAAATTCTTTTCGTTGCGGCTACTCCAAGAAAACAGTTAGCTTATGAAATAGTACGTAATAAAGTTAAAGACCTTTCTCAGGTACCGCTAGGAAAATATCAAGGATTACTAATGGATTGTGCTCAACTAGCAAAACAGAGACAAACTTATGATGGACGCATTCTTGGAGTTACGGAAAACCTAATATTTCAAGAAACTTCTACAGGACTTATCAAGCATATACGATCACATCTAACGGGGAATTTTCAAGTATCTCATGATCCAGTCAGAATTGGATATTGTCATGATCGAGGATTCCTTCTTCGAGCGCCTCAGGATAGAGGATTAGAGCTAGAACGCTAAAAGCAACTGCTCGGCCTTCGGCCGTCTCGCGCCAGAAACTGCGCGGGTCATATAAAGCGCGTAAATGACGAGTTCATGCCGTAATTGCGGTGTGGACTCGTTATTTTTTGTGAGAAGTCAATATTAGTCAACTAGTTTAGACGCATTAAAAAATTTAAGAGTTTGGCGCTATTTTTAACTAACGATAATATAACATTATTGATATTTAACCAATTCTAAAGACGAAAAGGCACTCTTTGAAAGGAACTTTTTTTGCTGTCGAGACAAAAGTTACGGTTAGGATTTTGCGCTCGTTAAACTATTCTCAAACACGATATATGTATAATTACTTATTTACCCGCGTCGGGATAGATTTTGTCCGTGAGTTATTTACAAATATTCGTGATATATTATAATTGTATTTAAGAAATACAAGTCGCATTCTAAGAGAGAGGAGCTTTTTCATGACAAACGAAAAAACAACGGAAACGAGACACCATCGTTTTATTAGGCTTTCTGAAGCTCGCGTGAACGCCCTTCTTGAGAAGATCCGTTTACTCGGTAATCTCTCGTCAAGTTTTTACGAGTATTCCGCTGATGAGGTCAATCAGATCTTTAGGGCGCTACAATCAGCGTTAGCGGATGCTCGCTCGCGATTTAAAGTGTAGAATTAACATCAACAAACAAAAAAGGCCGGTCTGGCCGGCCTTCGTTTACCCCGTCCCAGGACGGGGTAAATTAACATAACGTTGGAGGTTATGTCATGACCGACGATAGCAAAAACAGAGATTTTGTCAAGACCGAACCAGAAGAATCAGCGGACGAAGTGGCCAATTTTTTTGATGAGTTGGAGCGCTTAATCGAAAAGTACCGCGTCAAGACGCCAAAAATAGCTGGCCTCTACGAAGACGTCGTGAAACAGGTGAAAGACGGCTGCGAACAAGACAAGGGGTCTGTTAAGCGGCTTGTGGCTATCGTCAAAGAACCCCAACTTGGGAAGATCACTCTACCTAAGATCGCAGAAGGTCACTGCGCAACACCTATACAAATTCTTAGGACGTCTTTGTTCGGCTTAGTGAGATCCGGCCGTCGAAAGGTATTACAGAAGACATGCTATAAAAAGAACGGCTGTGAAGTAAGTTACATTGGTATCGAATTGGATCAAAAAGATCTGGACACCTGGATGGGCTTCATGCATTTTTACCGTGAACGAGCCGATCATAACGGCTGCGTCAGTGTGTCCATTTACGAGTTTTTAAAGCAACTGGGTTTATCTAACTCTGGTTCAAATCACAAAATCTTAAAAGAAAGCCTTAAGCGACTAACTTCTGGTGCCGCCGCGTAGCCAGTCGATCGGGGGTAATCCCAAACTCAGCCATGGCCGCTTCAACCTGCTGGCGTCGGTCAAACACGTGGCGCAGCATGCCGTCGCGAGCCTCGTTCACCCGGTCGACGAAGAACTTGGTGAAGCTGCTCTGGTAGGTTCCCTTTCCCCCGCCGATCCAGTCGAACAGTCTGTTGGCTCCAAGCGTCCAAGGCAGTACGCTGTCCTTGACCTTGGCGAGCGCCCCAGTCACGCCCTCATACTGCTTGCGCAGGTCATCAGAGCTGGTGATCGTGCCTTCCTTCTCTTTGGCCGGCATCTTCGTGATGTCGTCCATGAGTTTTCCCAACCAGTCATCCCGCCGTTGTTTCCGCTCGCCCTCCCACTGAACGTACTCCCACTTCCCTTTACGGTGAAGTTCTTGTACCCGGGAAGAGAGCCCGCGCAGGTCTGCCATCGTCATGTCTCCCAGCGTGGTCGTCTCGAGCATATGCAGCAGTTTGATGTCCTGCTTGTTGAAATCTGCTAGGTCGACTTCAGGGTTGCTTTCCAGATACGCCTTCAAGTCAGCGGCCCGTTGGAGCGTGTCTTTCCGTGGCTTGCGCAACGTGTAGTCCTCCAGCAGCTCTCGAAGCTCCCGTGACGTCGCCCAGCTCATTTCCTTATCAGCGGCGGCTTTCTTGATCTCCGCCAGAATCGACTTTACCTCAGACCGCAGGGCTTGACGCCGTTCTCTGGCTTCCTTGAGGCGTTCGATCTTCCTCAGTATCTGATCCCGAGCCATCGCCTTTCCGCGCTGGTAGGCCTCTTTGGCTCGGTCCGTTCCCCTTTGCCGCTCGGCGCGCCGGCCTTCCTCGTAGGCTATCCGGCTCTGCCGCTGGGCCAATTTCCTCGATATCAGCTGATCGCCGTCGTTCGACATCGATGGCGTTTCTTCCCGCTCCGGAGCGTTCGCCATTTCCCGTTCCAGCTCTTCCAGCCGCTGACGACCCAGTTCTTCCTCGACGGCCAACTGGTTCACCGTCGTCTCTTCAGCCATTCGGGCGTCCATCTCTTCGGGCGTGGCAAGCAGCCGGTCGAACAGCTCAGTGATCTCAGGCGACAGTTCGACGTCCAGCGCCCGAACGTCGGCGTAGATGGACAAGAGCATCTTCCTGAACCGGGCGAACACGCCCTTCAGCCCCATCGACGGCGCTTGACCTGTGAGCAGGTAGGCCTCAAAACTCCGGGCGAACTTCTCGTGTCCAACGCGCAGCCTCTCTTTATCGGAGCCTTTGAAGACCTTTTCGTCCAGTCCCAGATAGTCGGCCACCAGCGCCAAGTCGCTTTTCGCCCGCTCTGACGCGTCGGACGCCGTCCCGTCGGCGATGAGGTCGTTCAGGAGCATGTGTCCCATCTCGTGGACGAACGTGCTGGCGTCGGCGTTCTTAAACAGCGTCACCAGCGAGCGGCCGTCCTGAGTGAACTGAATAGAGCCGCGGTAATCTTGCGACAAATGCGCGCCGTCGTACGCCGACGGCTTGACATCCCCGCGCAGAATGCCTAAACTGACGGTAGAAATTGCGTCCGCTTCCTGCGCAGAGCCTTGGGCTTCCCCGAGTACTCTGCGGTACAGGGCGGGCGCTATTTCTATTTCGGCCAAGCGATGGTCCTTATAAGTTACGTTTTCGTTGGATCGTCCCGCCTCGGGAAGCACGTCTAGTTTAAGTTTCACGGAATACAACTTATCGCCAACTGAGAGCGCCGAATAATACACATCCTGCCCCTGAACATACGGGTGCTTAGCGTCTGCGGGTTCGTAATGGTCATATTCGGCAAGGGAGATCATCCGGCGCAGCGTGGCGTACGCGTTTCTATGCTCCGACGAGCGTGAGCGTTTCAGAGAAGCCTCAATATTGGATTTTGTAAATCCTGCCACGTCCCCCGTCGAGACAATTTTCACAGGCGGATTGCCGTCGGCCATCAGGATTGACTTGAGCCAGTTGCGGAAGTCACGTGTCCGGTCAAACTCAGGCACAGCATTTTCTGCCATATGGACGACCTGAGCTTGCGCGTCGTCCGATTTTCTCGTCAGGCCCTCACGGACTAGCGGCTCTCCTAGCCCCTGCGTTCCGCTTTGGTAAAACTGGTTTCCACCTTCTTTTCGAGCCTTGACAAGGTCGGCTTCAGTCTTTATACTGTCCTTAAAAGGACCTGATGGAGCAAGGACTTTGGGCAATTGGAGCCCTCCGGCACTACTCCAGCGGGTGCTTTTTTTTGTGTTGATGTACTTGAGATTGCCTTTTTCAATCTGGTGGACAAACCAACGGTTGCTGGGAATCCCTGTGCTGCTGTTCCCCTTGCCGTAAAACGAAGACAGGATCGCCGGAGAATTAGGATCGCCGGGGTTCATCTGCAGGCGAACCGGGACGACGACCGTCGCTCCCTGCTTATCCTGCAGCTCCAGCATCGCCACAAGGGACGTCCCCGGATGACTGTCCGAATCGAACACCATGATTGGGTCAGCCAAAGACGTTACCAGCTTTTTCATCAAAGCCGTGGAGATCTGTTCCGAGTGTTTCCCTTGGAGCGTATGGGCAAAGAATTTATAATCCGCGACGATCTCCCGAACTGGTGCACCTGCAAGCTGCAACGCCAGCGGCATGTCCATCACGCGAGTGATAGCGTGCTGATCCATTTCGCCGGCAACAAATCTGTCGACGGCGCGCCCCCATTCGACGCGGTCCTGCTTCAGCTTGCCCTGCCGCTTGACCTCGGTTCCGCCTTGGTAAAACTGGTTTCCACCTTCTTTTCGAGCCTTGACAAGGTCGGCTTCAGTCTTTATACTGTTTGTCAGAAAGTTCCGTTTGGTCGCCACACTGGGGAATTGAACCCCCGTCGTCTGCGACCAAGCGGAACTTTTTTCTGTGTTTACGTAAACGAGATTGTTTAGTTTTTCCTGAGACGTGAACCATTTAGGGTTCGGCTTAACAGGATCAACTCTCTCGTTCGCTTTGGCATAGGCCGAAGTAAGGACATTGATGTCAACGTCTGCATGACTTTTTTTCGCATTCAAATGTAACGCCGCAATAACCGTGTCCTTTTCTCCCTGCGCATTGACTGGAACGCGCAGTTCGAGCATCGCCACAAGACCGTTCGGATTTTTGGAGTTCTCCGCAGACCTGAAAATAGCAATAGGATCGGCCAGCGCTCTGGGGATCTGCTTCAGCACGTCGTTGGTCATGTACGGGTGATCCCGCTGGATTTTCTGCAGTTTCCCTGCCGAGACAAAGAGAGGATAAGGCGAAACGCTGCTTCCGTCTCGAGTTGTGACAAGCGTAAATACGAGCGGGGTTCTCATCATTTGCGTTTGAACCCGGGCGTCGGTCTGCGCGAGATTGTCTATGACCTGAGACCATTGTTTCTCGTCTTGGTTCAAGCGCTGTTCGTACATGGCAGGCTGCTGGTCCTGTCCATACAGGCTTCCGGCGTCGCCCTTTAACTGCGCTTCCTCCCACTTGCGCACTTGGAGCTTATGCTCGCTCTCAACGGTCGCTTCCCGCCCTGAAGCCTGCTTGTCCAGTACTCGGCGGTAGACGTAGCGGCTATAGAGGTCAGCGTTCATGGCGGCTAACTCGTCGCTCTGCCCCGCCTCGACGAACTGCTTCCTCATGGTTTCCCTCAGGGTGACGGCGGCTTTCGCTTCCGGCGTGTTCTGCTCGAGCGGGTCGTGAAGCCGGTCCTGCTTCTGGAGTTTGGCGTGTAGCTCCCGTACCGTTTCCCCGCTCGTGCCGTAGCGCAGGTCTTGGCCGAGCTTGGCCGTCAGGTCGGGCGCGGCTTCCGCCAGCCGCTTGAACTCTTCGGACGTCATCACCACTTCGCCCGTGCCCTTGACTTCGGCGCGCTTCAAGATGCCCATTTCTTCCGCTAGGGCGGCGGCCTCAGGCGCCGACTGGAAGAACTCTTCCAACGCCGCCTTGGGCGCGAACACGGGCGTTTCCGCCTGTTCCTGAACTTGCCCTTCGGACGTTTTGTTTCTTTCTGCCTTCCCCTCTGCCGTCGCTTCTTCAGCCGCTTGCGTCTCTTCTTGAGACGCGGCGGCTTTTTCTATGGCTTCTAGTGCCTTAGCGCGCCGGCCCGCCGGAGAAAGGCTGTAACCGGCGTGTTCTGCCGCCGCAACGCCAACGCCCAGCATTGCGCCGGGCAACATGCCTGTAGCGAAGACCGGCACGCTCTGAGCCGTGGTCGAAACGCCTTCGGACAGCGCGTTGCGAATAGATTCGCCAATCGTGCGCGTCGGGGTGCCGGCCACCCAGCGGGCCACGTCCATGGAAAGCTCGGAGACGAACTGCTGTTCGCCCTCTTCAAGTGATTCTGAAAAAACCTGTTCGGCGTAGTTGGCCCCCTGACGAAGCAGGAGCCCGCTGAACGTCTTGGTCGTCATGAGCTTGGCCAGCGTCGTTTTGGCAAACGCCTTCTCTGTGACGTTCCGCAGCTGTTCGGGCAGCGATAGGAAGCGGGATATGCCCGGCGCGTTCTTGAGGGCGCTCGGGATCACCAACCCGGCCATACGGTAAAGGGACATGTATTCGATGGCCGCGACGATTGAGCCGAAGCCCGTCGCCATGGTCCGAGCCACTTTGGGGTCGAGGTACTTTCCGTCCGGTCCCTTGAGGTCGCTCATCGACTGGTAGAGCGAGCCGGCCGAGTTCTTCCAGAAGTACTCGGCCGAGCCAAGGCGGGGCGCCCACGTCGCGCTGTTAATGAGTGCCTGTCCGGAGAGCGTCCAGAAGTCGTTTTTCGCTGACGAGACAAAGCCCCGAGCGGCGGCGCCCATCAGGGCTCGGGAAGTAAGAACCGCCCGGGGCGCGTTCCAGCCCCTGAACGAATGACTGGTCGAACAAGCCGTAAGCGGAGCCGAGCCAAGGATCGCCTCCGCGCGCCGGAGGGCAGCTGTACCCTGCCCGTCTGGTCGCTGCTGAGGCGAAGACATCTCCACTTGAGTGGAGACCAGCTGAACCCGGCCCGCCTAGCCGCAGCCGTGGCGGGGACATCTCCACTTGCGTGGAGCTCAGGTCTATCAAGTTGTCAGAGACAGAAGGTATCAAGGGACATCTCCACTTGCGTGGAGCTCAGATGTCCGTCTTGTTCTTGTCGATTGCGGTCTTGGGGACATCTCCACTTGCGTGGAGCTCAGTCGGCCAACTGCGCCGATAGCGTCAAACACTG
Source organism: Jonquetella anthropi DSM 22815 (assembly GCF_000237805.1). Taxonomy (GTDB): domain Bacteria; phylum Synergistota; class Synergistia; order Synergistales; family Dethiosulfovibrionaceae; genus Jonquetella; species Jonquetella anthropi. Next base: position 170,826 of record NZ_CM001376.1, on the reverse strand, counting down.
GGGGACATCTCCACTTGCGTGGAGCTCAGCTAGGCTTTTATGCGCCGCAGGCCACGCGAAAGGGGACATCTCCACTTGCGTGAAGCTCAGTCAACAGGATAGATGACATGACGCTGTAGCTCGGGGACATCTCCACTTGCGTGGAGCTCAGGATGGCGTTCCAGTACGCGGAGAGGGCGTCAAGGGGACATCTCCACTTGCGTGGAGCTCAGACCGTTAGCATAGCTAACGGTGTAACCTGGCTGGGGACATCTCCACTTGCGTGGAGCTCAGACATCACGCTTGAATGATAAGTCCTATTTTTGAGGGACATCTCCACTTGCGTGGAGCTCAGAATCCCCTGTCCTTTTTGGACAGGGGATTTTTGGGGACATCTCCACTTGCGTGGAGCTCAGGTTTGAAGCCTGTGGAGCAGTTGATCGGTTTTGGGGACATCTCCACTTGCGTGGAGCTCAGGATGGCGTTCCAGTACGCGGAGAGGGCGTCAAGGGGACATCTCCACTTGCGTGGAGCTCAGACCGTTAGCATAGCTAACGGTGTAACCTGGCTGGGGACATCTCCACTTGCGTGGAGCTCAGCTCGGCCAGCCCGTCACCGTCAATCGCGCAGAGGGGACATCTCCACTTGCGTGGAGCTCAGTCTTCGGCGCCGCTTTTTAGTTTCGTCAAATCGGGGACATCTCCACTTGCGTGGAGCTCAGGGCATTATGGACTTTTATAGTGCCTTAGAGTGGGGGACATCTCCACTTGCGTGGAGCTCAGGTCTATATGTGCGCCCTGATGATTATCAGGGAAGGGACATCTCCACTTGCGTGGAGCTCAGAACTCAGTATACCGTCGTTCGACGGTAACTTCGGGGACATCTCCACTTGCGTGGAGCTCAGTGTTCCATGTTCCAAGATCCAAGAATCTTTGAAGGGACATCTCCACTTGCGTGGAGCTCAGGTTGGCTCTCCTTGTCGACTGACTTCTCCTTGGGGGACATCTCCACTTGCGTGGAGCTCAGTCATCGCTACGGCCCCAGTCCATGCCTTGTGTAGGGACATCTCCACTTGCGTGGAGCTCAGTTGACGAAGACGGCTCTTCCGTGACTACAGTTGGGGACATCTCCACTTGCGTGGAGCTCAGCCGGCTCCATCGACGGCATTATTGAAGGGGGCGGGGACATCTCCACTTGCGTGGAGCTCAGGTGCTGCGCGTTGGCTCCGGCGGTTCTCCTTGGGGGACATCTCCACTTGCGTGGAGCTCAGGAGCGTCCTAATTGCTTTGAGTACGTCCTTATGGGGACATCTCCACTTGCGTGGAGCTCAGACATCACGCTTGAATGATAAGTCCTATTTTTGAGGGACATCTCCACTTGCGTGGAGCTCAGAATCCCCTGTCCTTTTTGGACAGGGGATTTTTGGGGACATCTCCACTTGCGTGGAGCTCAGGCAGAGAAAAACGCATACCCTTTGAAGTATCTGGGGACATCTCCACTTGCGTGGAGCTCAGTTGTTTCCCTCGATTCTTACAGAACCATGTTGGGGGACATCTCCACTTGCGTGGAGCTCAGAGAGAAACTGACTTCTCTAACTTCGCTGTACCGGGGACATCTCCACTTGCGTGGAGCTCAGCGATTCCGAAGAATCTTGAGATAATCGTCATCGGGGACATCTCCACTTGCGTGGAGCTCAGTCTTCCATTTGTACTATCCCCTAGCTTTCTAATGCCTTTGTGTCTGCTGACGTTAGTTTGCTTAACACGAGTCCATCATAATCGATCAGCGTCCTCTGAGGAATACCGATCGTCCGAATGTTGATGCCGCCGCTGCTTTTCGGAGCCGGCCAAAGGGCGAGCACAGAAGCTTCCTGCGAAAATTCTACGCTCCATTCGGTCATGATTTTCCAAATGCGCTCTCTGACGCCAGCGTTGATTCTCGGGTGCACGTACACCCCCGGAGCGACTTCTAATAAACAGGCAGCAAGAAAGCCTCGAACTCTCATTGGGACCTGATTTGTTATCAGTACCAGCATGGAGATTTTTCTTCCAGTGCTTCGTCAGATTGACCGTGCAGGATCAATTCTTTGATTTGGTCAATCATTTTTGAAATGACTTTCTGACGGTACAGCTCCTGTCCGATGAGTTTTCGAACGTGCCGCTCCAAGTCCATCCCTGGCTCTTCGAGGTAGCTTGCCAAGCCCCGAAAAGCGGCCGGAAGAGTGATCTCGGTGCGGTATAAGTCGGCAATATCCAGAGCAAACGCGCGGCATGATTTGGCGTGAACGAAGCCCAATTGCGGAATAGCAGAGACTGCAGCGACAGCAATATCTGCCGCCCCGTACATTGCAGAGGCAGCGTGGTTAACTGCCGCGTTAATGTCATCTGTTTTATTGGGCTGTTTCCGATTAAACCGCCGAAGCGTCCACGTTAATCCGTAGAACTTGGCAAGAATACTGTAACTTTTTCTCAGCCTTGCGCCTTCTATTCCCCGAAGGTCTTCAATTTTTCGCGTCGGCAGTTCTTCGCCAAATCTGATGGCATACATTGCCAAGGCAACTTGAAGCCGCGTCTGCGGATTTGCCCAAAGCTCAACTTGCCGTCGGGCGAGCGCACTTCGGTCAGGTCCAAGGGGAGGCGCTGTGTAACAGCGCACCCCCTTGTCACCGACTGCGATCAGCCCAGTGCCTTGCTGCCCCATGAGGCGAAAGACGTCGTGCGTGATGGTCGTTCCCGGCTCAAGCACGATCATGGAAACGTTCTGATATGGTATATCGTAGGTTCCCTTTTCTAAGGAGCCACCGCCGGCGCTTACGAATCTTAATGTGCCGTCTTTAACGAACAGATTGCCGCGCTCCAGCCACAGCATTCCATGGCGGTCTACATGAGGAATTTGCGCTGATTCAAGTCCTAACCGGGCAAATGACATCAACGTCCTCCTTTGTACCGTGCGGCATTTGGAAGATTTTCTTTCCGAGAGTTAATCAGCAAATAGTCGACAACAACAGCATGCCAAAACCGAAGGCACGATGGCGCCCCACGCCTCTAGCGAGGATTTGAGAGAAGGCATCCTGATTTTCTACCTGCAGACAGCCTCTAAAAAGAACTTCCGGCGTTGACCTTTTCGCCTGAAGCACCGGCGCGCCAGAACCGGGCCGACGCGCGACTCTGATCGTTCGGCTCCCCTTAATATTCGAGAACAAAACGCGAGCCCCACCAGAGCGAGCGAATTGTTCAGTCAGCCATTCTTTATAAACGGTTTCGGGTGACGGGCATTCGTCAGGATGCTGTCTGTAAAAACTGATGACCGTCGGACAGCCGGTCCCTTCCGCTCCGCCCTTTCCTCGATATAAGTTATAAACTGCCCCGAGCCAAGCGTCACTTTGGCATTTTTCCCCGCTGGTTGGGCTTGTTTGACGGCGAATAGGACAGCACAGAACTTGAAAATTAAACTTCTGCCCCGCAGGAAAAACTTCCGGCATTTTTTTCGTGCAGAATTCGGGCAGGCAAAACGCTTTGCGCAGTAGCTCGGCGTCTTCTCGCGAGCAGCTGTTTCGGACTTCCCGAAGCGTTTCTCCGTCAGAGGCGGCATACCCGAGAATCTGCCCTTTTTCCTCCTGCCACACAAACGGCTGAGGGGCTATCTCACCCCACAAAGCCCGGGTCGCTGCATGGATGGTGTATCCCATGTCGCCTGTCTGAATCCTCACGTTTTTTGCCCAGCGAAACAAATGCGGCAACGATACGGTGGAACGCACCATGTACGTTGTCATGGTATTACCTCCGTTTAAAACGATCTGCTGAAACCATCCGCCGAACAACCAGCCGGCTGCCGCCGTGAATGTTGTTTTTCCACTGCTTCAGATCCCGCCGCTCAAAGATTTCGCTTTGAGAAACCACGGTTCTTCCGTCGTAAGGCCATTCAACGACGCAGCTGTGCGGACTTTCGACGAACTTCAGCGGCCTTTTGTCCAGTTGGCAAGATCGCAGCACGGCTTCTTCAGGCGATTCAGCGCCGAAGATCTCACCTCGAAATACCGGCTCAGTCGGTAAGCACGTTTTGCGCCCCAGAAAAAGCGGCCGTGCCGGCTTTTTTAGTGCACAAGCAACCTCATCGAGTGTCGGCGTCCCAAGACCGGTTAAAGAGATAAAACACGTGATGAGGCTGTTTGCCCAGTAGGACAAGTATTTTTGTACGGTCATCGGCTTATCAAGGTTGCGGCTGCACGGTATTGAATGAGTGACGAAAAGCCCACCTTTTCCTGGCAGAGCAACGGTTTGGTACTCCCGCAGCCTTTCTCCGGCCAGATCTTCACGAACGGCCAAAACGAGCCGATCCTGCAAGGCCTGCAGTTTTTCCGTTTCAGACCAGTCCCAGCCCAGCGCGTTAGCCACCAAACCGGTGACCATGGATACGCCGGGGAATCGGTCGATAGGCCGCTGCTCGTCCACAGCTACGTCGCCGAATGACATCATCGGCCCCCGAAACCTCAGGACCAAGAAGTCCATGGCTATACCCCCTCAATTGCCAGCTTAACCGCCTCGCACAGTTCGTCCAGTGAGCCGTTTTCGGCGCCGGGAATTTGGCACGGTTCAATGGAAGCGCACCGTCTGATCAGCTGCGGGGTGTACATGGCGTCGTACTTCTGAATGTATTCGGCAAGCAATTGGACGGCGAGCGAACGAGCCGAGCCGTCAGATCCCAGCTTCAAGCCTTCAAAGAACGCATCGGCCAGCGTTCTCGGCTGGCTGTTGCCCCATTCGGCCAGAACAAGCCACGAGGCGGCATACGGTGCTGTGCCGCTGAGCTTAGCTCCCGGCGTTACGGTCGCCATCAGGTGAATCAGGTTGCTGGTCACTTGGGCTGCCAGCGTACGGTCAGCGTCCGCGCTGTTTTTAGGATCGCAGCCGCATAGGTTGGAAATCAGTTGGGGAACGTCCACGACGACGTATCCGTAGTAAATCCCCGTGTTAAGTTCTGCGGCGTTGATGTGACCAGTCCCCTGTTCGACCAAGTCGTCAACTGCCGTGAAGTAGTCCGTCTCAGACTGTTCTCCGTGAATGGTGAACGAGTGAGCGACGTGCACTGCCGCTGTAACTTTAGCGTCCACGTCACCGGAGACGAACCGGCCAAACATGGCGGCGTCGACGCCGCAGCCGGCGCGAAGCGCAAGGAGGTTGCTCTTCCTTTTTGTGTAGAAATCCTTAACAGCATTATCTATTTCTTTGATATTGGACGAACTGGAAATTGCATCTCGGATAATCTGCTTTAGATATTCTAGTTCTGGACGACCTAGGACGACCAATTCGTTTCTCTTGGCGCTGTAGCCGTCCTCATCAAGCTCGATCTTCTTCTTTTTATCTTTTTTTGTATCACCTTTCTCTTCTCCGTTATACAAAAGCTGCTGGAGTTTCTGACTTCCGCTCACAACCAGTTTCTGCTCTAACCCTTCAGCTACCAGCGGCTTTTCGATCAGCTCAGGAAACGAGAACCGAGAGCGAACCGATAAGCTAAGCGCGTCGCCAGCCTTGTCAAGGCCGTAAGGTCCGCCGGCGTTCCGCCAGTGACGTTTGAGACACTGGGAGCTGATTCGGGTGCGTACGCTGTCGCCAAAGGGAATACGCTTGGCCAAACCGGAGTCGTCTCGGTTCAGCAGCGACGCGGAATACGTTGTGAGCGTAGAAATCTGAACGAATCTCGGGAAGTTATTCATCAATGTTTTCCTCCTCATGGTTGGTTTGCGATTGCTGCTTTTCAGCTACTGCTTGGGCGCGGAAACGAGCAAGATAATAATCTTGGGCAAGGTGCTCGCACGTTTTGCGCCGTTGCTCCGAATTCTGAGCTAGACAGAGGCGCGCTAGGTCCCCCCAACTGAAAGATATTCCTCTGGACGCACAAAACCGAACCATTCCGCGTAGAAGGTCGTAAAACCGCTCGCCCTGAGCCTGTAGCATCCGAATCAGTCTGTCTTCACTTGTAGTGCCTACCAACGCGGCGTCTGCCGTTCCCAGCGCCCTTGCAAAAGAGGGGGCCTCGCCAGAGCTCACATCGGCCGACAATGCCATTCCCTGAAGAATCGCTTCCCACGCTCTGGTTTCGCCTTCGCCCTCTGGGAAAATTTCTTGAGACACCAGTAATTTCCAAAACGCGCCGGGAAGGACTCGCCCGGTCCGCTGTGAATCCATCCGGCGAAGCGCGGCCCGTTCGCCGGGTGAACAGCCGTCACTTTTAATCCAATCGAGCATTTTATTCACCGATTCTTTCAGAAGGTCCCTATGCTCCATGTTCGTTTTCGCCCTCCTTCAGGCAGGGAGCCGCCGGCAGTAAGTTCTTCATGAGCCCGAACAGTCGGTTTCGTCCCTGCGCAATGCCTTTCAAATTCATTTCGCTGCCTAACGACAGTGTCTTCATGCCGAGCTCAAAATATTTTTCGACCAACTCCCTCAGGCGGTCTGTCCACGTTTTGTCGCTGTCGTCGCGAGCCCCAGCACCGCGTTCCAGCTCGTTCCATAGCGCAAGGAAGAACAAGTCGTCAACTTCTTTGTCCATTTCACGAATAACGGTTGGGATCCAATCGTCTACGTCCGGGCCATTCCACTCAATAGCGCCGTTAAAACTAGGACGCCGAGCCTGAGCTGACGTCGCCAAGGCAACTTTTAATACCTTGTTTTCCGCGGTTTCGACGAGATTGAGCATCGCCGAGGCAATTTCATTTTCCTTAGTCAAATCAGGACTGCTGAACAGCCGTCTGACAGCGGATGACACTGGCAGGGCTCGAAACGCCACGCCCTCTGTTTTTCCCTTACCTTTCATCAGCCCCTCAAAAAGCACGAGTTGATTCTTAGATCCATCGTACTTCTGATGCCACTGCAAAAGCAGTGGTTTGTGAGAGAAACAAAGGACTTTCTGCAACCCTCGGTATGACATGTCACCGCCGTACGCTTTGACGTCGCCCTCGTCATCAATGAGCGGCGTCCAAGGGTCATTTAAGGCACCGTGAAAATCCTCCGCTGCCACTCGCCAGTCTTTTGTGCCGCCTCGCGTGACGCACAGTCCGCCGTCTTTTTCAACACAGCGGATCCGCCGAGCCACCTCCACGAACAGCGGGTGAAGATCACCGACGAAGATCGAACTGCCCTTTTCTCCATCCCAGGGAAGCAGCCACAGGAGCCGCAGGGGATTTTCAGCCTCATACAGCTCACTGTACAGGTCGTCTATGTGATCAAGGATAACCCGGACGTTGCGCCCCCAACGACCGCCAATTGTTCGGGAAGATCCTAAAGAACTACAGATTCGTTTCCCGTGACCGCCGTTCTGTCTTGCTATGCCGTAATTTTCAGCTCCCAAAAAACCTGCATTTGTTTGAAGCGAGACGATCGCAAACAGCCATTCTTCGATTCTCGGCACGGCAATGAGTCCCGGTTTCAGATCATGAGCTTTTCTCGTAATGGTCAAATCTAGGTTGTCGGGTGTCAGGTCAACCTTATCGAAGCACTTTTCCGCGCTCGCTTCTGTGGAAGACGGCGGCTGCAAAAACGCCGGCTTCGTCACGTCTGAAACGACGAGACACCACGGCTCGTCTTCCGGGTACCCAGGCGTCAAGGCCCGAAGCAGCTGAGCCCACTTCTCAGGCTCGTGCCGCCCTACCATTGTCCACGGCTCCTCTGGGTCCAAAGGCGGAAGAGTTTCTCCGGACTCCTCCAGCGCCAGAGCGGCCAACTGGGTCAGCAGACAGGTCCAAGGCGCCGATTGATGCGGACGCAGCAGCGGGAAGCTTTCAACTTGATTTTCCTCCAGCATGGCAAAAATATCTGGCAGGGAAGCCTGCGTTTTTCGCCCGTCCGGACTCTGGACCGTCACCAATTTTTCTTTCAACAGATTGTACAAAATCACCGGGACATCACCTCCTACAAAGGATCTTTCTCAATACCTAAACCCCACTGGGTATACACCAAATATTCGCCAAGACGAACTTTTCCGTCAAAAATGTCCGGCTTGATTATACTGCCAGAGGCTACATTCTTTTTCCCTTTTCCGCAGGATTCTTCCGCCTCTTGAATGTAACCCGCCATCCACGCGGGAACCGTTATAGAATGAAGCTCCTGCCCGAATGGACTTATAATTGGTTCCGACAGCCTGCATTCCAGATCCTGGATCCCCAGCCTTGTGCTCAAACCAACTTCCTGACCCACCTCGTTTTCGGAACTGGTAAACGGCTTTAACCACTGAACCACAGCAAACTTCGCTTGCTGACGCTCTGCCGCTTCCCCGCCATTTTGCCTTCTGTTCGCTTGGGCTAGAACGCCGCAAAGGTCTACTTCAACTGTTCCTTTGTCGACTGTTTCTTCCACAATTTCTCGGTTCTGGCTCGGCAGAAGCCACCGCCTCCCCGCCTGTGCGTCTCTCTTGGCTCGACGCCACGTGGCGTATACGGAAACTAAATTATCGTACGCCCGCTCGTCTCCGAAGCCGTACTTTTTAGCGGCCGAAGAGCACAGCCACTCCGCGTCTGGCTCGTCCGAGGGGACCAAGAGAACGCATTGGGGTTCACAAAACCCTGCAGGCCGTGGGCGATGATGCCGGAACAGCCGACCGATCCGCTGAAGCAGTACGTCACCCGGGCACAGATCTACTACGAGATAGTCGAAATCCACGTCTAGGGACTGTTCAACCGTCTGGGTCGCTACGAGGACAACACCATCGCGCCGGTCGCTTTCAGCGGGTGCGCCTTTTTCTGTGTCCTTGCCGAAGTACCGTTCGACAGCTTCATCAAGGACTTTACGATCCGGTGGGGCGAATCGACCGTGATGCAGAGTCAAAACACCTTGGACTTGAAACAGCGCCTTCTCCGGCAGAAGTTTAGAAAGCTCCTGCGCCGTTTTTTGAGCCTGAGCAACTGTGTTTCTCAACACAAGAATACAGGGCTTTTCGTTCTCCGGCGCACTGCGCCACAGCTCGGCGACTCGTCTAGCGGTCTTGTTAATATCTGTCATGCACGGCCAAAGAGTTAGCGAGACATTTTTGTCTTGTGCTGTCAGAGGAACAACCGTATCGGATCTCTGACGATCAACAAGTGAACTGATCAGCGGGTATCCCGCTGGTACCTTCTTTTCTGCCTTCTTTTCTGCCTTCTTTTCTGAAAGAGACTTGCTGAACCTTATTGACTGGCGAAGGCCGCCCCACTGGGAAAAGTATTGTTCTCGCAAGGCTTCAGTCAGAGTGGCCGACATCAGCAGGACATGCCCGCCCAAGTTTTTGAACCACTCTAAAAGACTGCTTGTCAACCGAGTCATGTAACTGTCAGAAGCATGCACCTCGTCAATCACCAGTAATGACCGTTGGATTGCTGCCGCCCGCAGATGACAGTGACGAACCCTAACCGTGCTCAGAAGAGCTTGGTCGATCGTCCCAACGGCTAACGGAGAAGTCAGAAACCGTTTGGGGCGCTCAGCGGCCCAGCGTCGGCCGAGACACGCGCCCTTTTCTTTAGCCTGATCCTCAAAATCCGGCCAAGCGACTTCTAAATTGTCCAAAGCACGTCCTTTTACCCCATCAGCCATGATATAGCCGGGGACGGCAAGCACAGTCGGCAGAGCGGCTTGGAACGCCTTCTTGTCAAACGCCCACAGCCGATCGTAAAGCTGCGACGCGGCTAATCGGTTGGGATTCGCAAAATAAAGCCCGTCGACAAGCCCTGCGTCAAACAGGCGAGAGAACAGCCGCAGAGCCGCCTCAGTTTTACCGCACCCAGTCGGCGCCTCAATGCTGTAGAGACCTCCATCGACCGACAGAGGCAAACTGTCTATAGCCTTCTGCAGTTCGTTCGGGAGAAAGCCGAATTGATCTAAAAACTCTTTGTGAGAAAAAATTTCGGACCTATCAAGTCCAATCTGGCGCAAAGCACGCCTCGCCGCAGAGCGAGACCAAGTAATGGGATCGCAACCACATCCTCTGGGAAGTCGGCCATCACATCCTTCATAGGGGAAAAAGTACTCCGTCGACCCAATCCAATCGGCTAGCATTAACACGCCGGCAAAGAAATGCCCGAGCAGCGGAGCCTGCGGCATTCGCTCGTCGGTCCCCCACGCCTTGGGAAACCACCGCTTCACCGACTGCCGAAGCTCTTCGAGAGCAGTCCATTCAGGAGCGTCTTTCCGAGCGTCAGGCCAGAGCAGCGGCCAGTGTAGCCTCAACTTTTTACGAGACGGCGTTCGTCCGTGATGACTGAGCAAAATCCGCAGGAAGACGGAGTCATCGCAGTCCCAATCAACGAGCTCAGGAATTTTTCCCCTGTAGGCCGCCTCCTGATCCATTCGAAGGACCAGATCACAGGCCGTTGTAATATGGTCCACCCCTTTGTAAAAATCGCCGTGTTGATCTTTCTCCTTTTTCAATCTAAACTGCGCAGACAACTTTGAGAAATCATGGAGCGCAGCGTACGCACACAGCCGATCGGCAAGGGCACCAATCCCACTCTGCCAACCTGAACCCGATGCCGCACGAGAGAGCCGCCGGCGCCATAAAGGCAGCTGAAGTAATCTCTCAGTAACAGCTGCCACGTCAGCGCTGTGTCCCAACAAGCTGTGCCATCGGGTCGGATCTTTTTTGTCGAACTTAGCCCAAAAGGTATTCGTCATTTTCTACCCTTCCCCTTTAATGCAGTTGCTCCATTTTTATTTTAATTTAATAGCTTTTCATAAAAATGCAACGACCTTCCGCGAACGGAAGGCCGTTGATAAATTAAGCAAAGAATTTTTCGTAGTAGCCCAGAATGATAATCACGCCAATGATCAGCGGGACCACGTACAACAGATACCCTCTGAGCCAACTGGGGAACTTCATCCCTTCGCCGCAGTCCGCCTCAGCCAAGAAATTCTCCCAACCCCAGCCGCGGCGGGAAACGCAAAACAGTAAATAGACCAGCGCGCCCAACGGTAACAGGTTATTACTCACCAAAAAGTCTTCCAAGTCGAGGATGATGGTCCCCTTGCCCAGCGGCGCGACGTTGGACCATACGTTAAAGCCAAAGACGCACGGCAAAGCGAGGATCGACACGATGAAGAAGTTCGCCACCGACGCCTTCTGTCGAGACCAACCCAGCAGCTCCATTGAGCTGGCAATTAAATGCTCAAACACGGCGACCACTGTCGTCATGGCAGCAAACGACATAAAGAGGAAGAACGCGGTGCTCCAGACCTGCCCCTGCGGCATGTGATTAAACATGGCCGGCAAAGTGACAAAGATCAATCCCGGTCCTGCATTTGGCTGAATGCCGTAGGCGAAGCACGCCGGGAAAATAATCAGCCCAGACACAAGAGCAACCAGCGTATCAAGTCCCGTGATAATCACCGACTCGCCGGTCAGCGACCGATCCCGAGAAATGTAGCTGCCGAAGATAGCCATACTGCCAATCCCGAGACTGAGCGTGAAGAACGCCTGCCCAACCGCCGAATAAATCGTGCTCCACAGACCTTGCTTCATCACGTTGGAGAAGTCAGGTTTCAGATAAAACGCTATGCCCTTCTCCGCTCCGGGAAGAGTCACCGACCTGACGGCCAACGCCAGCATGACGACTAAGAGTCCGGCCATCATCAGTTTGGTGATCCGCTCTACCCCGGCCTGAAGGCCAATCATGCAGATAAGAGAGCCTATCAGCACTGTCAGAACCATCCAGAACGCCAGCGCTCCCGGACTGGCCAACAGCCCGTCAAAATAAGCTCCAACAGCGGAAACCTCCGTCCCAAGACCTGCGAGAACTCCGGAGAGTGAGAACCAACTGTACGCCAGCATCCAACCGGTCACGACGGTGTAGAACATCATCAGAATGTAATTGCCCGCTAGGCCAAAATATCCAAAGACGCCCCAATGGGTTCCTTTCGGCTGGAGAACTTGAAAGGATCCCACGACACTTTGACGGGATGCCCGGCCGACCGAGAACTCCATGACCATAATCGGCAGAGCGAGAAACGCCAGAGCCAGAAGATAGAAGAACACGAACGCAGCGCCGCCGTACTTTCCGGTGACATACGGGAACCGCCACACGTTTCCCAGCCCAATGGCACAACCAGCCGAAAGGAAAATGAATCCTAAACGGCTTCCTAACGATTCGCGTCGTTCGCTCATCCTGCACCCCTCCAACTTCTCGATCCCACGTTCTGCCGGACTAAATTCCTCTGAAAATTTCAGATGAGCCATATTATCATCGTCTGAATATTTTTGTCAATATTACAGATAGGCTGCTTTTAGCAAAAGTGACTTTTCCCTTTTTTGAGGCTATACTTAAAATAACTACATCTTCGTGAAGATGGCCCCTATTTGTGTTCTAAGCGAATGCTGACCTCCGCACTCGTGGAGATGTCCCCCGCTGCGGCAACTGCCGCTGCGGGGTGATTTTTCACGGATGGACGACACCCCGACCTAGCATGCTTTACAACTTCCTTCAACCGATACGCAATGGATACATTTTGCCCCTTCGCGAGGTCGTTGCGAAATAATCGTACTCCGTTTCTACCATAAAGCACCATTCCGTGATTGAATTAAATAGTAGCGTGCGATCCCCAACAAACTCGGCCGTCAAACAAATACAGACAAGCTGCAAAATCAGCGTGTTATTGTAGTACCGCTAGGCAATTTGCATACGAGTTATCGACTATTTTAAAGAACAGTATGCGTTAAGACTCAGCGGACGAGAAAGAGCTTTCCTCTCCTTCTGGCCAGCTGAGTCTTTCAATCTCTCCCGTTGCTTATTTCACGTTTCCGCCGTCAATTTGAGATTTAGATCTTTACCGCCTTGAACAACTTTACAGTTTCTCCGCGTCCTGGTACGCTTTCACGAGGATTTGAACGGTCTTGCGCCCTTCTCTGGCCGTGACGTACGCCCGGCTGGTCCGATCGCCGGCGAGAATTTTAGGAAGCTCTTCGTAGAGCACAGCATGTCCGCCGCCGTACACGCTCTTGGGGTCATAACTCGCCTCAGAGATCCGGCTGTCCATCTCGTGGGAATCGGCAAAGTTCCACGTCTCGATTTTGTTCATGGCGACGCCGCCGATTCTGACGGTGCCTTTCTCGCCCATGACGGTGATGGAACCTTCATAGTTTTTCGGGTACGTCAAAACGGACACGTTGATGTTGCCGATGGCACCGCTGCGGAACTTGAGGATAACACTGATTGTGTCTTCGGCTTCGATGCGCCGCCCCAGCGTGGAGCTGAACGCCTTAACGCTTTCGACAGAACCGCCCATCCACTGCACCATGTCCACATAGTGAGCGGCTTGATTGCTCAGGCACCCGCCGTCCATTTCCCACGTGCCGCGCCAAGGCGCCATGTCGTAGTAGTCCTGCGGGCGCGCCCAAAAAACGTTGGAGACGATCTGGTGAATTCGGCCGAACCGTCCGGCTTCAAGGGCCTCTCTCAGGAGCAGGATCGGCGGGTTCAGCCGGTTCTGTTTGACTTCCAAGTACAGCACGTTCGCCCGATCGGCCGCCGCGATTGCCCGGTCGATGATTTCCAAGTCGTTTGTGCCCAGCGGTTTTTCGCTCAGTATGTTGACGCCGGCTTCGGCGGCTTTGAGGGCATGAGCCGGGTGCAGCCCCGAAGGCGTGCAGAGGACGACGAGGTCAAGTTTTTCTTCCGCCAACATGACGTCGTAGTCAGTATACGTCTTCGCTCCTGTCAAAGCGGCAATTTCATCCGCCCGCTGGGGGATAATGTCACAACAGGCAACAAGGCGGAGTTCTCCGCCATTCATGGCTTTCAGCGCGTTCACGTGACTGTGGCTGATTCGGCCACAGCCGACGATGCCGATACAGTACATGTGAGCCTCCTAGAGAATGTACAGGCCTTTGATCTCTTCAACCGGCTTGTGGAGTGACGGGGCGACGATGTTTCGGGTATCGAAGATCAGCTTGGCCTTTGCGGCAAGCCGAGCGTAGTCAACCCGTTTCTTGTGCCCGGTTGCTACCAATACGGCGTCGCAGCTTTCGATCAGTTCGTCGGTCATTTCGGCTGGAGTGACGGTTTTGCCTCCGTGGCGAACTGTTGAGCAATACGGGTCGCAGACTGCGACCGTTGCTCCCTTACGCTCCAGCAGATCCCAAATTTTCAGCGACGGAGACTCCCGCAGGTCGTCGATATCGCCCTTGTATGCCAATCCAAGCAGAAGAATTTTGCTGCCTTTCAGGGCCTTGCTTCGATCGTTCAACAGTTCCATGAGCCGCTCGACCACATAATCCGGCATGGCGTCGTTAATCTCCCCGCTGAGCTCGATCAGTCGGGTATGGTAGTCGTACGCCCGGGCCTTATAGGTGAGATAGAACGGGTCCAGCGGAATGCAGTGGCCGCCGATCCCAGGGCCGGGGTAAAACGGCATGAAGCCGAACGGTTTGGTGGCGGCAGCAGAAATGACTTCCCAGACGTTGATGCCCATCCGGTGAAAGACCAGTGCCATTTCGTTGGCCAACGCGCAGTTGACGATTCGGAACGTGTTCTCGAGGATCTTCGCCGCCTCGGCTTCCTTAGGCGACGAGACCATGAAGACCGGCGCGCCGAGAATGGTCTCGTACAACAGCTGCGCGGCGGCCGCGCTCTCAGGGCCGCACCCACCGACTACCTTCGGCGTGTTGTGAGTCTTGTACTGGGCGTTGCCCGGGTCGACCCGCTCAGGGCTGAACGCCAAGAGGAAGTCCCCGCCGCAGGAGAGGCCTGTGCCCTCCAGAATCGGCTTGACGACCTCTTCGGTCGTCCCCGGGTACGTGGTGCTTTCGAGGACGACAAGCATTCCTTGATGAAGCCTCGGCGCAATTTCCTTGGCAGACGCTTCGATGTAGCTCAGGTCAGGCTGTTTAAACTCGTCCAAGGGGGTGGGAACGCAGATCGTCACCACGTCGCACTCGGCAATCCGGCCAAAATCCGAGCTCGCCGCCAAGAACCCAGTCTCGACAAGTCTGTTCAGCTCCTCGGGGATGATATCACCGATGTAGTTTTCTCCCCTGTTGACCTTGTTGACCTTTTCGTCTTGGACATCAAACCCAAGCACGTGGTAACCAGCCCGAGCCTTTTCGACAGCGAGGGGCAATCCTACGTATCCCAAGCCGATAACGCCCAGCTTGGCCGTCTTGTCACGGAGTCTGTTCATAAGCTCTGTCATTGTAAGGCCTTCCTCATCATAAAATATCCGACTGGCGAACACTTTGCTTTATGTATGCGCCCCGCTGTCTCTTTCCCCGCAAAACACCGCGGCTTCACCCAGCAGACATATTGGCTATTTTCAGTTATTATATCAGATTCAGCGTGACCTGCTCTGTCTTTCGTTCAACATCTCCGTTTCGTACCAGATTTTTTTGCTGAACCTCTCATGAAATAGCACAAGAACCTTTTATGGCCACAAAAACAACCCTACGCCGTCAAACGATACCTCGTTGACACAAAAACGTGGCGCCCTCTAACAGGAGGGCGCCACGCAAATAATGCTGCCATAGCAGAATGCTTTTACCTAAATCATGGTGCTAATGGGATCGGACGATTTCCTTGACCTTCATCAGCCGGCTCAGGGTAGACCGCTCCTGCTCTTCCAGCTTCATCGAGATATGGCGAATCGTCTCGATGCAGGACGGGATGAGCACGTGTTCCAGCGCGTTGACGCGCCGGCGGGTCTTCTCAATCTCAGAGGACATCAGGGCCACGGCCTTTTCGTCCGCCGCCAGCTGAAGGAGCTTGGGGATCACCTGAGAAAACCTCTCCAACGCCACGTCCAAACTGGCCGGCGTGGTGGCCATGCCGTAGCTGAACGTGCTGCCTTTCTGCTCTACCCGGTACTCGGGGACGAGCACGCTCATCACGTTATGGCTTTCGATTGTCAGCTCGCAGGCCGCCGCGCTGCTCATCAGCGCGGCTTCCAGCATGGCGGGTATGGTCTGAGCTCGAGCCATGAGGAAATCCTTGTAGCAGTTTTCCAACTCGGCTTCGACGGTTTCCCGCGTCTTGCGCACGGCCTTCGCCTTTTCCAAGAACGCTTTAATCAGGGCGTCTTGCTTGTCCTTCAGGAGCTTGTGGCCCCGTTTGGCCACGGTCAGCCGGTTTTTGAGCCGGGTCAGCTCCATCCGGTTGGGGTTCACGTTCATCAACGCCATGACGCTCCCCCCTTACTCGGCTTTTGCCGGATTTTTGCCGTTCGATTCCTTCAGCGGTCTCAGATACTTTTCAATCCAAGCGTCCCGGACGCGCTTCAGTTCCTTCTCCGGCACGATGGTCAGCAGCTCCCAGCCTAACTTGAGCGTCTCTTCAACGGTGCGGTTCTCGTACTCGCCCTGACGGACGTATTCGTCCTCGAACCGGCCGGCGAACTGGGCAAACGCCTTGTCTTCCTCGCTCAGCGCGCCTTCGCCGAGGATCACGGCCAGTTCTTTGGCCTCTTTGCCTCGGGCGTAAGCGGCGAACAGCTGGTTCATCAGGTCGGCATGATCTTCCCGCGTCTTGCCCTTGCCGATACCCTTATCCTTCAGTCGGGACAGGGACGGCATGACGTCCACCGGCGGGTAAATGCCCCGGCGGTGCAGGGTCTGGCTCAGGATGATCTGGCCTTCGGTGATGTAGCCGGTCAGGTCGGGGATCGGGTGAGTCTTGTCGCCTTCGGGCATGGTGAGAATCGGAACCTGGGTGATGGAACCGGTGCTGCCGCGCAGCTTACCGGCCCGCTCGTACAGGTTCGCCAAGTCGGTGTACAGGTACCCGGGGTATCCGCGCCGGCCGGGAACTTCCTTGCGGGCGGCTGAAATTTCCCGGAGCGCCTCGCAGTAGTTGGTCAGGTCGGTCAGGATCACCAGCACGTGCATGTTCTTTTCAAACGCCAAATACTCGGCAGCGGTCAGAGCCAAGCGTGGCGTGGTGATTCGCTCAATCGCCGGGTCGTCCGCCAAGTTGACGAACATGACGGTCCGCTCCAGAGCGCCGGTCTTTCGGAAGTCTTCCATAAAGAACGACGACTCCTCGAACGTGATGCCCATGGCGGCGAACACGACGGCGAAGTTCCCCTTGGCGCCCAACACGTTGGCCTGACGGGCCAGCTGAGCGGCCATGCGGTTGTGAGGCAGCCCGGAAGCGGAGAAGATCGGCAGCTTCTGGCCGCGGACCATCGGATTCATCCCGTCGATGGTGCTGATGCCCGTCTGAATGAACTCGGACGGGTAGTCCCGGGAGTACGGGTTCATCGGCAGGCCGTTCACGTCGATGGACTTCTCCGGGATAATCGGCGCGCCGCCGTCCAGCGGCTGACCGCGTCCGTTGAAGATGCGACCCAGCATGTCGGCACTCACCGGCAGGGTCAGCACTCGCCCGAGGAAGCGGACGACCGTGCTGGAAACGTCGATTCCGTCCGTCCCTTCAAAGACCTGTACCAACGCGCGGTTGGAGTCAATTTCCAGAACTCGGCCTCGGCGCCGCTCGCCGTTTGCCAGTTCAATTTCGACCAATTCGTCGTATTTGACGTCAGCCACGGACTCAACGACCAGCAGAGGCCCCTGAAGGCTCGTGACGGTGCGGTATTCTCTTGGCAGCATCATGACCGTCCACCTCCTGCAGTGACCAGCTCGCCGATCTGAGCTTTCATTTCGTCCTCAAGGGCGTCCAATTTCTCCAGCTCGTTTTCGCCCACCAACCCCATTCGGGCGATCTTCTCGCGGACCGGCAGGTTGAACAGCTTGTTCATGTCCGCGCCGGCCTTGAGCGCTTCGGCCCCCAAATGGTGGAACTTGATGATGGTGGAGAGCATTTTAAACTGCTTGTCCATGGACGTGTAGGTATCCGTCTCGTGGAAGGCGTTCTGGTGCAGGAAGTCCTCTCGAAGGGACTTGGCGGTCTCCATGATCATTCGCTCGTTGCGGGACAGGGCGTCCAACCCGACGAGCCGAACGATCTCGTTGAGCGACGACTCCTCGGTCAGCAGGCTCATGGCCTCGACCCGGGTGGGCGTCCACTCGGCGTTGAACTTGCCGTCCCAGTACGCGTCAAGCTGGTTGGTGTAAAGCGAGTAGCTGGTCAACCAGTTGATGGCCGGGAAGTGACGCTGGTACGCCAAGTTGGCGTCCAGCCCCCAGAACACCTTGGTGACCCGCAGCGTGTTCTGCGTGACCGGCTCGGACAGGTCGCCGCCAGGAGGCGATACGGCCCCGATGGCGGAAACTGAGCCTTCGGCCCGAGCCTTGCCGAGACAGACGACCCGACCGGCCCGTTCGTAGAACGAAGCTAGACGGCTGCCCAAATACGCCGGGTACCCTTCGTCGCCGGGCATTTCTTCCAGACGGCCGGACATCTCGCGCAGGGCTTCTGCCCAGCGGCTCGTCGAGTCGGCCATCAGGGCGACTGAATATCCCATGTCCCGGTAGTACTCGGCAATGGTGATGCCGGTGTACACGCTGGCCTCGCGGGCCGCCACGGGCATGTTGGACGTGTTGGCAATGAGCACAGTCCGCTTCATCAGGGGCTGGCCGGACCGAGGGTCTTCCAGTTCGGGGAACTCGAGAAGCACGTCGGTCATCTCGTTGCCGCGCTCGCCGCAGCCGATGTAGACGACGATCTGAGCCTCCGCCCACTTTGCCAGCTGGTGCTGAATGACCGTCTTCCCAGAACCGAACGGGCCAGGCACGCAGGCCGTGCCGCCCATAGCGATGGGGAAGAACGTGTCGACGACCCGCTGACCGGTGGTCAGCGGCGTATTGGGCGGCAGCCGACGAGCGACCGGGCGTCCTTTGCGCACGGGCCACCGCTGCATCATGGTCAGCTCGTGCCGAACTCCGCTGTCGTCCTCCACAACCGCAATGACGTCGTCCAACGTGAAGTCGCCGCGCTCAACGCTGATCAGTTTTCCTTCCACGCCCCACGGCACCATGATCCGATGCTCAACGAGAACGGTCTCTTTCACAACGCCTAAAACGTCTCCCACGCTCACCCGGTCGCCGACTTCGGCGCGGGGCTCGAAGCCCCACTTCCGGGAATGATCCAGCGGCGAGACGGAAATGCCCTTCGCGATATAGGGGCTTTTTGCAACCGTCTCAATATCTCTCAGCGGGCGCTGAATCCCGTCATAAAACTGCTCGATCAGTCCGGGGCCCAGCTCGACGCTCAGGGGTTCACCGGTGCTCACGACCGGCTCGCCGGGGCGAAGGCCTGACGTTTCCTCGTAGGCCTGGATGGAGGCAGTATCACCCTTGAGTTCGATGATCTCGCCAACCAACCCGATGTCGCCGATGCGAACCACGTCGTACATGCTCGCGCCAGTCATCCCCTTCGCGACGACCAGGGGACCGGAGATTCGTTCAATAGTGCCTTTTACCATGTGATCCACGGCCAAGTTGATCGCCTCCGCTGTCCACTATTCTTTGGCAAAGATGTCCATCCCGACGGCCCGCTCCACGCTGGCTCGAATGGCTCTGAGCCCCGTGCCGAGCGATCCTCTGATGCCCGGGATCGGGATAATGCTCGTGCCGTACTCCAGATTCAGACGGTCGACGAGCGCGCTTTCCTTCTGGTATACAGCCTCTTCGACGAACACGACGCCGCAGCCTTCGGCTGCCAAGCGCTGCAGGACGTCGGCCGGGCTGTCATTGGGCGCGAGGACGTACGGCTTAACGCCTACCGCCTGAAACGGGAGAACCGTATCGTACGCTCCTACAGCCGCCATTGAACTCGTCTGGGGTTTAGACATGACGCAGCAGCCCCCTTATCGTTTCCCGATTCACGCCGCTCGCCACCGCCACCAGAACGATGCGCAGATTTTTGGTCTCCACCTCTCTGGCCCACAGGTAACGAACTACGTTCGCCGGCTCAAACGTTCCGAATTTAGAGGGCGCCAGAACCGACGAGATGTAGTCGTCCAAGTCCCGTTCAAATCGGACGACCAGCGTGCTGAAGGCTCCGCCTTCTTGGAACGACTCGAGCAGCCGGCCGATTGGGTGAGCCTGAAGCTCTCTCGACCAGTTCTCGACCGGTTCGGCCAGAAGCGACTTGAGCCGCGGCGTATCAATCGTCCCGCCGGGGTGCAAAAAGGCCTCGACTGCGCCCGGATCAAGCTGCAGCCGGCTGAGCCGAAGCAGGCTTTTGACGTTGTCGCCGTCGATTCTCGCCTTTGCCCAAGCCGTGACCAAGTCCATATCCAGCCCCGAAGCAATATCGAGCAGAGCCCGGTAGTAGCCGCGGTCAATGAGGCACTCCACCGCCTGCATATCGTGATGCTGGTCCCAGTGCCCCTGCGCCTGACGGCAGCACTCGCCGAGGTTCCACGGCAGCTTGCCCCACTCGCCGCCCTCAAGCGTCAGGACCAGTCCGTCGGTGTCCATCGAGCCGAGCGGGCTGAGCAGGTCAAGCCGCCGGCCGGTGCCTCCGTCGGACATCATGGCACCTTTCATGACGACTTTCGCGTTGTGAACGTCGTACAGCAGCCGGCACAGCGTCACCAGAGCCTCGTCCGGGACGAATGACGCCACATCCCGGTACGTTCTGGCCAGCTCGCCGTCAATCGCTGAGTCGAAGTCGGACGGCGACTTGAGTTCCATGAACGCCGCCGAGTAGTGCGTCTCGCTCAGAGCCTTGATCGCCGCTTCCAGAGACTGGCTTTCCAGCAGACGGGCGAAGAACGCCTCATCGAGCAGGCGGTCCTCCATCGCTTTCAGCCGGGCAACGGCGTACCCGTAGTCTTTTTTCGAGGCCATGACAGCCTCCTTACTCGTCTGCAAAGAGACGGGCCGTCAGATCAGACTCCAAATCATCCCTGAGCCAGCGGACCAGCGTCTCAAAAGAGCAGTTCTCGCTGATCTTTCCCCGCCGCAGGATGAAGCCGCCCCGGATAGCCGGGTGTTCAGACGACATGGTGATTTTCTTTCCCCGAGCCGCGTTGTACTTATCCAACCACGCGGCGTTCAGGACTTTTTCCTCCGGGCCGACGAGAAGCTCTTCCTCGCCAGTCACGGCAGCCTTGTCCAGCAGCTTCTCCATAAAGCTCCCGTACTGTTTCTCGTCAATCGAGGCCAAAACGTCCAAAGAGCCGTCTAAAGCCCGGTCCATCAGCTCCCGTTTGGCTCCCAGCATCAGCCGGGCCACGTCCAAGTTGGCGACAATTGTCGCGCGGCGCTTGATTTCCGGCGTCTCGTCGGCAAGAGACTTATCATAGCGGGCCGCAACAGCCGCTATTTCTTCCTCGGCCTGACGGGAAAGCTCGTCTGCCTGACGTTGAGCTTCGGCCAGAATCGACTCGGCCTTGGCAGCCGCTTCGCCCTCGATTTTCTTCCGAATGTCTGCAAGGGCCATGGCGAAGGCTCCTTACAGGGAAATGCCGTTAAGCAGCAGAATACTGACGAGCAGAGCCAGAACGGCGTACGTTTCGACCATGGCGGGCAGAATGACCGCCTTGCCCGCTTCGCCGGGCTGACGGGCGATCATCTGAATGCAGGCCGCCGACGTCTTTCCCTGAGCAATTGCCGAGTACAGCCCCGCTAAGGCCATCGGAAGGCAGGCGAAGCAGATAGCTAGGCCGACGCCCCAGCCGATCGTCGTCACAGTACCGCCCACCAAGCCGATTTTCAGCATGGCGAAGAAGGCGATCAGCAGACCGTAAATGCCCTGCGTGCCCGGCAGAGCCTGAAGCATCAGCACCAGACCGAATTTGCCCGGATCTTCCGTCATGACGCCCGCGCCGACTTCACCGGCAATACCGACGCCGATAGCCGAACCGCATCCGGCCATTCCTGCTGCCAAGGCTGCACCAAAAATCACCAGAGCGACACCAAGATACTCCATTCCATGACACTCCTCTCAAGGGATTCCGTCTTAATAGGCGGCTAGGCTCTGCCGTCGTTTTCGGCCACAGTGACGTACTCGGTTCGGTACGTTAGAGGCTCGAACTGCGTGCCGCCGCTTTCGTAAAACTTTCCGAAAAACTCCACGTACTGAAGGCGCAGGGGGTGAACAAACGCCCCCAAGATGTTGATGACCATGCTGAAAATCTGCCCGCCGAAGAACAGCAGCAGGGCAAGCACCCACCCGACATACGGCACGCCGGCCACCATGGACGACATCAGGTTGATGATCATCGCTACGGCACTGCCGACCAGCCCCAGAGCGAGCAGGCGGCTGTAGCTCAGCACGTCACCCAAGTAAGAAGTGACGCCGTACAGGCTCAGCACGCCGCTGGTCAGTTTGCCAAACAGCGTGGGCTTCTCCCGCCCCTGCGTGAGGATCAGTAGCGCGGCGCCGCCCAAAGCCAGCAGCTTGCCGGCCGGAGCCAGCGACGGGACCTGAGTCGAAGCCCCAAGCGACAGAAGTCCGATCAAAAGCAGCGCCCAGCCGCCCTGATCGGCTACCGCGGCAAAAACTTTGCCGTGGCGGACGTTGGTGTAAAACGCGATCGCCAAACCGTAGAAGATGTGCACCAGCCCTAAAGCCAAGGACAGCCCCAGCATGACCATGGGCTGCTCCATCGGGTTGATGACCGCCATGCCGTGGACAACCGGCCGGAGGAACGACAGGAAGGGAAACTCGTCGACCATATTGCCGAACCAACCGCCGGTCAGAGCGCCCACGATAATCGTGGCGATGCCAGAATAGAAAATCAGCTTGATGAACCGATACGGACCTTCGGACATTGACCGGTACTTGTGGAGGACGTACCAAGTAATCGCAGCCACAACGACGCCGTATCCCGCGTCGCCGTAGCACAGCCCGAAGAACAGCAGGAAGAACGGGAACATCGGAACCGACGGGTCGGCCCCACCGTACACCGGCGCCCCGTAAAGCATGGTGAGCATTTCGAGGGGCTGAGCGAACTTCGGGTTTTCCAGCGTCACAGGCGGATTATCGCCGTCCTGCGGCGCGTGAACCTGCAGGTCGATCTCCCGCTCCCACGGCGCTAAAACGCGCTTTAGTTCCGCCTCGTCGGCGCTGCGCACCCAGCCCGCAAGGGCCACCGTCTGGGCCGTTTTTTCGCCCCGAGCGACGGCCTCGCGCCGGTCTTCCAAAATCTGATAACAGTCTGCCAGCTGACGAAGGACCGTCATATGCTCGACGGCAAACTGGGTCAGCTCACTCTCCACGGCCCGTTCCTGAGCCGTCATCTCGTCCAGTTGAGCCAAAAGGCCCCCGATTTCCTCAGAAACAGATCCGGCCAAATTTTCCGGCAGCTCAAGCCGAGCCACGCCGCACCGAAGGGCCACAGCGGTAAACTCTTCTTCCCGCTCGCGCAGGTAGATGGCAAGCCCCCACGGGGTTCCCACCTTTTTGTCTGCCGGCAGGTGAACGGTCACGTCGGCGTCGGAACCCAGCGCCTCAGCCAGCGCGTCTTTCCAGACCGTCAGGGCTTCCGGCGACGCCTGCCCTAAAAAGGCGGCGACCCGCTTGGTGCCCTGAGTTAAGAGCGACAGCGGGCAGGGAAGGTCGGACAAGTTCCGCAGCACGTCGATCACCTGACGGGTCTGCTCCTTGGCTGACTTGAGCTCTAAAAGACGGCGTTCCTTCTCCCGGACCTGACCGACCAGCGCCGGGACGTCCGTTGAGTCTTTCAGCCGCATCAGCTGGTCCATCGTCAGCCGATCCCGGTCGCCGAGCATTCGGGCGATCGAGCTCGTCGGATCGTCGTACCGAGGCGTCAGAAAACGAATGGCGTACCGGAGGTCCGCAAGGGCCGACTCGTAGTCAGACGCGGACTCGGCTAAGGTTTCAGGGACGTCGGAAGCGGCTTTTTCGGACACGTCGCACCGGCCCCAAGACTGCAGGGCGGCCATGACCGGCTCAAGAGATGACCGGAGCACGTGAAGCTCAATTCGTTTGACTTCAGCTACGGCCATAGCGTGACATCACCTCTTCGGCAACCCACTTGGACGTTTTCGCCAAAAGTCCTTCGTGGGCTTTGACGAACTCCGCCGCCTTCTTTTTCCCCTGATCTACCAGGCCGGCTGCCTGGTCAGCCGCTTCTTTCTCCAGTTTCTCGACCTTATTCCGATACTCCCGATAGAGGCTTTGACGGGACTCTTTCACTTTCTTCGCCGCCTCGTCCCTGGCGCGCGCCACACATGACGCGGCCTGAGCCTCGGCGTCGGACACCCGTTTTGCCGCGGCCTCCTCTAGGGCACGAATCTCATCGGTCAAATTCGTCGCCATCATTCCACCTCCTTCCGTCGTTGTGTATACACAAAGACGCAGGTTACAACTAGTTAGATTCTATTGGTGAAATAACGAGATGTCAATTCAAATTCAGCTTCGATCAAAGTTTCAGCGAACTTTCAGCAGAGATGCCCATCACGTTGTCTCTATTTTGTCGCAAATGCACAGAACCGTTCGCGTATCACCTGTTTTCCCGCGAGAACTCTCCGACGCCTTTTGCCGTTTCTGAACTGCGCGGTCCCCCAAAGACGGCTTCCCCTTCAAGCTCTCGCCGTCTGACGATTCACAGCCGCGGCGAAGGAGCCCATTGCGGGAGAAAAGAAAAAACCCGCCGGTCTCGTGACCGGCGGGGAGAGAAATCAGTTGGAGCGGATGACGGGGATCGAACCCGCGACCCTCAGCTTGGGAAGCTGATGCTCTACCAACTGAGCTACATCCGCAACTATTTTGCAATTATATGGCAGGGCCCATGCGTTGGCAAGTGCCCGGCGTCAGGAGCCGGAAATCTCCGTACTCGTGAGCCAGATCGGCCAATTCGAGGCACCTCAGCTGATCGACCTTTTCAAGGAAGCGGGTGAACAGCTGCTGGGTGTACCAGCAGTCGCACAGCGCCCGGTGATGAACGCCCTCTTTGAACTCGAAAAAGTCGCTCAGCGACTCCAAACTGTAGCTTCGCAGCCCGGGGAAGGCGACTCGGCTCAGAGGAAGCGTGTCAAACACCGTCATCGCCTGCCACTTGCGGCCCAGCTTGTCTAAAACCGGCGCGATGAAGCTTAGGTCAAACGGCGCGTTGTGGAGAACGAGCGGCGCGGGGCCGACAAAGTCCAGCAGTCCCGCGATGACCTCTTCGACCCGAGGCTGACCGGCCACCATGTCGTCGGTTATGCCGTGAATGGATCTGCCGCTGGCCGGGATAGGGCAGCCCGGATCAATGAGCGAGGAAAACTCTTCGCCCTTCTTGCCGGGAACGAACTTGAGAGCCCCCACCTCGATGATGGAGCAGCTCCTCGGTGACAGGCCGGTCGTCTCGATGTCCAGCGCCACGTATCCAGTCTCCCAAGCAAAGGCCTCGTCGTTCACGGCTCATCAGCTCCTTCGGCAATCCGTTCAAGCTCCCGATAGGTCATGTCAGGGCGTATTCCCCACCGGGTCAGGGTAAAATCATACCTCACCGGGTCATCGGGCCGCAACCGCCGAAACGCCTCAGTGATCTCCCGCGCCGTCGCCAGCCCGGCTCCCTTCCGACGGGTCAGGCCGAACAGCCGCGCGACGCGGAACATGTGCGTGTCCAACGGGACGACCAGCGCCGACGGCGGGACGTCGTCCCAGCCTCCGGGGTCAACGCCGTCATGCCGAACCATCCAGCGCATGAACAAAAACGCCCGCTTGCAGGAGCTTTTCCTGCTGGGACGGCACACCAGACTGGTGCGGCCGGCTTGATCTTCGACCGCTCCGGCAAACTCGTCCCAGCTGGCAGTCAGGTCGGACGTGCGGGAAAAACTCTTCCCAATCCAGCTCCCGATCGTCCCGTCGCCAATCACGTCCCGAACGGCCAACAGGACGTCGGCCACCTCGGCGACTGGGGTGAACCGGTGCTTAAAATCTCCCCAACTGTCTATCAAGCTCGAACGGGTCGCGTCGGCCAGCGCAGCCCGGGGATGACTGCCCAGCGGAGCGAGCAGACGCGCGACGCTGGACAGGATCATGGCAACCCGCCCGTATGCCAGAGACGACGCGACGAACCCGACAAGCTCCCGGTCCTCCGGCTCTCTGTACTCGTAGAGGAACTGAAGCGGATCCGGGCTGACGAGTTCTCTCCTGTTGTACGTCCTGTACAGGGACTCGAGCAGGCAGGACAGGCGCTTTTTAGAAAGCCGTTTGGCCATAAGCACACTCCTTCAAAAAAAGAGGGGCCCGATCTCGGGCCCCTCTTCGGCTGTGAACTTATTCGTGTCTGACGAAGCCGGCGTCCAGCAGGTGAAGCTTTCCTGCGTCGCCCTTGCCCAAGGAGACCACGTGAACGTTCCGCGTCGCGTTCGCCTCTTCTTCCACTTGCTCGTTGATGTACCAGCTCATCAGAGTTTCCGTGGCGAAGTCCTCTTCCTCACGGGCGAGCTTGATAATCGACGCGATGAGGTCGGACACGTGACGCTCGTGGCCAAGCGCCTGCTCGAAGACGGCTAGGGCGCTTTCCCATGACGTCTTGGGCCCCTCGATAGCCGTCAGCTTGGGCTGCTCGCCGCGGGATTCGATGTAGTGGTAGATCTTGAAAGCGTGCTCCATCTCTTCCTTGGCCTGATGGGCCATCCAACCGGCCATGCCCGGCAGCTCCTGAGCGGTCAGCCAGCTGGCCATGGACTGGTACAGATAGGCCGAGTACATCTCGGCGTTCACCTGATCGTTCAGCGCTTTGTAAAGCTTATCAGAAAGTTTCATCCCTATCCCTCTCCCTTCTTGCTTTTTTACAGCCTAGTCTCCCCCTCTGGAGCCGGCAAGAGTGAAACTAGTGATTCGTCGTCGCCATGCCCCGTTCTTCGGCCGTCCCGGGGATCAGGTTATCGAGAAGGCACGATGAGATGCCCGCTACGGCCATGGCCGTCTTGCCGAGCGCCCACAGAACCTGACCGATGATCCCCAGCTCGAAGAATGCCGCCTGATGGGCCTCGACCCAGCCGGGAAGCCCCAGAGCCATGAGGAACGAGAACCCGATGATCATCACGTTGCGCTGGGAGTGCATGTCCGCCCGGAGCAGCGCTTGAATGCCCAGCGCCCCGATGCAGCCAAAAAGCGCGATGTAGCATCCGCCAATGATCGGCGTGGGGACCGTCGCTACCAGCGCGCCGAACTTGCCGACAAAGCTCATCAGGATCAGAAGAACCGCGCCGGTTCGGACGACCCATCGGGACGCCACGCCGGTCAGGCTGATCAGGCCGATGTTCTCCGTGTAGGACGTGCAGGCGACCGCGCCGCTCAGGCCGCCCACCATGCAGCCGATTCCCTCGGCGGCAATGCCCCGATTGATGACTTCGGGTGACGGATCCGGCAGCCCGCAGGCGTTGCTCACGTTGTAGTAGTCGCCCAGACTTTCGATGAACACGGAGAAGAACCCAGCAAGCACGGCGCCCATGGAGACGAAGCTGATTTTGGGCATCCCCCACGGGGCCAACCCGGTGAACTGCAGCCAATGAGCCCCTCTGACGGTGGTAAGATTGATGAAGACCGGGTGATCCGGCGGCAGAACGCCTGTGGCGCTGAGGGCCAAGCAGACCAGATACACCACCACCACGCTGAGTAGAATCGAGAAGATGTTCACGTAGACCCGCTTGACCACGAGGCTGAACAGGAAGATCAGCGCGACGACCGCCAGCGACGCGGGCCAGAACTTCGCCGCGTTGCTGCCCACGGCGACGGGGGCCAGAGAGAACCCGATTGCCATGATGGTGGTTCCCATGGTCAGGGGGCCGATGAACCGGCGCAGTTTGCCCACGATGCCGCAGTACCCCAACACGGCCATCACGAGACCGCCGACGATCAGCGAGCCGCCCAGATACTGCATGATGACGTTCGGCCCCTGCGATCCGTAGATGCCGATGACGGTCATCACGGGCGGGATGAAGCTGAAGCTGGAACCCTGAACGATCGGCAGACGGGAGCCCAGACGGCTGGTCTGGACGAGCGTGCATATCCCCATCGACAGGTAGACGCAGCTGATAAAGAAGCCGATCTGCAGCGGCGACATGCCCATCGCAGGGCCGAAAATCAGCGGCACGAGCGTCGTGGCGCCAAACAGCGTAAGCACGTGCTGAGCCCCGGCCAGCAGCATGACCGGCATGGACGGTCTGTCTTCAACGCCATAGACGAGTACTCTCTTGTTCATCATGACCCTCCTCTTTTTTTCTGGAGGGATTATATCATATTTTGTGTGAAAACGGTTGCACAATCATGAAGGAGGTTCCCCATGTCTGTTCAGTCAGTTCTTCAGCGGTGCGCCGAACTGGTCGCCGCGTCCCGCCGAGCCGTCGCCTTTACCGGCGCGGGAGTCTCCACCGACGCCGGTCTGCCGGATTTCCGAGGACCGAACGGCCTGTACCGTCGGTCCGACGTGGACGCTTCCCGTCTCTTCGACATCGACGCGTTTTATGAGGATCCGTCGTACTACTATCGGTTCCATCGCCAGCTGCGAAAAATTTTGGCGGGCATTCGGCCGACGGTCACCCACAGATTTTTGGCCCAGTGGGAGCAGTCCGGCCGGCTGGCAGCCCTCGTGACTCAGAACTTCGACGGACTTCACGAGGCCGCCGGCTCAAAGCGCGTCTTCCCAGTCCACGGCACGGTGGCGACCAACACGTGTCTGCGGTGCGGCAGAGGTTTTTCCGCGGCCCAGCTGGACGAATTTCTTGCCGAACAGGACGTGCCTCACTGTCCCTGCGGCGGCGTCATTAAGCCCGACGTGGTGTTCTTCGGCGAGTCGGTGAAGTTTTTGAGCGAGTCGTTCGCCGCCGCCGAGGCGGCGGACTTCATGCTGGTGCTGGGCACGTCGCTGACCGTCGCTCCGGCCTGTTCCGTTCCCGCCCTCTGCCCCGCGCCGGTGGTGATCGTCAACAAAGGGGCGGTTCACCTTTCCTACCCGCGCAGCAGGGAGATCCTTCAGGCCGACTGCGACCTGGACGACTTTTTCACCCAGCTGTCAAGGCTTGTGACGTTCCCTTAACGGTCACGAACACAAATGGCCGGCCCTTCTGCCGCGAGCGGCAGAAGGGCCGGCTTTTCTGCAAAACAAAAGGCTCCCGCGCTTTTGCGCGGGAGCCGCAATGACTGGAGCCGACTTCCAGACTTGAACTGGAGACCCCCTCCTTACCATGGAGGTGCTCTACCGACTGAGCTAAGTCGGCTAGTGGTGGTAGCGGGTGGATTTGAACCACCGTAGGCGCTAGCCGGCAGATTTACAGTCTGCTGCCTTTGACCACTCGGCCACACTACCCCTCGGTCACGCTGGCGTAGTAATGGAGCCGGCAACCAGATTTGAACTGGTGACCTGCTGATTACAAGTCAGCCGCTCTACCAACTGAGCTACGCCGGCCCGAACGCTGTGTATTATACCGACTTTCGGGCCCTTGTCAACCGGCAGACGCCATACACTTTGGCTGAACGGGCTTGATCGGTTAAATTTTTTCCTCCACGGCGTGAATTTTCCCGTCCATGGTGAGCTCTTTGTCCCGCCGGTCGTCGATTCGGATCGTCGTTCCAACCCGCATGATCCCCATGCCAAACGGCGCCTCGTGAGCGGCGCGGATCGCCTTCAACACCTCGTCAAGTTCCCCCTCCAGCACCGTGCCCATCGGGGTAAGACGCACTTTCAGGTCAAAACTCCGAAGCGTCCTCTCCACAGCCGCCACGTACGGGCTGTACCCTCCCGGTCCCGGAATGACCGGCACAACCGTCACTTCAGCGATGACTTTTGGCATGTTCTTCTCCCTTCTCCGAGCTCCAAGCTCCGGACATAAACGTTTCGTCCAACGGGTCGCCCCCCAAGGCGAACCAGTAGTCGTTCCGTGCCAGAAGAGAATCGTACAGTGCGTCAACGACGCCGTTGCGGGCTTTGGACAGCTGAGCCCGCGCGTCGAGAACGTCCAAGTTCGTCCCCACCGCCGCGTTGTACCGCACGAGCGCGATACGGTAGTCCTCAGAAGCGCTTTTTTCCTGCTGAACCGCCACTTTGTTCCGGCTGATTGCCGACGTCATGTTAAGCCGCGACTGGGCGATCTCCATGTCGATCTGGCGTTTCACGTCCTCGATCTGGGCGTCGGCCTCAGCGGCCTTGGCTTTAGCCTCCCGGGCCTGAGCGGACGCCTTGCCGCCGTCGAAGAAGTCCCAACGAAGAGCCAGCCCGACCTCCCAGTCCTGCCGGTCGTTTGGCCAAAACTGCCGCCCCTGCGCGACAAGAGAACCCTTGGCGAGCAGTTTAGGACCTAAAGACCCGTGAGCCGCCTTGGCCGACGCGTTCGCCGCCTGCTTCAAACACCCTAAAGCGACCAGTTCGGGGCGAAGGGCCGCGTCGTCCTCGCCCGGCTCATCCAGCTGGGCGACGCCTCGGCCGTTCGGCTCCGGCAGGTCGTAGCAGCCCTGCAGACTGATTCCTACAAGGCGTTCCAGCCCCTTCCACGCCAGCTGAACGGCGTTGTCCACAGTGATCAGCCCCAGCTGACTTTCGGCCACAGCCGCTTCGGTGCGAAGCACGTCGTGTTTGGCCACCGCCCCGTGGCGATAGAACGTGTTCACTTGGTCCAGATGTTCCTTCGCCAAGTCGTAGATCTCCTGAGCCACCGCCCGTTTCGCTCTGGCTCTCTGCAAGCCATACCAGCAGGCCAGCGTCTCGTGGGCGATCGTCTGGCGGACCCGTTCCGTCTGGGCGTCAACCCCTCGGGCAGCCCATTTTTTTGCCGCGACGGAGTTTTCCACGGCGCCGCTGCTGAAGACGAGCCACTGCACGCCAAGCTCAGCCGCATATGCCTCGGTAAAGCTGTCAAGCGCGTACCCGGCTCCTCCGCCAACGACCGTGCCGATGGGCGTGCCTAAGGGCCCCAACGCGGCACCTTGAACCCTGACAAACGCCGGAATCTTGCCGTCCTCGCCCTGCCACGAGCCGCCGAGGGACGCGAACAGGTGCGGAATTTTGTCCGATCGTGCCTGATCGATGGCAGCTCGAGCCGCGTCGAACCGACGGTTCGCCGCCTGAATCTGCGGGCTGTGTTCCAACGCCAGCCTCACGGCCTCCTGAGGCGTCAGAACCGGAGAAGCCGCCGCAGGCACGGCAAACAGCAGGCATAACTCCACAAAAAGGAACAGCTTCTTCATCTGATACCCTCCCACACGCCGCGCGCTTTACAGCAGAAAGCGCGCCGCAATTCCCAGATAAACTGCCAGTCCTGCGACGTCTACGATGGTGCTGAGAAGCGGCCCCGACAGGAGCGCCGGGTCAAAGCCCATCCGCCGGATAGCAAACGGCAGAAGCGTGCCCATGGCGTTCGCCAGCGTCACAACAGCGATCATGCCGCTCGCCACGACCATCCATATCGGCGGCTGGGTTCCCATCATCCAAGCCCGCCCGACAGCCATAGCAGCCATGGCAAGGCCCAACATCAGGCCGGTCACCAATTCGCGGACGAGCACCTTCCAGACCGTTGAATCGGGCATTTGGCCGAGCGCCATGCTGCGAATAACCAAGGCCGACGCCTGAGAGCCCGTGTTGCCGCCCGTGTCCACCAGAAGGGGAATGAAGAACGACAGGGCAACCACAGTGCTCAGCGCCTCTTCAAATGACTTCATCAAGCTGGTAGTCATAATGCCGGTCACAAGACACAGGAGCAGACAGGGCAGACGCCGCCGAGCTTGGCGCAGAATGCTCGGGCTTTCCTGCTCTTCGCCGGACGACAGACCGCCCATCTGAAGGAACAGTTCGGCGTTTTCCTGATCGATCAAGTCCAGCACGTCGTCGAAGGTAAGCAGCCCGATCAACCGGCCGCCGTCAACCACGGGGAGCACGTCCCGATCGTACCGGGACATGATCCGGGCCGCTTCGTCCTGCGGGGTCAGAGGCGAGACTTGGCAGGGATTCGGGTCGAGCAGCTCCATCACAGGACGGTCCGGGTCGGACAGGACGATATCCTCCAACGGCACCGAGCCGACGAACTGACCGTCCTCGTCGACGACGAAGCAGCTGCGGGCCGTTTCCCGGTTTTCCGCGCCGGTCCGTATCCGGCCGATGGCGTCTTTGACGCTGTCAGTCGGCAGGAGCTGCACCCACCCTTTTGTCATTAAAAGCCCGACGCTCTCAGCGGGCCACGGCAGGGCTTTTTCGACCTCTCGGCGGACTTTGACCGGCAAAGCGCCCACCACGTCGCGGGTGAGCCGGGCCGGCAGCTCGTCCAGCAGGGTCATGATCGTCGTCTGAGGCAGCGCGAGAACCAAGTTGCCAAGCTCTTTCACCGTCGCGCTGGACAGGATTCTCTGCCGCTCGTTTCGGTCCAAGTCCTTGAGCAGCGCCACGAAGCGGGCCGGCTCTAAGTAACTGCACAGCAAAAGCGCCCGCCGCGGATGAAGGTGGCGGAGCTCTTCCTTCAGCATTGACGAGGGCAGCCGGTTTAGCATTCGAACGCAGGTTTCCCTGTCGCCGCGCTCAAAGACCCCTCTGAAATTGTTGCGGTGCGGCGCCGCCATGGTCTACGCTTCTTTCCCGAAGACCCAGCCGGCGCAAGTCAAACAGCTCATCGGCTCAGCCTCCGTTCTCATAGCGAGGCGACTTTCAGGAACGCCTGCGCGATCCCGAAATACACCATCAGCCCGCACACGTCGACCACGGTAGTCAGCAGAGGACCTGACATAATTGCCGGGTCAATTCCCAGCGAGTGCCCCACGAGGGGCAGCAGCGTGCCGACTAAGTTTCCCATCAGCACGACGGCCGCCAGCGCCACGCCGACCGCCAGCGTCACAGGCAGCCCAACGCCCAAGGAAACGGCGCGAAGGAGCCCTAAGATCCCCAGCACGACGCCCATCGTCACCCCGACGCCGGTCTCGCGCAAAATCGTCTCCCCGGCGTTGCGCCAGCTGCCGGTTCCCAGCGTGATGCTGCGGACCATCACGGTGGCCGACTGGGTGCCCGAGTTGCCGCCCGTCCCAATGAGCAGCGGCACAAAAAACGTCAGAGTCACCGCTTGGCTGATGACCGGCTCAAAATACCTGAGAACCGCCGACGTGAGCGACTCGGCGAAGATACAGATCACAAGCCACGTGAACCGCTTGCGCACCAGCGTAACCACGCTGGCGTCCAAGTAGTCCTCGTCCATCGGCTGGATACCGGCATGAAGTTCCAAGTCCTCGGTGGCCTCTTCTTCGACCACGTCCAGTACGTCGTCAAAGGTGATGATCCCAACCAGCCGCTCTTCCGAGTCGACGACCGGTAGCGAGTACAGGTCGTACTGGGAAATGACCTTGGCGGCCTCTTCCTGGTCCTGGGTCGTCAAAATCCAAATAGGCGCCGGGTCCATCACGTCGCCAACAAGGGCGTCAGGGTCGGCCAGAAGCAGGTCTTCCAAGTCAACTTCGCCCAGCAGGTGCCGGTACGGGTCGGTGACAAAACAGGTGTAAATCGTCTCTTTATTCGGCGCGGTCTGGCGAATCCGATCCAGCGCCTCCTGAACGGTCGCGGCCGCTTTTAAGTCGATATATTCGGGCGTCATGATCCGGCCTGCCGAGTCCTGCGGGTACCCCAACAGCCGGTTGGCCAGAGCACGCTCCTGCGGTGAAAGCTGCCGCAGAAGCTCCTTGACCGTTTTGGCCGGCAGCTCGTCGAACAGTTCGGTCCGGTCGTCGTCGGACATATCTTCCAACATGACGGCCACTTCTTTGTCCGACGCATGACGCAAAAACGTCTGCTGAACGTCCGTGTCCAGCAGCTCGAAAACGTCGATCGCCATATCCTTGGGCAGCAGGCGGAAAAAGAACACAAGTTCCGCCGGCGGCAGCAGGCCGAGACACTCCGCCATATCGACAGGCTCCACGCCGGACAGAATTTCTTTGGCCCGGCGGAACTCCTTCGCCTGGATGAGCTCTCGAATCTGCTCGATGAGTTCGCGCTCTCTCGAGATCATCTCGTACTCCTTTCCACGTCAACACGAGCCGACGCGGAAAGCCGCCGCCTCGTTTTTACGGTACGTTCGGTGTACTTATCGGTACAGGGTCTGCCGATAATGAGCCTTGTTCCATATCATCACCGTTCTTTCTGCACCCGCAAAATTTCGCGCCATAGGCGGCTGTCTATCATCATACACTTGCTTTAAAATGACCGTCAATGACGGGCGCCGCCAGAGGACAAAAAAGGCGGTTGAGCTTCGCCCTCCGCCTTCAGTCCGTCGTCTTCAAATTTTGATTCAGGCGCCACATCGTCAGCCCCTGCGCCTCGGCGTCCTTCTTCATCTGATCGACCTGATCGTTGAACTCCTTCAAGATCGGGGGCCACTGAATGTTCATCGCCTCGCAGATCTTCTCGTAGGTTCTGCCGGCCTTTCTCATTCGATACACGCCGGTCAGGTCCCCGTCGGGCTGATTGAGACGGTCGATGATCAGTTTGGACAGGAGAAAGTCCTCCAGCGTCATGCCCGCCTTGGCCGAGCGGTTCCACTCCTGCTTGCTGGCGCCGCTTCGGTCCAACACAATCTGGCAAAGCGCCGCGTCGCCGTTCAAATCCCCCGCCCAGGCGTTCAGCGAGCACAGGATGGCCGCCGCGCAGACTGCCGCTGGGATAATTTTTAAGAGCTTCATGGGTCATTCTCCGTTCGTCCGAAACTCGCGAAGGCCCCTGCGGCCCCGCCGTACAGCCGTATTATTCCACGAACCCGCGAGGCGCGCCAGAGAAACCGTTTCACAAGTTTTCCTTTCCGCAACCGGCGGGATTGCAAGAACCGCCGGGCCAGCCTAAGATAAAAATATCATCCCTGAAAGGAGCCGCCGCGATGAACCCAGTCGAGCGAGTTCAGAAAGCCCTCACGGCCCTAGGGTACGGACAGGGCATCACCTACAGCGAACTGACTATCTTCACCGTGTCGGACGCGGCGAAAGCCGTCGGCGTGACCGAAGGGGAGATCCTCAAAAGCCTGATCTTTCTCATCGACGGCTCGCCGTGGCTCGTCCTCATGTCGGGAAGCAACAAGGTTCACTCCGGCGCGGTCAAGCGCGCCTCGGGCGGGAAAAAGGTCTCCATGGCCCCGTCGGACTACGTGCTGGAACATTTCGGCTACGCCGTTGGCGGCGTGCCGCCCGTCGGTTACGACGAGCAGCTGCCGGCGCTTCTGGACGAGGACCTGTGGAATTACCCAGCCGTCTGGGCCGCCGCTGGGACGGATCACCACTTCTTCCCGATCAGCCCTGACGACCTCGCCCGATACACCGGCGGCCGACGAGCCGCGCTGAAAAAATCCGACGCCCCTCAAAAATAATCGGCCGCGCCTCATCAGGCCGTTTGGGACGTCCCCTGCACTGTGCGCCGCGGGAGCGAAAGCGGACGAAGGAGAGCTCATGAACGAACAATTTGACCGATCGGCCGACGATTTCGCCGACTACCTGCGCTTTGAGCGGCAGAGCAGCGACCATACCGTCAGATCGTATGCCCGGGCTCTGGCCAAGTGGCGCAGCTGGTGCGAGACGTCCGGCGCCGACCCGATGAGCCCCGACGACGCGACGACTCCTCGGTTCATCGCCGCGATGCGGGAACAGGACCTCGCGTCCAGCACAGTTCAGCAGACCATGGCGGCGCTGAGAAGCTGGGTTCGCTATCGGCAGAGCACCGGCTCGGCGGCAGCAAGCGCCCTTCGGCTTCCCGCGCTGCCGGACAAGCCCCGCCGCCTGCCCCAAGTGCTTTCTGACGGCGAGATCGACCGGCTTCTTGAAAGCTGCTCCGGCGAGAGCTGGATGGACGTCCGGGACCGGACGATCCTTCAGATCCTCGCCGACTGCGGTCTGCGGGCTTCTGAAATCTGCTCGCTGACTCTGGCGTCGGTCGACATGGACACCCGGTTCCTTCACGTGCGCGGCAAGGGGAACAAGGACCGGTCCGTCCCCTTCGGAGCCAGCGTGGCCGACTGGCTGACCAAGTGGCTGGCGGTCCGCGCCGACGGTCATCCGACAGGTGGCGCCCGGTCGTTCCTGTTTGCCAGCCGAACCGGCGACCGGCTGACCCGCATTGACCTGTGGCGGCTGATCCGCCGACGGGGAGAACGGGCCGGGGTCGCCAAGGCTCGGCTTCACCCTCACGTGCTGCGCCACTCGGTCGCCACGCGGCTGCTACGCCGGGGCATGGACCTTCGGACCCTGCAGGAGTTCTTAGGCCACAGCTCGATCGGCACCACGGAAAAGTACACTCACTTTGATTTGGAGCTGCGGGACGTCTACGACCGCTGCCATCCCCACGCCCGACTGGGCGGACAAACGGAGGACATCTCATGACATCGTACCGCCAACTGGTCACAGACGCTCTTGAGTTCATCAAGGGCAAAGAGCCGCGTCAGCCCCTGCTGGCCATCGTTTTAGGAAGCGGACTCGGGGCGTTCGCCGAGTCTCTGGAAGAAAAACAGGTTATCCCGTACAGCGACATCCCCAACTGGCCTCTTTCCACCGCGCCGGGACACGCCGGCCGGCTGGTCATCGGCTCGGTGAACGGCATGACCGTCGCCGCTCTGCAAGGCAGGCTTCACCCCTACGAGGGGTATTCAATGGAGGACGTGACGTTCCCCGTCCGAGTTCTGGGCGCTTGGGGCGTCAAGACGTTCATCGCCACCAACGCGTCGGGAAGCATCAACTTAGGGTACCGGGCCGGGGATATCATCATCGTCCGGGACCATATCAACCTGATGGGACGCAACCCTCTGACCGGCCCGAACGAACCGTCGTGGGGCCCCCGGTTCCCTGACATGACAACCGCCTACAGCCCGGACCTTCGGCTGCTGATATCCCGCTGCGCCCTCGAGCTTGGGATACCGACCCACGAGGGCGTCTATCTGGCGATGAGCGGCCCGTCCTACGAGACGCCCGCCGAGATTCGCATGGGGCGGCTCTTGGGCGCCGACGTGGTCGGCATGTCCACCGTGCCTGAGGTCATCGTCGCCCGACACATGGGCATGAAAATCGCCTGTCTGTCCTGCGTGGCCAACGCGGCCGCGGGTATCACAGGCAACGCGCTGACCGAACAGGAAGTCCTGGACACCATGGACCGGACCGCCGGAGCTCTCACGTCGCTGCTGCTCTCCGTCGCGTCCAAGCTGTCCCAAACCGCTTAACCTTTCGACGATGGCCTTCGTCGTCCGACTTCTTCGGCTGCTGATCGTGCCGCTTTTCATCGGCTGGTTCATTCGGTCCATGCGGCGCGATATGGCGAGAAGCGGTCAAAAATTCGACTGGCGCCGATTTGTCCGCTCGTTCCTCTCCGGCCCCTATCGCGCCGAGGGCGGACAGAGCTGGACGACGAGTCCGCCGGGCCGCCCGCATAAGTCGCCGTGGGAGGTATTCGGTCTCAGCCCGACGGCGTCAGACCAAGAGATTAAACAGCGCTATCGAGAGCTAGTCTCCAAGTATCACCCTGATCGGTTCTCCGAACTGAAAGATCAAGAGTTTTCCGAGCTGGCCGCCCAGAAGTTCAAAGAGCTTCAGGAGGCCTATCAGACTCTGCGGCGCCTTCGCGGGTTTTAACCGCTCAACAGTTGAACGACGCGCCTATCTAGGGTACAATATTTGAGTTTTCGGAGGCGAATGTGGCCTGGTGGCCGCCCCGGGCTTCAAACCCGCGCGAGGGGCGATTTGAGTCGTCCTTGGTGTGTTCGATTCGCACACGCCTCCGCCACTATGACACAAATAAGCGAGCCGTTCCCTTTTGGGAACGGCTCGCTTTTGTCTTTCTTACAACGACGACAGTCCGGCTGTGACGTCCAGCGACGGATCGGGCGAGAGCGTCAGGTCGCTCGTTCGGCCGGCTTTCAGGGACAATCCGCCGGCGACGCCGATCATCACCGCGTTGTCGGTGCAGTACGATTTGGGCGGCACGAAGGCCTTCCACCCCGGGTGGGACGACACGGCTTCCCGAAACCGCGAGTTGGCCGCCACGCCGCCGGAGATGGCGACGGACCTCACGCCCGTCTTTTCCGCGGCCTGCTCCAGCCGATCGATCAGCACGTCCACAACGGCCTGCTGAAACGACGCGCACAGGTCTTCCGTCGGAATTTCCTCGCCGCGCTGACGCCAGTGGTTCACCATGTTCAGCACCGCCGTTTTCAGCCCGCTGAAGCTGAAGTCCATTGAGCCGTCGAACTTCGGCCGCGGCAGGTCAAACGCGTCGGGCCTCCCTCCGGCTGCCAGCCGATCGACCACCGGCCCGCCTGGATAGCCCAAGCCGAGCATTTTAGCCAGCTTGTCGAACGCTTCTCCTGCCGCGTCGTCCCTCGTCCGGGCCGCCAGCTGATAGTCGCCGGGGCCGCGGCACAGCAGGACTTCAGTGTGTCCGCCCGAGACGACGGCGCAGAGGAACGGGAAGTCCAAGTCAGGAGACGAGACCAACCCGGCGCACAGGTGGCCTTCCAAGTGATTCACGCCGATCAGCGGGACGCCCCAGACCTGGCTCAGCGCCTTGGCCGCCATGACGCCCACCAGTAGCGACCCCATGAGCCCGGGACCGTAGGTCACGGCGATTCCGTCCAAGTCTCTAGGAGAAACTGCCG
Organism: Jonquetella anthropi DSM 22815; assembly: GCF_000237805.1. GTDB lineage: Bacteria > Synergistota > Synergistia > Synergistales > Dethiosulfovibrionaceae > Jonquetella > Jonquetella anthropi. The sequence goes on along the minus strand of NZ_CM001376.1, from coordinate 132,447 downwards.
CCTCTTTCATCAGACGCTCGGTCAGAGGCAGAAGGGCTTCAAGGTGCATTCGCGACGCGTACTCGGGCACGACGCCGCCGAACGGGCTGTGTCGCTCAATCTGGCTGGAGATGAGCCACCCGAGCGCCGTCCGTCCTCGAACGAGTGCAACGGACGTGTCGTCGCAGCTGCTCTCAATGGCTAACAGTAAGCCGTCGCTCAATGGGAACACCCGGAGCAGGAGCAGCACGAACCGCCGCAGCCGCACTTGCCTCTCAGCGAGTCCCCGCTCTCGTGGACCAGCGTGCGGGAGCCGCACTTCGGGCACTTAACGCCCGCGCGGTCGGATTCAAACCTGTGTCCGCACAGGACGCAGCGAAACACGTGAAGAGCCATTCCCCTCACCTCCCCGGAACTGTGAAGTCAGTTTTCCATTCGCCGACAGAGTAGGTTATCTTCTGCCCAGGCGCCGCAGTCGACTTGGGCAGACCGATGACAAACCAGACGAAGTCATCCGGCGCCACGTCCCCCACCGTCCGGGCGTCCAGATTCGTAAAAAGCTGACGGCGCGTTACCGGCTCGCCGTTCACCGACACGGACTCGGGCGCGAAGTAAAGGTGACCGAACGCCTCGCAGGTGACGATCACCGGGACCATCTTCTTCACCCGGGCCTTGACGGCGTCCGACAGCATCCATTCCTCAACAGACGACAGCTGCTGCAGGTTCCGTTCCATTTCCTTCTTCAGCTTGTCGTCGACGTAGAGGAACGTCACCTTCGCTTTAGAGCCGACGATCACGTCGGCCACCTTCTGGCCTTCGACGTAGATAACTGCTGACCGAGGTTCTTTCAGCGCCTCCAAGTTTGACGCACCCCACGCCGGCGACGCCGCCAAAAAAGCGGCGAGAAGGCACGCGGCTCCCCGATAGAACTTCATGCTTTTCCTCCTTTTCGGCGGATCATCGCCGAACGAAGCATCGTCCACTCGTCCCGTTTCATCAGAAGGCCAGTGGCGCACCAAACGGCGCCGGCGGACCCGGCACAGCCGACAAGCCAGAGGCACCGGACCGCAAGCCCCCAACCGGCGTCATAGGGCAAAAACAGCTTCCAGACCGCCAAGCAGCAGCCCAACGCGGCCGGAGGAACCAAACTACCGCCCAACCGCTTCCAGTTCACCCGCCCCAGAGACGGGACGCACCGCCGTAAAAGGAGCGCGCCGACGATCGGCGAAACGGTGAAGGCCAAAGAACCGGCGAGCGCCACACCGCGGGCGCCGAACGGACGGGCCAGCAGCAGGCCGAAGAGAAACAGCGAGCCAACGCAGCTTCCGGTCGTCAGGACCGCGTCGCGAGGCCGCTGCCGAGCGTACAGGCCCCGCATGACCACGGTGCCGCACGCCATGCCGGGCAGCCCCAGAAGGGACCAGAACAGGACCTGACTCGTCAGGTCCCACGCCGCCCGGTCAAACGCGCCACGGACGAACAGCAGGTGAACCGACTCGCCGCTCAAAAGCAATCCGCCGACCGTGACGGGCAGAACCAAAAACAGGCTGAACCGCAGGGCGTCAGACAGGGCGCCGCAGAACGCGTCGTCCCCGTCCGCCCGGGACAGCTCAGGCAGAACGGCTTGAGAAATGCCCACCACCACAAGGCCCAGCGGCAGCTGAATGATCCGGTTGGCGTAGTTGAGCGCCGAAATGGTGCCGTCGGGCAAAAACGAGCCGAATGCCCGAGTTAAAACCGGGTTGAGCTGGTTGAGCGACAGCCCTAAGGCGTAGGGCAAAAAGAGCGCCATCATCCGCCGCAGGTCGCTGTCCGACCGTTCAGGGACTGCCGGCAAAAGGGACAATCCTTCCTTCCGGCGAAGCCACCAGACCTGAAAGACCATTTGAGCCGCCCCGCCGGCCAGCACGGCCCAGACCATCCCTTCCACGCCGAGCGAACGGGCCAGCAGAGCCGTCAGGGTGATGAAAACCACGTTGCTCAGAGCTGGAGCCAGAGCGGGGACAAAAAAGCTTCCCAAACTGTTCAGCGCCCCCATAGCCAACGCGGCGACTGACACGAACAGCAGGAAAGGGAACATGCGGCGGGTCAAAGCGACGGCCAATTGGAACTGCTGTCCCGAAAAGCCGGGAGCCATGACCTTCACCAGCGCGGGACTCAGGAGGATTCCCAAGACGACGACGGCCGAACAGGAAGCAATCAGGACGGCTGACGCCCGTCGGGCCAGCCGCGCCGCCCGGTCCTTTCCCGATTCGGACAGAACGCGGGAGAAGACCGGCACGAACGCCGCCGACAGCGCGCCTTCGGCCAGAAGCTGGCGGGCCAAATTGGAGAGGGTAAACGCCACGAAAAACGCGTCCAAGGCGGCCGACGCTCCAAACAGCGCGGCAGTCACCATTTCTCTGGCAAGTCCCAGCACCCGGCTTGCCAGTGTGCCGAGCATCATGACCAGCGCGTTGCGCACCATACGGCCGCTTCGGTGCGGCGTCACAGCGAGAAGCGCTCCCCTAAGTAGAACTTGCGGGCCATCTCGTTGGACGCGATTTCTGAGGGCTTGCCCTGCACGAGAATCTGCCCAAGGTGAATAAGATACGCCCGGTCGGTAATCGCCAGAGTGTCCCTCACGTTGTGATCGGTGATCATCACGCCAAAGCCCCGGGACTTTAGTTGTCGAATGATCTCCTGAATCTCGCTGACGGCGATTGGGTCAATACCGCTGAACGGCTCGTCCAGCAGGATAAAATCCGGCTTATTGACCAAAGCCCGAGCAATTTCGACCCGACGGCGCTCGCCGCCCGAAAGGGAGTACCCGAACTCATCAGCCAGCCGGGTCAAACCGAACTCCTCCAGCAGGCGATCCCGCTCGGAAGCGATCTCCGACTTGCTAGCCCCCCGCTCCTCCAGAACCAGTTCAAGGTTCTGCCGAACCGTCAGATCCCGAAAGACCGACGCTTCCTGCGGCAGGTAGCCGATGCCGGCGCGGGCCCGCTCGTACACCTTCATCTTCGTCACGTCCGTGTCGCCAAGGTACACCTCGCCCGAGTCGGCAGAAATCAGCCCGACGATCATGTAAAAGCTGGTCGTCTTGCCCGCCCCATTAGGCCCCAGCAGTCCGACCACCTCGCCGCAGGCAAAGTCAATGGACACGTTGTCCACCACTTTGCGGCGGCGGAAACTTTTCGTCAGGTTTCGAGCGGCAAGCCGCTTGTTATGACTTTCGGTCATCGCTTCACTTTCTTCTTTCCCTGCGCTGGCTTAGCCGGCTTGGCTGGCTGAGCAGGCTGTGCCGGCTTCTTTTGAGTCTGCTCGGGCACGTCGACAACGATCTGCGTGCCTCCGACAGCGGTCAACTTCCCCGATGAAATGCTGTAAAGGAGCCGATTGGCCTTCAGCGTCCGATCCTGCTGAACTGCGCGGGCGTTCCCGGTCACGGTCACGATGTCTTTCGTCCGATCGTAGGTCATCACGTCGCCCCAGATCTCCGTCAGGACGTCCTTTTCGTCCTTGTGACGCAGGTAGGCGTTCCCCTTCGCCTCGGCGGACAGGACGCCCCCATCGTCGTACTGACCGTTGACGGCGTCGCACTTCAACTCAGTCTTCTGTTTTTCGTCCGCCAGCCGGGCCACCTGTTTTGCCCAGAATTTTCCTTCCCGCACGTCCGCCTCGGCCGCGTCCAAGTACTGCTGTCCGCGCTGAAGCAAGACGTTGCCTTTCATGTGATATCCGTTGCCCGGCACGGAAAAATCAGCCGTCGCGTCCTCAGCCGAGAACGTGAACGGCGTCCCGTCTTGGACGCCCGAGCCCTTCACGTTGGACCACAGATGAACCTTTTTCTCCTTCGACCACGCCTCGGCCCGGTCTGACGTGACCGTCAGCCCTTCTCGGACGAGCGTTACTTTGCCGGCCGCCGTCCCGTGACCTGAATCCATATCGTAGTCCAGCTTCTCTGCCGTCAGGGTCATCTGCGAACAACGGGCCGGTGTGGCGCAGAACAGCAACACAGCTAGGGCAGCTAAAACGCTTTTTCTCATCTCTGACACTCCCATCTGCGTTTGAGGACAGCTCCGCCGTCCTGCAGTAACTTGTCTTGTGTCATTATAACTGTTTTAACGGCTGAGGTCTTCGCAGGAAGCATCGATTGTCGAACCCAGAGCACAAAAAGGCCGGCCCAACAGACGGGCCGGCCGCAAGTTACAGTTCTTCTCGAAACGCGCAGAGCCACGACAGTCCCGCCAGCGTCTTGCCGTCCAGCGGTTCAGGCGACCTTAAAAGCTCCTCCACTTGGCCGAACGTCAAGGTCTCCAGCTCGATCACCTCGTCGACGTCGGGGGCCAGAGGCGCGCGGCGCAGATCCTTCGCCAAGAACAGGTAGATGACCTCGTCGCAGAACCCAGGCGAAGTGTAGACCGGGCGGATGAGCCTCAGCGTTCCAGCGTCAAACCCCGTTTCCTCCCGAAGCTCCCGGCGGGCCGCGTCGGCAGGGCTTTCGCCCGGCTCAATGAGACCGGCGGGGATCTCCAGCACCGACCGGCCGAGCGGGTAGCGGAACTGCTTGACCAATACAACCCCGCCAGGCCCAAGGGCAATCAGCCCGACGGCCGGCCGATGGACGACCACCTCGCGGGTCGTTTGGCGGTTGTTCCGCTCCACCACCTGAACGGTGTCAACTTTTAGGTCCAGTATCTTGCCGTGGTAAACCGTTCGGCTTTCGAGAAGGCGTTCCATACCCTTACTTCTTAACCAGAGCCCGGCCCCTCGCAAAGGCCTCAAGGTTCATCGGCAGGAACTTGGGCTTCTTCTTGCCCAGCTTCTCCCGAATGATCTTCATCGCCGAGTCAAGGCTCACCATGCCGCTGGCCTCAACCAGCGTGCCCAAGATAACGATGTTGGCGACCTTGTCGCTTCCCAGTTCGGTCGCTATCGAGTTGGCAGGAACCGGCAGAACCCGAATGTCGGTGCGCGGCTTCTCGTAGTTCACCAAGTCGCTGTTATAAATCAACAGGCCGCCGGGCTTGACGGCAGACTCGAACTTGGTCAGCGACGGCTGGTTCATCACCACAACCACGTCGCCGGAAGTCACCATTGGGGAGCCGACCGGCTCGTCGCTCACCACGCAGGAGCAGTTCGCCGTGCCGCCGCGCATCTCTGGACCGTACGACGGGATCCACGTCACGTTGCGACCGTCCTCAATGCCGGAGAACGCCACAAGCTGGCCGAGCATCATGACTCCCTGACCGCCGAAACCTGCGGCCAGCAGTTCTTTGTAGAATCCAGCCATTGTTCCGCCTCCCTACTTGGCCTCTTCCGCTGGGAAGTCCTTGTACAGCCCCAACGGATAGTATGGGAACATTTCATCCTTCTGCCATTTAAAGGCGTCAACCGGCGACATCCCCCAGTTCGTGGGGCAGGTGCTCAGGACTTCGATAAACGAGAAGCCCTTGCCTTCCATCTGGTACTTGAACGCCTTGAGGAAGGCCTTTTTCGCCTTCATGATGAGCTGAGGCGACCCGACAGACACGCGCTCAACGTACGCGGGCGTGACAAGCGCCGAGATGAGCTCGCACATGCGGATAGGCCAACCGGTCGTCTCCGGGTCGCGACCCTCCGGGCAGGTGGTCGCCTTCTGGCCGATCAGCGTCGTCGGGGCCATCTGGCCGCCGGTCATGCCGTAAATCGCGTTGTTGATGAAGAACACGCAGATCTTCTCACCCCGGTTGGCGGCGTGAATGATCTCCGCCATACCGATGGAGGCCAAGTCACCGTCGCCCTGGTAGGTGAACACGATCTTGTCGGGGTGAACCCGCTTGATGCCGGTCGCCGTCGCCGGCGCGCGGCCGTGAGCGGCCTCGACGAAGTCGATATTGATATAGTCGTACATCATGGCGGCGCAGCCTACCGGAGACATAGAAATGGTCCGTTCCTGAATGCCCAGCTCATCGATGCACTCGCAGATGAGCCGGTGAGCTATCCCGTGTCCGCAGCCCGGGCAGTAGTGGGTGTGGACGTTCGGCATCCAGCTCTTCGGAACGGAATAAGTTTTCGTTTCAGACATGACGGTTCCCCCTCCTAACCGAGAAGCTTCCGGCACTCGGTCTCAATTTCCTCGACCGACGGCGCAAAACCGCCCGCACGGCCATAGAAGCTGATAGGCCAGCGGTTTTCCGTGGCGTTCTTCACGTCCACGAGCATCTGTCCGTAGTTCATCTCCACGTCGAACAGCTTTTTGGCTTTGGGCAGATTTTCAAACGCCTTCAGCGGGAACGGGAACAGCGTGATGGGACGAATGAGCCCGACTTTCTTCCCCTCAGCTCTCAGGTGATCCACCGCGGTCTTCGCGATACGCGCCACAGTGCCGAACGCGGTAATGACCAGTTCGGCGTCGTCAGCGTGGTAATTTTCCCAGCGGGCGTCTTCCTGCATCGCCGCGTACTTGGCCTGCAGGTTCTTGTTGTGGGTCTCCAGAGGCTCGGCTGCCAAGTACAAACTCTTGAGCAGCGTCCTCTTGCCCTGACGGTCAGGGAAGTAACCCAGCGCCCAGGACTTGTAATCGCCCCGGTTGCACTCCCGCTCGTTGATCTCCACCGGCTCCATCATCTGCCCCATGAACCCGTCGGCCAAGATGATAACCGGCGTGCGGTACTTGAACGCGAAGTCCCACGAGCCCTGAACGAGCTCGACGACTTCTTGCAGAGAACTGGGAGCGAACACCATGGCGTGATAGTCGCCGTGGCCGCCGCCCTTCGTCGCCTGGTTGTAGTCTCCCTGAGCGGGAAGGATTCCGCCGAGCCCCGGGCCGGCCCGCATGACGTTGACGACCACGCAGGGCAGCTCAGAACCGGCCAGGTAGCTCATGCCCTCGGACATCAGAGAAATGCCGGGGCTGGACGACGACGTCATCACTTGAGCTCCCGACGCAGCGGCGCCCAGCACCATGTTGATGGACGCTACTTCGCTTTCCCCTTGGACATACACGCCGCCGCAGTGCGGCAGTTTCGCTGACATGTACTCCGGGATTTCGTTCTGCGGCGTGATCGGGTAGCCGAAGAAATACCGGCAGCCGGCCTTAATTGCCGCTTCCCCGAAAACCTCGGCGCCTTTCATCAGTACCTTGGTCATTCGGCCTCTCCCCCTTCTAGTCCTCTTTGATCCGGTACACTTCGATGCACGCGTCAGGGCAGGACATCGCACACATAGAACAGGCGATGCACCCTTCCGTGAACTGCTCCGAGGGACGGTAACCCCGGGCGTTCAGATGGTCGGAGATGCGAAGCACATGCTTCGGGCACGCAGCCACGCACAGGCCGCAGCTCTTGCAGTACGCCTCGTTGACCGTGATCCTTCCTTTGGCCGCCATACATAACTCCCCCTCTCAAAATACGCGCTGCCAAACTGCCTCTTTATGTTCGCCCAAAAGCTCCTTCCGGCCTCTATTCTTCCGAGCCCTGTTTGGAGCGATTGTACTCGTACGTCTGAAGCATCCTGTGTCCGTGGTTTTTCGCCGGCAGGCCAGTTCCCCAAATGGCGCCGGGCTCCCACGGAAGAAGCATATGCCGCGACAGCTGCCACAAAGGCGTCTTCACGCCCTTCTTTTGGAAGAGCTTCACCGTCTCCTCGTGAATCGACGGCCGGGTGCTGCAGTACAAAAGCGGCAGGCCAAACGCCTGAGACGCCTCTTCGACCAGCTGCCACCCCGAGTAGACGTCTTCCGGCGTCGTCTCAGTCATCACGTGAGAATTGCTCACCAGAGCGCCGACTTCCAGACTTCCGATTGCTTCCATGCGGCTTTTCATCACCCGAATCGAGTCAAGCGTGCTCGTTTGAGGCCGGAATGAGTTCACCACAAGGATCAGCAGGAAACCGGCCTGACGAAGGCGCAGCTGGTACTGTTTCAGCGCCAGAGCGCCTTCCGCGTCGCCGCCGATGTCGAGAAGCACCCGCTTTCCCGGCGCGGAAAGAACCCGATCGACCTCAGATGTCACCACCGGCATGTCGCTCCATTTGGCCTGACCGGGAGCCGTCAAAACCTGAAAGCCTTCCGCTTCCAAGGCTTCCGTCACCTGACGGATGCAGAAATACGGGTTAATGATATCCGCGTCCGCAACTGTCACGTCGTCCCCCAAAGCCCGGAAGCCCGCCGACAGATTAAGCACCCACTCGGTCTTTCCGGAGCCCAGAGCCCCTGTGACGGCCACAGACTTTGGCCACTCGTACATCCCCATCAGGCGGCGAAGCTCTTCCCGGTCGTCCGTTCTCATAGGATCTCAGCTCCCTCTAATCTCAAACCTTGGGCCCAACTGACGCCCTCCAGCGGCTTTTTCCCCGCCGGCTGAACCAGATCAAGGCGCAGCGCACCGCACGAAGTGCCAATCAAAAGGTTTCCACCCTGAAAGGCCATATGCCCTTCTGGAACCGTCCGAGCTTCCACCGGGGCGGCCTTCCAGACCTTCACCCGCTGGCCTCGGAACTCAAACCACGCGCCGATATCCGGCGACAGAGCCCGAACCAGACAGGCCAAGCGGGACGCCGATTCACCTGCGTCGAGCCGGCATTCGCCTTTGTCGATCTTAGGGGCAAACGTCGCCTCCCGGTCGTCCTGCGGCTGAAGCGTCTCGCCGCCGGCACAAAAACTTTCGAGCCGAGAAGCCAGAAGCTCCGACCCCCTATCGGCCAACTTGTCCAGCAGCATTCCCGCGTCGTCGTCTGGCCCAAGCGGCATGGCCTCCTGCAACAGAATCGGCCCGGAATCCATCCCTTCCGTCAGGGAAAAGACCGTCACGCCGACCGTTTGGTCGCCGTTCATCAGGGCCCGCCGCACCGGCGCCGCGCCGCGCCACTTCGGCAACAGCGACGGGTGAATGTTCAGGCATCCGGCCCTAGGCCCATCAAGCCACGGGCGGCGGATCATCTGTCCAAAGTCTACAACCAACATCACGTCGGGCGGGCAAGCCGACAGGCGGCTTTGAAGTTCTTCGTCGCCGTTCAGCCGGAGCGTCCGCGCCACCGGTAGCCCCAGATCAACCGCTTTTTCTTCGAGCGGCGAGGGCAGCTCCTTCATGCCTCGACCCCGTCGGGTCGGCGGCTGAGTCACCACCAGTTCAAACGAGACGCCGCAGCTCGCCAGACGGGCAAGACACCGGGCGGCGAACTTCCCCGTGCCGCAGAACCAGACGGATCTCACGCCAACCCCATCTTTTTGAGCACAAGGTTCCGCTTGAGCGGCGAGAAGTTGTCAATCAGCAGCCGGCCGTTCAGGTGGTCAATCTCGTGGGTAAACGCCCGGGCAATAAATCCCTGCGCCGTGTACTCCTGCAGGTTCCCGTCGCCGTCCTGACACCGGACGGTCACCTTGAGCGGCCGCTTCACTTGGCCAAAAATTCCCGGGAAGCTCAGGCAACCTTCCTCGCCGGTCTGCCCGCCCGAGGAGGCAATCACTTCAGGGTTGATCAGATGATACAGATGATCCGTTTCAGCGTCGTAGACGACGGCAATTTTCTTCGCGATCCCAATTTGCGGGGCCGCTAGGCCGACGCCGTCGGCTTCGTGCATGATCACCGCCATGTCTTCCAGCAGGCGGCGCAGCGCCTCGTCAAAAACCGTCACAGGTTCGGTCGGCTGCCGCAGAACCGGATCGGGGTACACGCGAATCATGTCGGTCACATTCATCGTGGCACCACCTTTCCACTTTAATATGCTTACGATTTTATTGTATCACTCCTTAGAGATTACAACTCATATTCTATACTTTAAATTGTCTTACTTTAGCTACACATTAAATTTTATTTGCTTGACCTATAAAAATCTTCCTCTTTGCTCTCTTTTGATGACAGCCGGCGCGTTTCAGCTCCCCCGGCGGTTTTGGCCTGCCGTTTCCCGATGAAGCCTTGAATCGACGCTGCGCTTGTCAAATTCGTAAAAGTGGAATAGTATATCCACATTGCCATTTTAGGCGATAAGCCGCCGCGGAGGTGAGCCCAATCAATCCAATCGTCAATCTTCCGGAACCGTTGTGGCTCGGCCTTCACGCGCTTGTCGCCCTCGGACGGGAACCGGAGCAGCCCCGGACGACCGAAACCCTCTCTGAGTCGATCGGCTGTTCAAAGACACACCTTTCCAAGGTGCTTCAAAAGCTCTGCCACGCCGGGTACGTCACGGCGCTGCGCGGGCCCGGAGGCGGGTACCAGTTGGCACTTCGCCCCGAGAAGATCTGCATGCTTCACGTTTTCGAGCTTCTTGGCGGCCCGTTCATTCCCACGGGCTGCACGGTGGATCACCATCAAAACGAGCCGTGCCTCATCGGCGCGATGATGGACGAACTGACCATCGCGTTTCGGGATTACCTCGCCACAAAAACATTTTACCATCTGCTTCGCTTTTACGAACTGACCCCAGAAATCAGAATCGGCGTCTCGGTAAGCCAGCGGACAGGCGGCTCTTGCCGACGAGCCGCAAACGAAAGGAACTGACACTCCCAATGCATCTGAAAAAAATCGCCGCTTTTGGTGCGGCCGCCGCGTTGCTTTTTACCGCTCACGTTCCTGCCTGCGCTGCTGGATTTGCCGTGTACGAGTGGGACAGCTGGGGCGTCGCGCTGGCTGACGCCATGATGTTCAGCGACAGCCCCTCCGTGATAGGCTTTAACCCGGCTGGGATCACCCAGTTCGACGCCAACGGCTCGGTCGCGTTTGGCGCGACCTGCATCACCCCGGTAGGAACCGCCCATTTTTACCGCAACGGGAAACAAGTCGCGACGTCTGACAACACGATTTCACCCTGCGTCGCGCCCTACGCGTTTTTCGCCAAACAGATCAGCGACTCGGCGTGGTTCGGCTTAGGGCTGTACCCTCGCTTCGGATTGGCGTCCAAGTTCCCGTCGGACTTCCCTGGCCGGTTCAACAACTACCTGGCCGATTTCAAAACCCTCAGCGTGGCCCCGACGATCGCCCTGAAGATCTCCCCGTCGCTGTCGTTGTCCTTCGGCGGCGATCTGATGTGGACGGACCTCGAGCTGGGGCGCGCCATCGGCTGGACGAGCAAAGATCCCAAGCCCGCCTGGGCGCCGTTCTCGTCGTATGAAAGCCATATGAACCTTCACGGCAAGAGCTTCGGTACCGGTTGGAATGTCGGGCTGAACTGGCAGGCTTCCGATAAGCTGTCCATGGCAGCGGTCTACCGCTCAAAAATCAAGCAGACCATCAGCCACGCCACGACGACGTTCACCCAACCCCAGACGAACTTCGGCCCGGTTGGAGTCGGTGGGGAGACCTTCGGCCGAGGGACTGTCACCCTGCCGGACAGCTGGACGTTCGGACTTGGCTGGAAGTTCGACGAAAAGACGAGGGTCGAGTTCGACGCCATTTACACTCGGTGGAGCTCGTACAACTCGCTGGACATCACCTTCGACACGTTTTTCCCGCTCCTTCCGGCCCTCGGCCCCGGCGCCCTAAATTACACGGTCGTCTCGCCGAAGAACTGGAAAGACCAGTGGCGATTCCAGCTGGGCGTCGAACACCGGATGAACAGTCACTGGACATTGGGCGCTGGCGTCGCATGGGACGACTGCCCTTCACCCGACCAATTCTCGGATTTCATCGTCCCGGTCGGTTCGCGCACTACTTACTCGCTGGGCGCCCAATACGTCAACAAGGGACTTAAATTGTCTTTTTCTGCCGGTTATATGGATATCGAGGACAAGCCCATCAGCTCTGCCGGCGGGCCACTGGGCGACCCGGACTTCACCTGCATCAGCCGCAGCTGCTACGCCACGATTTTCGGTCTGGCCTGTCAGATTGACATGTAGCTCGTGAGACTTTGAGGAGGGAACAATCTCATGGATAACCGTCTTGAGTCCGTCATTTACGAGAGCCTTTCCAGGACGCCGGAGAAGGAGTGCTGCAAGTTCGCCGACGTTTCCATCAGCCGCCGCCAGTTCGTCGGGCTGGTTGAGGCGTGCGCCGGCTCCCTTCGCGAGTCGGGCTTTCAGCCCGGCGACCGTCTGGCCACCGTGCTGCCCAACAGCCCGCTGATGTTGGCTCTGTCGTTAGCCGCGTGGAAACTTCAAGGTTCTGTCGTTCCCTTGAGCCCGGTCGCCGGTCCCGAACTGATCTCCCGTTTTGTAGGGCTGCTCGACCCGTTCGCCCTGATCCTCCCAGCTGACGTCAAGGAGATGGACCTGATGGCCCAAGCTCTTTCCCCGCTGGGTGACCGGGTCGTCCGCGTCCCGCTGGACCGGCCTTTGTCGCCCCTGCCCCGTCGGGTCTGCCGTCCCGGCCGACCGGACACGGCGGTCATTTTCTCCACGTCCGGCACCACCGGCGCCCCTAAGGCCGTGCCTCTGACCCACAGCAACGTCCTGGCCAACCTTGAGGCCGCCAAGGAGCACGTGAGCTTGGTCCCCGAAGAGCTCCGCATACTCAACATGCTGCCAAACTTCCACACCTTCGGCTTCTGCCTGTCCGGCGTCTGGCCGCTGGCGCTGGGATATCCTCAGGTCCTTCTGCCGAGCTTCCTGCCGCCAACCCGAACGATTCAGACTATCTACAAGGAGAAAATTTCCATCCTCGTCGCCGTGCCCACGCTGATCGCCATGCTCTGCGAGGCCGTGTCCCGCGCCCAGCTTCCCCCTCCCGGCTCGCTGAAGCGGATCATCTGCGGCGGCGCCGCTGTCCCGGAACGGCTGTACCATCTTGTTCCGAAAATTTTAGGCGTTCCCGTCCACGAGGGGTACGGCCTGACAGAGTGCTCGCCGGTCGTAGCCGCCGTCAGACGCGCTGAAGACGGCCGTTTCGGCGTCATCGGGCCGTTCTTCCCGGGCTTTCAGCACCAGATTCGGGACACGGAAGGCCGGGTCATCGGCGGGGATGAAGGCGTGCTGTGGCTCAAGGGTCCGTCGGTATGCAGCCGATACGTTCAGGCCGAGGGAGACGATAACTGCCAGCGGTTCGACGACGGGTGGTTCAACACAGGCGACGTGGTCCGCCTGCTCCCGGAAGGAATGCAGATCATCGACCGAGCCAACGACATCATCATCGTCAGCGGGTTCAACGTGTACCCGCAGGAAGTTGAAAACTGCATGAGGGAGAACCCCGCCGTGGCTGACGTGGCGGTAGTCGGCAGCCCGAACGCTTTAAGCGGCGAGTTCGTCAAGGCGTTCGTCATTCCCGCGCCGGGCGTCCAGACCAGCGAGCGGGAACTCATCAACTGGTGCAAGAAGCGTCTTCCCTCGTACAAGGCGCCCCGCAAAATCGACTTTGTGGAAGAGCTCCCGCGCAACGCGCTGGGCAAGGTCCTCCGGCGGGTGCTCCGGGACAAAGAACGTGCGGCGGCAAAGCTCGGCCGCGGAGAAAATAGTTAAAAACGAAAAGGAGCAGGCGTCCGACAGGACGCCTGCTCCTTTTGCGTTTGCTGTTATTTTTTCAAACAGAAGCCGGCGCCCTAACGGGCGCCGGCGACAGGTCAGTCGAGAAAATCTCTCAGTTTTTTGCTGCGGCTGGGATGACGAAGTTTGCGAAGAGCCTTCGCCTCGATCTGGCGAATACGCTCTCTTGTCACGCCGAATCGGCGGCCCACTTCTTCCAGCGTGTAGCTGCGGCCGTCCTCCAAGCCGAACCGATACCGCAGGACTTCCCGCTCCCGGTCGGACAGGGCGTTCAGCATTTCTTCAATCTGCTCTTGAAGCAGGTTGTCCGCCGCCACGTCTTCCGGGCTCGGCAGGCTTCTGTCCTCGATGAAGTCGCCCAGCTGACTGTCCTCTTCTTCGCCGATGGGCGTTTCGAGGGAAACGGGCATCTGAGATATGCGTTTGATCTCCTCCACCCGCTCCGGTTCGATCTTCATCTCCGCGGCAATTTCCTCGTCGCTCGGCTCTCTGCCCAGCTTTTGAACCAGCTGACGGGAAATCCGCACCATCTTGTTGATGGTCTCCACCATGTGGACGGGAATGCGGATCGTCCGAGCCTGATCGGCAATCGCCCGAGTGATGGCCTGACGAATCCACCACGTGGCGTAGGTGCTGAACTTGAAGCCCCGCCGGTAGTCGAATTTTTCCACCGCCCGAATGAGCCCCAAGTTGCCTTCTTGAATCAGGTCGAGGAACTGCATTCCCCGGCCGATGTATTTTTTGGCAATGCTCACCACCAGCCGGAGGTTGGCGTTGATGATTTCGTCTTTGGCGGTCTCGTCGCCGGCTTCGACCCGCTTGGCGAGGGCGACTTCCTCCGCCGCGTCCAGAAGGGACACCTTGCCGATGTCCCGCAGGTACATCCGAACCGGATCGGACAGGGGCACGTCTTCCATCTTGCCCAGCTCTTCGCCGTATCCCGGGTCGTTGTCCTCGTCCGAGTCGGCGTCGCTGTTCTTGGACTCGGCCAAAGCCCGGGCCGCCGCCTGTCCGGCCGTCACGTCGCCGGCCGCGCTGCCCGTGCTGTCCACCAAGTCAACGCCCAAGTTCATCAGGTTCTCAATGACAAATTCAAGGACGTCCGAGTTCCACGCGTCTGCCGGCACGGTCTCTTCAATGTCCTGATTCGTCACAAAACCTTTGTCCTTGCCAACCGTGTACAGCTCGCGGACCCACTTCATCCGACTCTGCCGGGCCAGCGCCGCGTCCTCGTCGTCAGCCTCCCCCGACTCCTCGTCGTCGATCACCGGCAGGTCTTCCGCCTCGTCCTCTTCGTCGTCCGGCTTGTCAGGCTTATCCTCTTCCAAGTCGTCGGACGCCTCTTTGGCAAACAGGTCGTCGTCCAGCGACACGTCCACGTCGTCCGAGTCCATCGAGGCGATATCGTCAGCCAGCGGCCCGTCGATATCCGGCTCAGCTTCACCCTCGGCCATCTGTTCCTCGGCTTCTTCGGACTGATCCAACGGCTCGCCAGCGGGAAGGTCTACTTCTTCCGTCGCAGCCCCCTCCGGCTGGCCTTTGGCGCTCTCCTTGCTCTTCTTTTTCGGCTTGCTCGGCTGGGAGGCTTTCGTCCCGTCCTCGGCCGCCTCGTTCAGTGCCGTCTCCGACTTGGCGACGCCATCGCCCGCCGGCTGATCTTCACCGGCGTTCTTCGCTTTCTTCGCCGGCTTTTTCGTCTTTTTGGCTTCCGCGGGAGCGCTGGCCTCGGCCTTTGCTTCTTCTTTCGAAGCCTCCGGCTTGGGTGCGGCCTTTTTCGGCTCGGGGGCTTTTTTCTTCGCCGCGGAGCTCTTCTTCGCCGGCTTCTTTTCCTCCGGCGCGGTTTCAGCTTGTTCAGCGGCAGGAGCCTTCATCGCGAGTGCGCTCTCGCCCGCCGGCTGATCTTCACCGGCGTTCTTCGCCTTCTTCTGCGCCTTCTTCGACTTTTTTGCTTCCGCGGGAGCGCTGGCCTCGACCTTTGCTTCTTCTTTCGGGGCGGCCTCCGGCTTGGACGCGGCCTTTTTCGGCTCGGGCTCTTTTTTCTTCCCCGCCGAACTCTTCTTCGCCGGCTTCTTTTCCTCCGGTGCGGTTTCAGCTTGTTCAGCGGCAGGGACCTTCATCGCCGGCGCCACCTTTTTCTTTGCGGGCTTTTGCTTTGACGGCTCAGGAGCTGCAGCGCCCTGCGCCGCCTTCCCTGCGCCCTTCTCAGGGACTTGGGCCTTTTGAGCCCCGTCCTTTTTCGCCTTCGGCTGAGCTGCCGGCTCCGACGCCGGCCTCTTTGCCGCGGTCCGGGGAGATTTTTTTGCCGTTTCTGACGTCTGGGGAGCGCGCTGAGCGGCCGCCTCGCTTGTCTCTGCCGACGAGGCGGGACCTTTTTTCCCCGCGGCAGTCTTTTTCTGCTTCGCCGGCTCCGCCTTGGTGGAGGAGGGAACGGAAGATCTGCCGCCCGCCTTGGACGGCGTCTGTTCCTGAAGCGCTTTCTTTTTCGTCGCTGACATGGATGTCCTCCTCTGCTGGTTAATCAGTAACAACGACAAAAAATCAGATCGGCTCCCCTTTGACGAAAGGCTTGCGTTGATCTGATTTATCCGTAACTTATTTATTTTATCATATGTTGCTAAGAAAGACTTCAGACTCCCTGATAGAACGGTGGCAGCGACAGCCGGGGCGACGGACCAAGAACGTTGTGCGTGGCGTCCAGCTGAAACGACTCAAGCTGTTTCTCTATCATCAGGTCGCTGGTTCGGTCGGTCTCGAACATGACCGGGGCCCGAAGGAACCCGTACGTCTCGGCAAAATATGGAATCTGCCAGTTCCCCAGCTTTTTGTCCGACAGCGCTCGGGCCAGCTCGGACAAACAGGCGTCCTCGTCGATAAGCGGCAGGGAGCCCAGCAGTGCCAGAGCTTTGCACTTTCCAAGCGGCAGGTCGGCGCGCCAGAACGTGCACCACGTCACGCCGGCCACCAGCTCGTCTTTAGGGGTGACGAAGCGAGCCAAGAAGTCCTCCATCGTCGGGCTGTAGCCGAACACGACGGTAAAAAGCGGCGACAGCGGCTCGACCGACGAGGCCAATGGCGCGTCCCAGATCATGGCGCCGGACAGCCCGGACGTGACGCCGCACAGGTATAAAAACTCGCTTTGAAGGGCCATCGCGCCCTCCCCGATCGTCTTCATGACCGGCCCGTGCGTCTCCAGCATGGAAAGGGGCCGAGAGGCCACCACGTAGGAGATCCACGATCCGACTTCGATGCTCAGTTCACCGTCCCACAGCGGCAGCTCCACTCGATCGCCTCCTCCCGCAAAGCCGACAGTTTTACACGGGTGGAAGTATAGCACAGTCGACCAGTCCAAGATAACGGGGCTGTGCTACAATGCTTGTGAAAAAATCAAAGGGGGACAGAGCCATCAACAGATTTTTTACAGCTTTCGCCGACGTTTCTAAATATTTTGGTCAGCTCGTCTCGTGGATCGTGGCGACCGTCGGGGCCTTAGGGTACCCGGGGATCATCGCCCTGATGTTCCTTGAGTCGTCGTTTTTCCCGTTTCCCAGCGAGATCGTCATGCCCCCGGCGGGGTATCTGGCCGCCAAGGGCGAGATGAGCCTGTGGCTGGTAATCCTCTGCGGCGTCGGCGGCAGCCTGCTTGGCGCGCTGTTCAACTACTGGCTCAGCGCCACGTGGGGACGGAAGTTCTTCGACCGCTGGGGCCGGTACGTGTTCGTCTCCCCCGCGTCGCTGGAAAAGGCCGAACGGTTCTTCGCCCGGCACGGCCACATCAGCACCTTCATCGGTCGTCTGCTGCCGGTGGTGCGCCAGTACGTCTCCCTTCCCGCCGGCGTCGCCCGAATGAACCTGCCCCAGTTCTGCCTGTACACGTCGCTCGGCTCGGCCATCTGGGTCGTCGCCCTGACGCTCGTGGGCTACTGGGTGGGCCAGAACGGAACGGACGCCGTTCACGGCGTGATGAAAGCCATCACGGCGGCTCTCGTGGTCTTCTGCGCTGCCCTCGCCCTTTTCTACCTCCGCCGGGTTCGCCGCGAGAAGGTCTGCGTGGCGGCCCGCACAAAAGACCGATAATCCCTTGGCCCGATTAAACCGCCGGGCCATTTTGTTTTTCATTGGCCGGCTGAATTTGGCTTCATTCTGAGCCGAACGCCGCTGACGATTGTATTCAGAACAATTTCGATATATTATCGTATATGTTTTGTCATCCCCTCGCGTTCAAAAACTGGAGTGTGGTTTCGTGTTTTCTATTGATAAGATCCGCAACGTGGCAATCGTGGCCCACATCGACCACGGCAAGACGACCCTCATCGACTCGATCTTCCGTTCTACTCAGGCCCTCGGCCGAAGCTGTCAGCAGGAAGAGCGCATCATGGACAGCGGCGAGCTGGAAAAGGAACGGGGCATCACCATCACGTCGAAGCACTGCACCGTGCAGTGGCATGACTACCTGATCAACATCATCGACACGCCGGGACACGCCGACTTCTCCGGCGAGGTGGAACGCGTCCTCTCGATGGTCGACTCGGTCCTGCTTCTGGTGGACGCCAACGAAGGCCCCATGCCGCAGACCCGCTACGTGCTCTCCCGCGCTCTGGCGATGGGACTTCGGCCCATTGTCATCGTCAACAAGGTTGACCGGCCCAACGCCGACCCCAAAGGGGCGCTTGAAAAAACGTTCGACCTGTTCCTCGAACTGGGCGCCTCGGACGAGCAGGCCGACTTCCCGGTCCTCTACGGCTCCGGACTGACCGGCTGGCTTGTCAACGACCTGTCCCAACCCCACGAGGGCATGGACGCCCTTTTCCAGACCATCGTCGACCAAGTCCCGCCGCCGCCGTCCAACTCGGACGAGCCGTTCCTCATGCAGGTCAGCACTCTGGCGTGGAACGACTACATCGGCCAAATCGGCTGCGGCCGAATCATCTCCGGCCGGCTCAAGCAGGGCGAACAGTTTATCCACAGCCACACCGAGTGGAACAACCAGAAGGATCACGACGCGGGCTGGCACGTCACAGGCCAGTCGCCCGAAAAGGCCGCCCACATTTGGGTCACCAAGGGGCTCGACCGGGTAGAAGTGGACGAGGTCTTCGCCGGGGAAATCGTCTGGTTTGCCGGCCCGAAGACGATCCGCATCGGCGACACCATCGCCTCACCGGCAATCGAAAGGACCCTCCCGCCACTGGATATCGAGGAACCGACCGTCTCCATGTTCTTCCTCGTCAACACCGGCCCGTTCGCCGGCCGGGACGGCACGCCGCTCACCCTCCGTCAGCTCAAAGCCCGTCTTGAGCGGGAGTGCCAAACCAACGTCGCCCTGCGGGTCGAGGACTTAGGCCGCCCTGACGGTCTGAAGGTCTCCGGCCGAGGCGAGCTTCAGATGTCAATCCTGATCGAACAGATGATCCGCGAGGGCGCGGAAGTCTGCGTCTCCCGCCCCGAAGTCATCACCAAACAGGACGAACACGGCCACCTGCTCGAACCGATGGAAGACTTAGTCATTGACGTGCCGGAAGAGTTTCAAGGCATCGTCATTCAAAAGCTGGCGGACCGCAAGGCCGATATGGTCAACATGGTCAGCCTGAACACCGGCATGGTCCGCATGGAATTTGACATTCCCACCCGCGGGCTCATCGGCTACAGGAGCTCGTTCTTGACCGACACGCGCGGGCTGGGCATCATGTCGTCCCGCTTCAAGGGGTACGACCTGTGGCGCGGCGAGGTCACCAGCCGCAACCGAGGCTCCATCGTCAGCATGGACACCGGCACGGCCACGGCCTACCAGCTGGAAAACCTGCAGGATCGCGGCGTCCTCTTCATCGGCCCGGGAACGGACGTGTACAACGGCCAAGTCATCGGCGAAAGCTCCCGCCCGCTGGACGTGCCCTGCAACCCCACCAAGAAAAAACAGATGACCAACTGCCGGTCGTCCACCAAGGACATGGCCGTCAAGCTGGATGTTCCCCGCGAGGTCGTCCTTGACCGGGCCATCGAGTGGATCGCCGACGACGAATTGGTCGAAGCCACGCCGAAGGAGATCCGTATCCGCAAGGCGATCTTGGACATGGATCAGCGCAAGAAGGCCGCCAAAGCGCGGCAGGAAGCCTCAGCCCGCGCGGACGCCAACGAGTAATCCCAGCTCCCCTGCTCGGCACGGGGGAGCTTTTTCGATATTTTTTCAAAGGAGGAAACGCCGTGAACGCACCGGTCACCGTCTTCGGCGCCGGCAGCTGGGGAACAGCTCTGGCCCAGATACTTTCTGCCAACGGCCCGGTCACCCTGTGGTGCCGGGACAGCGAGCAGGCCAGTTACATTGCCCAGCGTCACGCCAACCCTAAACGCCTTAAAGACCAGCCGTTGAACCCGAGCATCGAGGCCACGTCCTCGCTTCCCCGCGCGGCCGGCTCGCCGCTGTGGGTCCTAGCCGTCCCGCTGCAGTCCCTGAGAGGGCTGCTGACCGACCTCGCCCCGCATTGGAGGCCCGGCGTCATGCTCTGCAACGCCGCCAAGGGCGTAGAAATCGGGTCGCTGAAGCTGCCTAGCGGCATCGCGGAAGAGCTCCTGCCCGCCGTGCCGTTTGCGGTCATCTCAGGCCCCAGCCACGCCGAAGAGGCAATTCAAGGGCTTCCAGCCTGCGTCGTCGCCGCCGCCCGGTCAGAACGCGACGCCTGCCTGTGGCAGAAGACGTTCGGCACCCCGTCGTTTCGCGTCTACTCGAGCACGGACCTGATCGGCGTGGAAATCGGCGGCGCCGTCAAAAACGTCATCGCCGTCGCCTCCGGAATGATTCACCGCTACGGCATGGGCGACAACGCCGCGGCCGCCACGGTCTGCCGCGGGCTCGCCGAGATCACCCGGCTGGGGCTTGCCATGGGCGCAAAACCTTTGACGTTCTCCGGGCTCGCCGGCGTCGGTGACCTGATGGTCACAGCGTTCAGCCGCCACTCCCGAAACTTCCGGCTGGGCGAACTGATCGGCGGCGGACTCTCGCTTCAAGAGGCGGCGGCCCAAATCGGCGAAGTCGCCGAAGGCGCTTGGACCGTCCGCGCGCTGGCCAACCTCTCGCGTCGGCTCGGCGTTGAAATGCCCATCAGCGACGCGGTGTACCAAATCCTCTACCAAGGACAGGACCCGCTGAACGCCCTCCAGACCCTGCTGACTCGCCCCCTGCGGCCTGAAGCCGCGGGAATTACCGGCGACTAGCTCACCAGACCGGCCGCCTTGCACCGGCCTTTTCGGTCATGTATACTTTATTTAGTTTCACACCTTACCTGGAGGAGGTCATATTATGGCAGCTGTAGTGAACAAGGATATGTGCGTGGGCTGCGAAACCTGTGTGGGCACTTGCCCGGTAGAGGCCATTTCCATGGCCGACGACAAGGCGGTCGTCAACCCGGAAGTCTGCGTCGAGTGCGGCGCCTGCGTTTCCGCTTGCCCGTCTGAGGCAATCACCCTGTAACTGATCCAGCTCTGTAAAGTCCGGGGACTTCCGGCGAGCGATTGGCGCGCTCGCCCCGAAGTCCCCGGACTTTTTTGCCTTCAGCCTACCGTCACATCGCCGCAACGTTTCTGCAAGGATTGCGGCATATCATACGGCTATCCTGTTCAGGAGGTCGATATGATGAAAAAGGTATTCTGCTCCCTCGCGTTCCTTGCCTGCGCTGCCCAGGCCGCGCTAGCCGCCCCGTCCGTTCAGGCCGTTCACCTCGAACTGACCGACGAAGATTACATCCCCTGCGACAGCTCCCTTGCCGCCGAGTTCCCCAAAGGCATGCCCTTAGGGATCGGCTCCTCCCTAGCCTTCGTCTCCAAAAAGCCCGACGGCTCGCTCGTCTTTTTGGGAATCTCCGACCGGGGCCCGAACGGCGACACGCCGCTCTGGCGCGACGCAAGCGGCGCGCTCTACCCGACAAAGATGTTCCCGTCCCCTGACTTCACCCCGACCATCGCGACGATCACGGTCAAAGGAGACCGGGCCAAGCTGAGCGACCTCACCCTCGTTCGGGACGAGAAGGGCCAGCCAATCAGCGGGCGCCCTGTCCCGGCCGGACTGACCGGCTCAACCGGCGAGACGGCCTTGGACGTGAACCTTTCAGCTCTGCCCTTTGACGCGAACGGACTGGACACGGAAGGCATCGACATCGCCCGGGACGGCTCTCTTTGGATCTGCGACGAGTACGGCCCGTTCATCCTTCACTTGGACAGCAAAGGGCGCACGCTCGAAAAATACGGCCCCGGGAGCGGCCTGCCTGAAATTCTCGCCCGCCGGCAGATCAACCGAGGCTTTGAAGGGCTCTGCGTCCTCCCGTCCGGAAAAATCGCCGCGGTCGTTCAGAGCATTCTGGACCTGAACGGAAAGGTAAAAAAAAGCTCCGCGCCGTTCGTCCGGCTGATCGTCCTCGACCCGACGACGAAAGAGTGCAAGACCTTTGCCTACCCGATCGACGCGACGTCGTACAAGAAAAACGCCGACGCCAAAATAGGCGACCTGGCCGCGGCAGGAGAAAACCGCGTCCTGCTCATCGAACAAGGAGCGGCCGAAGAGGACGGCGTCATACACCGCCTGTACGCCGTCGACCTATCGGAAGCGACCGACATCACCGGCGTCAAAGCGCCCGACGGCCGGGAACTCGAAACGCTGAGCTCCCTTGACGAACTGACCAGCGCGGGCATCCGCCCGGCGTCCAAAAAACTCTTAGCCGACCTGAACGCCCTCGGATGGAAGGCCGAAAAGGCAGAAGGCTTGGCGGTCGTGGACGACAAGACCGTGGCGATCTGCTCGGACAACGACTTCGGCATGACCGCCGAACTGACGGGCGTCTCCGGCAAGAGCAAAGACTACCTCGTTTCTGACGGCAAAGTCGTCACGGCAAAAGACCTGGAGCCCACGGGCGGGAAAGTCCGCGTCACCCCAACCGGCGAAGAGACCGCCTTCTGGCTGGTCACCTTCGACGAACCGATCCGCTGACGTTCCAACAAAGAGCGAGGCGCTCCCCAAAGGGAGCGCCTCGCTCTTGTGCGCGTTTAAAAGGTTAAGTCTAATACATATCTCCCATGCCGCCCATGCCAGGGCCCATACCGCCGGCGGCGGGCTGTTCCTTGGCCGGCTTGTCGGCAATCAGGGCCTCGGTGGTCAGGACCATCTTGGCGACGCTGGCCGCGTTCTCCAGAGCGCTCCGGGTCACCTTCAGCGGGTCGATGATGCCTTCCTTGATCATGTCAACGTAATCGCCGCTGGCCGCGTCAAGACCTTGACCGGTCGGAAGGCCCTTCACCTTCTCCACCACCACGTCGCCCTGCAGTCCGGCGTTGGAAGCGATCAGGTGCAGAGGAGCGGACAGAGCCGCCAGCACCAAGTTAGCGCCGGTTCTCTCGTCGCCAGCCAGCTTCAGCTCGTCGATCTTGGCCTTCAGAGGCTCGTAGCAATTCACCAGCGCCACGCCGCCGCCGGCCACGATGCCCTCTTCAACCGCCGCGCGGGTCGCCGACAGGGCGTCCTCGATGCGAAGCTTCAGTTCCTTCTGCTCCGTCTCCGTCGCGCTGCCGACCTGAATGACCGCCACGCCGCCGACCAGCTTGGCAAGGCGCTCCTGCAGCTTCTCCTTGTCGTAGTCGGACGTGCTGTCTTCCATCTCCTTGCGGATCTGGTTCGCCCGGTCGCGGATCGCCGCCGGATCACCGGAGCCCTCGACGATCGTCGTGTCTTCCTTCGTCACCCGAACCTTCTTGGCCCGGCCCAGCTTGGACAGTTCGACGTTCTCCAGCTTCTCGCCCAGGTCGGCGGTAATCACTTCGCCGCCGGTCACAATGGCGATATCCTGCAGCATCGCCTTGCGGCGCTCGCCAAATCCCGGGGCCTTCACGGCCACAACGGTCATCGTGCCGCGCAGCTTGTTGACGACAAGCGTCGCCAGAGCCTCGCCCTCGACGTCCTCGGCGATGATCAGAAGCGGCTTGCCGGTCTGAAGGACCTTCTCCAGAATGGGCAGCATATCCTTGATGTTGCTGATCTTGCCGTCGTTGATCAGAACGTACGCATCCTCAAGGGACGCTTCCATCCGCTCGGTGTTCGTGATCATGTAGGGGCTGATGTAGCCCTTGTCGAACTGAAGGCCTTCCACCGTCTCAAGGGTCGTGCCGGTCGTCTGGCTATCCTCAACGGTAATGACGCCGTCTTTGCCGACCTTGTCCATCGCCTCAGCGATAATCGCGCCGACTTCCTTGTCGTTGGCGGAAATGGAAGCCACCTGGGCGATGCCGTCCTTGCCCTTCACGTCCCGGCCAAGGGTCTTCAGGTGCTCGGTCACAGCGTCAACGGCCTTCGTCACGCCGCTGCGCAGGAAAATGCCGTTCGCGCCGGCGGCCACGTTCTTCATGCCCTCGGAAATGATCTCCCGGGCCAGCACAGTCGCCGTCGTCGTTCCGTCGCCGGCGATATCGTTCGTCTTGGACGCCACTTCTTTCAGAAGCTGAGCGCCCATGTTCTCGAACGGGTCTTCCAGCTCGATGTCCTTCGCGATCGTCACGCCGTCGTTGGTGATCGTCGGAGAGCCGAACTTCTTCTCCAGAACGACGTTCCGGCCCTTGGGGCCAAGCGTCATGCCGACCGTGTCGGCAACCTTGTCGATACCGCGCTGCAGCGCGCGGCGGGATTCTTCACCGAAAGCGAGAATTTTTGCCATAATAAGCGATCCTCCTCAAGAATACGTTACTTGTCCAGAATAGCCAGCACGTCGCGCTCGCTGAAAATCACGAGCTCTTCGCCGTCCAGCTTGATCTCTGTGCCGGCGTACTTGCTGAAAATGATGTGGTCGCCAACCTTCACTTCGGGCAGAAGCTTCTGACCGTTCTCAAGCACCTTGCCGCTGCCGACCGCCAGAACCTCGCCCTCCTGAGGCTTCTCCTGCGCCGTGTCAGGCAGGTACAGGCCGCCCTTCGTGCGCTCCTCTTTGCTGATGACCTTCACGACAATTCGATCTGCCAAAGGCTTTAACTGCATGCTAATAACCTCCCTCAAAATGGTGACTCACGGCGGTCTCCCGCCCTAATGCCCTATTTTTATTAGCACTTATCAAACACGAGTGCTAACACGGTACATAATAAACGGCCAGCCTCGATTTGGCAAGACGTTTCTGTCGGTCAAACCACGTAAATTCTCCGGCTCGTCAGGACCGAGCGAACAAGCGGCGTGACAGCTAAAAATTCCCCGTCAAAAGGAAAAACCGCCCCTCACTCAGCCGGTCGAAAAAAATCTTTGGGCTGTTTCATTTGTTTTTAAATAAATTATATTGAAAATAACTAAAGGGACCGTATAATAAGATCACACCTTCACGAGGGAGCGTGATTTTATGAGTATTCGTCAAACTTCAGCACTGTTGGTTCTCGGCATGGTTCTTCTGGGCAGCGCGGCCTTTGCCGCCGACAAGCAGAAAGTGATCGTCGGCACGTCGGCGTCCTACAAGCCGTGGGCGTTCCAGAAAGACGACAAGGCTCAGGGCTTTGAAATCGACGTGTGGCGCGAGATCGCCAAGCGGAACAACTACGAGCTCGAAATCAAGCTGGGCCAGTTCAGCGGCTTAGTCGGCATGCTCGACGCCGGCGAAATCGACACGGTCGCGCACCAAATGTCCATCACCCCGGCGCGGCTCGAAAAGTACGCCTTCTCGACCCCATACGCCTACAGCTACTACGACTTCTTCGTCAAAAATGACAGCCCGCTCAAGACCAAAGAGGACCTGAAAGGCCATAAAGTCGGCTGCTGGCTGGGCGGTAACGGCGAAGCTACTCTCCGGGCCATCAACGACAAGTACAACTTGGGGCTGGACATCGTCACCTACGACGGCATCGCCATGGAAAACGAAGCGGTCATCGGCCGTATCGACGCCTTCTGGCAGGGCGAGATCAAGACCAAGACCGTCATCGCCGAGCAGAACCTGCCGCTACAGCAGTTGAACGAAAAACTCGTCTACGAGACGAACGCCTACCCGTTCCGCAAGGACGCCCAGGGCGAAAAGCTCGCCACGGAAGTCAGCAAGGCTATTGACGATATGCGCGCCGACGGCACTCTGTCCCAACTTTCGATGAAATGGTTCAACGTGGACACGACGCAAAGCACTGAGAAATGAACTTTGATTTTTCCTTCTTTCTCCACCTCTTCCCATCGATCATCAAATACGGCGGAACAACCATTCGGTTGTCCGCCCTTGCTATATTTTGCGGCCTGTGTCTGGCGTTCCTCATTGCCATCGTCATGGACCTTCGGATCCCCGGCCTCAGCCAGTTCTTCCGGCTGTACATCTCGTTCTTCCGCGGCACGCCGCTCATGGCTCAGCTCTTCTGCTTCTACTTCGGCATACTGCCGGCCATTCGAGGAGCCGTCAAAAGCGTCTCGTCGTTTCAGGCCGCTCTCATCATCCTGAGCCTCGCCAGCGCCGCGTACATGGCCGAATCCCTTCGGGCCGCCATCGGCTCGGTGCCCAAAGGCCAGTTTGAAGCGGCCCAGTCCATCGGCATGACCTACCCTCAGGCCATGCGCCGGATCATCCTGCCGCAGGCCGTCCGTGTCGCCCTGCCCACGCTGTTCAGCAGCTTCATCAACATCGTCAAGGACACGTCCCTCGTGTTCGCCATCGGCGTCAAGGAAATGATGGCCCAAGCGCAGCTCGAAGGCTCCGGCAACTACCGATATCTGGAAGCCTACCTTTGCGTGCTCCTCGTCTTCTGGGCCATCACCGCCGTCATGGGACGAACCCAGCGCGCCTTAGAAGGACGGCTCGCCGGCTCCATGGGGGCGAAAAAATGATCAGCGTCCAGCACCTAGGAAAGAGCTTTGAGGGAACGCCCGTCCTGCGGGACGTCTCGTTCTCCCTGCAGACCGGCCACGTCATGGCCGTCATCGGCCCCAGCGGCACGGGCAAGTCGACCCTGCTCCGGTGCATCAACTGCCTCGAAAAAGCCGACCGCGGGACCGTCACCATCGCCGACACGACCGTCGACTTTCAGACCATCAGGAAACTGGAAACCCTCTTCCTTCGCCGGCACACCGGCATGGTCTTCCAGTCGTTCAACCTGTTCGCCAACAAAACGGCGCTGGAAAACATCACCGAAGGGCTCACAGTCGTCCGGCGCGTCCCGCCAGATCAGGCGCGGGAAACGGGCCTGCAGATCCTAGAGCGAATCGGCCTAGCCGACAAGAAAGACAGCTACCCTCAGACCCTCTCCGGCGGCCAGCAGCAGCGAATCGCCATCGGCCGGGCCCTCGCGCTCGACCCGAAAGTCCTCCTGCTCGACGAGCCGACCAGCGCCCTTGACCCCGAACTCGTTAACGAAGTCCTGCGCCTCATCGGCAGCCTAGCAAAACAGCAGCAGACCATGATCATCGTCACGCACGAAATATCCTTCGCCGCGTCGGTGGCCCACGAAATATGCTTCATGGACCAAGGCCAGATCATCGAACACGGCCCAGCAGACCAGATCATCGGACACCCCAAAAGCGAACGATTGCAGCAGTTTCTCAACTCCCTCGCTCAACGTGGGGTCCCCAAAGGAAGCGACTCTTAAAGGAAGCAGGCCGTCGAAGCTCGACGGCCTGCTGTGCTTTTTGGGGACAACACTGAACCTCTGATAATCTTTTGTGTGAACAAACTGCCAGCGCAGTTATACCTCTCTGCAAAAAGACGCGCCTTGCTCCGCAGCCACCTGCCCGACTTCTTCACACTTCGTTTTTGCTCAAAGAGCACAAGACACCCTAAAGCGTTACCTCTCTGATTTGACAACAATACATAAAGGCTGTTAAATGGAATAAAAGGATTACATTTACTGTGTAATTACACTTAGCGAACAAAAAATGCTAACTTCATTCCAGTCAAAGGAGGATTAACCATGAAATCGCACCGATAATTGCGCTGACATTTTTCCTATCGTTTGCAACAACGCCACTCCTAGCCAGCCTGTCGGCTCCAAGTGAACCTGCCGTGCAGTCGCAAGATGAAGCAGCCCAGCCAAACGCGGCAACAGAGGAAATCAGTCGTGCGGAAAACCTGATTGAAGAGTCCGATTCTGACGAATCGGCAAACAGACTCACATCTTTTTCTGAAACGATCCCCGAAGATGTCGCGGCAAAAATTATTCCTTTTCACAATCAATTCTGCTTGAATCTAATCAACGCGGAAATGGGGCTTCGAACCTACATCAAGGCCATCTATGATTCTCGGTACGTGACCGGCGTAGAACTCACCGACCAGCAGCATCAAGCCATGATGAACGTCTGTTTTGACCTGATTGAAAAACTGAGCGCCAGCGCCCAAACGTATTCCGAGGCCATCTCGTGGGCTACCCAAGCCATGAACACAATGCCGGAAGAAGACGCCAACCGGCTCGCACAGCTGTTAAGTTTCTTTATCGGGACACCGGCTAACGCCGCGATGGGCTCAACGTTTTATAACACTTGGGGAACCCTTGTGGGAACTTTGGGCTTTAAAAAAGCGGCTGAAGGCTACTTTGATAAAGCCTCCGCAATACAAATCGCAGATCAAATCGCAAACACTAAGCAGGACATACAAAGCCTCACTCAACGAATAAAAAATGCCCCGACGCCGGAAGCCAAGGCGAAAGCCCTTGAACATTACAATAAAACTCAAGAAATTTACGCCCAAACTTCCGAAGCTTATCAAAGCATCGCAAATGTCGCCAACGCAGGAGTCATTCTCTCGTCGGCTACCGCAGCAACCGCGACCCTAGCTACTACTGTAGGCGCAGTGGCCACGATGGCGATACCCACGACTCTCGGTGGAGCCGCTTTTTTCGCTGTAAAAGCGACTGCCACCATGGCAGTCGGATCGCTTAATACGACATCCCACCTTTTTAATTGTGTGGGCGCTGCTCAAGGCGACTACAGAAAAGAAAACTTTGCCGATATATTAGCGGATTTAGGCAATAAAGGATCCTATGTAACCGCCATTCTCGACCCATTCAGCGTGATTCACGTTCGCAAGGAAGCAATAGAAAGCGGACTTTCCGTCACGTATGCAGCTTCCTCCGTGGCACTAGATTTCATCGATGGCAATGCAATCACTAAAAAGTTGACTGAGTGGGGAATTGAGACACTCGGCAGACTCGACTCGGCCAATAATGAGGCGAGAGTGACTCTTACTCAAAATGTGGTCACTCTCTACAAAAAGAGGACACCGGACTGGGAAAAGAAACACCCCACACAACTGTCGGTGTTAATAGCTGCGATAGACGCGTTTAACAAAAATCAATACACCAAAGACATCCTTTCCACAGACAGAAATAACCCCGGAACAATAGCGGTTCGCGAGGCCGGCGGAATAACCGATGAGACGTCAGAGAAAAAGCCAGAGAAGGATGCCCAAGAAACCCAAGATGAGACACCAGAGGACAACGCTCAAGAAACTCGGCCGGAAAAAACAGAACCACAAGCGGGACAAGAAGCCGCCTCGAACACCGTAGAGCAAACGGGTGAGAACGAGAATACCGAAGAAATTGTCGATACGAATGAAAATCCCTCGACGAGCAGCGTCGACGGAACGGACCATGAAAAGCCTGTTGATTTGGACTGGAGAGACATTGTCCCAGACGAACTACAAAAATTTATTGATATAGCCACGGAAGAACATCAAGCCGTGCAACGCGCTGAAAATTTAAAAAAACAGCGCCAGGCCCAAGAGGCAAAACGCCGAGCTCAAGAAAAAAAACGGCGACTTCAGGAACAAAAACGCCGAGCTCAAGGACAGGGACCGAAAAAAACGCCGCCGACAGAAAAAGGGAAACCCCAAAAACCTAAAAAGCCACCTTGAGAGAACAGAGCCGAAGAGAAAGGGAAATCTGGGGTAAAGACGACAAGGGTGGCGGATGCGGACACTAAATGAAAACAGCAGTAGAGCAGTAATACCAGAGACCGCAGGAGAAGACCTCGTCTCACTACTCCTCCAAACACCCTCAATTACATATGTAAATAAAACCGCCTCTCCCGTTTTGGTGGTCTGCTCCCCGTCAATAGGACAGTGAAAAATCAAAAAGTCCCGTACCGCCAGTCGAGTAATCGGCTGGCGGTTCTTTTACGCCGCAGTATAGAAGCTTGCATGGTATTCGGCAGGTGTCATCAGATGCAATTTCCGTTGGAACCGCTCCGTGTTGTAATACCTGATGTATGACTCTATGGTCTTCACCAGATCCATCTTTGAGGTGAAGCGTTTCCTGTAGTACATTTCACGCTTCAGGATCCCCCAGAAGCCTTCCATAGGCCCATTGTCAATGCAATGGGCTACTCTGGACATGCTCTGCTTCATTCGGTTTCTCTTTAGTCTCCCCGAGAACTGTTTGCTCGTGTACTGGAAGCCTCGGTCACTGTGAAACAATGGATGTGCCTCGGGCTCACGCTCTACAGCTTCATCAAACGTGCTCATAACCAGCGGATTGTCATTATGCTCGCCGATTTTATATGCCACGATCCTGCGATCATAGAGATCCAGTATGGCACTCAGATATACTTTGTGAGCGTTCCCCCCGACGTAATACTTGAACTCAGTGACATCCGTCAGCCATTTCTCGTTCGGTGCGTCTGCGTGAAAGTCACGGTTGAGATAGTTTTTGGCGATATGTGCAGGGTCTTGGCTGCTTCTGGTGCAGCTCTTTGGCCTCCACTTGATCGTGGATTGAATACGCTCTCCGCGACAGATCCTGAGTACCCGCTTATCGTTCACTGCGATGCCGTGATTCCTTTCCAGTTCGTCCCTGATTCGCCGGTAACCCATATCCGGATGGTTCTCATGAATGGCCTTGATCTTCTCGGAGAGCTCGGTATTGTACTTCTCACTGAAGCTGACAGGACCTTTAAGCCAGCGATAATACGCGCTGCGCGAAAGCCGCTGGCACTGACAGAGCTTTTGCAGGGGGTAGTGCTTGGCTTCAGTCAGTTCTTTGATCGCTTGGTATTTGTAGGGATGTCGAGTCAGAGAGAGCGATCTTTCATCTCTAACTCTCTGATTTTTTTTAACAGGTCGTTCTCCATCTGAAGGTCGCGGTTCTTGCGTTCCAGTTCTGCAATCCTGTGGCGCTGCTTTTCCTCTGGTGTCCGGGCTGGCAGGGTTCCAATCCGCCGTCCACGACGGTCTTCAAGGCCGGCGGGGCCCATGCTCTCATAACGGAGCACCCAGTTGCGCACCTGCTGATAGGAACAGTTATATTTCAGCGCCGTCGCTCCATAATTATTATCCTTAGCAAGGCAGTACCGTACGATTTCAAGGCGTTCTTCCTGGCTTGTCTGTCTGGCTTTTCTCATGGAGCTGACTCCTCCGCTTGTGCGCGATTGGATCCATCCATGAGTAGTATATGCCTGTATCCAGCTTTGAAGTTGAGCTTTTGACCGTAAGCCATAGCGATACGCCGTCTCCGTTAAGGATCCTTCTCCGCTCAGATAGGCATGAACGGTAGCCAATTTCAGCTCCTGTGAATAATGTCTGTTTCTCGATTGAGCGAGCAATCCTCCGGGACCTTCATTTTGGTAAATCCGGACCCAACTCCTAAACGATGCGCGGCCCCTAAGCCCCGCTTGCCTCGTCGCTTCTGTGCAGCTGATTTCGTCTCGGAGATAGCTTTCAACTAGAGATATTTTCAAAGCTGAGTCTATCTTGCTTTTTCTGGGCATAGAAATACCCCCCAAGTAGGTTTTATATTTCCCTGTCCTACTTGGGGGGAGCATATCATTTTTGGGAGAGGCGGTTTTTTCTATCGCAACGATGATGTACCC
This sequence comes from Jonquetella anthropi DSM 22815, assembly GCF_000237805.1. Lineage (GTDB taxonomy): Bacteria > Synergistota > Synergistia > Synergistales > Dethiosulfovibrionaceae > Jonquetella > Jonquetella anthropi. The sequence continues at coordinate 101,323 of NZ_CM001376.1, read as the reverse complement.
TTTACAAAAACTTCATCCCGCGTCCAAAAATGTGCCTTGAATAATAACTTTTTAAGTGACAAATGACTTGTACAGCCCTACTGTTCAAGGCTCATAAAAAGCTGCAGGGCACTCGGCCCTACCGAGAAAGGACATCTCCTCTCCAACAAACCCCAACGCAAAAAGCATCTTATTTTTATTGAATCTTACTCTGAATGATCAGCATATCGTTCTTCGTTTGCCCGTCTATCAGTTGAATCCTAACGTTTTCGCCTCGCCATTCAGCGCCAAACGTTCCGGTAGTATGTTCATCAGGTTCGCCCCACTGAATAACACAGGCCTCGTAGATATTTTTCGTCTCGTTCGCAGATCTAGCAGCGAGAACCGCCACCTCGAAACCTTTCTTCGAGAACCCGTATAAAACCGAGGCTAAACGCGCTCTTCGCATCGTCAAGTCATCTTTCACGCGCATGTAATAATCAACACCTTGGTCTTTATCGCTTTGCACCAGTTTCAGCGTTGATGAATGCATCGTTACAGGTTCTCCCCATTGTATTCCTCGAAATGCGCTTGGCTCATTGGAGAACGCCAACGCCGTCCCCGAAAAGAAAATGATCGCACCCCACGCACAGAAAAATCTTTTCATTATTGAAAGCACCTCCTGCCAGCTAGTTTACGAACCTGTATGCTCCCTGCAAAACAACCGTCCGAACAGGTTCTCTAATGTTTATTTAAAATTATTCATTATTATACTAACATACTGACACCGAAATAATAAATTCGCACAGGCAGCCCTATGACGCGCCAACTCGACTCAGAAGCCAGTTTCCGCGGCGAAGAGCACGGAAAAGCTTAAAAAGCTCCGAACATACCAGCTATATTTGAAATTATGGCCATGAACTCTATAAACAGCGAACGGACAGATTGGACAACCCCGACATACTCGTCCCAATAAATGATAAAAACCTTTTGGATGTATTGAAGAAACAACTAATAATATAAAACCTACGATACTTTTCCCGAATCAACTGCTTCCAGCGGATGACGGGCAACTATCCGCCAAGCCAACAAACCGACGGCAACCAGAGCACCGCTGGCCAACCGATAAACCGTCACGTAGCTCATCGACCGCGCCAAGGCTGTCACAGCTATCGGCACCGCAAAATACGACGCCGAATAAATCAATCCATGTACGCTCACCACGCGCGTTCTCAGGCTTGGCGAACTCAAATCACCCAACAAGCTCAGCATCATCGGGTATCCCAGCCCCATTGCCGCCCCGTACAGCGCACCACACAACGCCATAAAAAAGAGGTTCCCTGCCCACGTTGCACCGGCCAAAGCAACGGCAAGAAACAACCCTGGCAGAGCCGCCAAAGTCCGCCGGGGAAAACGTCCCACCGTTGAAACACCCAGCGATCTCATCAGCACCGACGCCAGAGCCGAAGTCACCATAAAAGAAGACACTGGCAGCCCCTGCTCGCGAGCAACGAACACAAGCGGCACCTGTAGGGCGTCGAGAGTCGTAAACGTTCCCAACACGACAAACAGCCGTCTAAGAGCCGGCTCACGGAATACCTGAGCAAAGGACCCCCGCGGTGCCCGTTCCTGCCCTTGAAGCTCCGTCCCAGCCGACAGATCGGGCAGTTCGGGCAGCCGAAACGCCGCCCAGACCGTCGCCCCAGCAACGGCCATCAAAAAAAACTCGTACCACCGAACCAAACCTCGGGCCAAAAGCAATTCGAACAGCGGCAAAGCCGTCAACATCGGCAGCACGTTGCCTAACGACACAATCGTCATAGCTTGGCTCCGCTCCGCCACATCGAAAGCTGCCACTTGAAATGACAGCAAAGCTACTAAAAAAAGAGTCTGTCCCGCCCCGTAGACCGCGCGAGCGGCCAAAAAAGCAGTCACACTTGGATGAACTGACAAAAAGAAAAGCGCCGCCGCAGCGAGCACACAGAAGCCCCCGATCACACCACGCCGAAGACCAATCTCCTCCAAAAACCTTGGAGCCAAAACACGCCCAGCCATTGCCACTCCGGCGTGAATTCCCAAAGCCGCACCAAGCCATTGCCCCGGCTCAAAGCCAATTGCATCAAACCATACCGGCAAAAGAAAAAAACCCGCCTCAAGTGTCGCCAACCCGCACGTTACGCCCAACAGCCTCATTGTCAGCCCATTTACTCTCAAAAGACACACCGTCCAGCACGCCCCACAAAAAGAGCTGCAAATTTTCAACTGCCGAAACTACAGTCCGGCGGCTTTTAGTGTAACACGCCCGCCGCCCTCAAACCTATTTCAACGAAAAGAGACCACCACAAAAATTCCCCGTCACTTATTGATCAAACGGCATAATTCTTCTTTAAAAACGGATATTCTCTTTCTCTTTTTTCTCTCAGACACAAAAAAAGCCGGAACCTGAATATTCAGGTTCCGGCCTCCTCAAATATGGGTTGGCAACGACCTACTCTCCCACGAACTGAATCGCAGTACCATCGGCGCTGAAGCGCTTAACTTCCGGGTTCGGCATGGTTCCGGGTGGACCCGCTCCGCTGGTCACCAACCGCATATCCGTCTATCGAAAAGCAGTTTACACCTCTTCAAACTCACTCTGCCACGTCTTCTATCCTTTCCAGTCCTAATTCCACTAACGGTCTTTAGCAGTTTCTCTCGAAGCAAATTAAAAGAAAAAGGCCTCGGCGTATTAGTATCGGTCAGCTAAAAACCTCGCGGCTCTTACACTCCCGACCTATCTATCCCTTCGTCTCAGGGACGCCTTACCAACCTTCCGTTGTGAGATATCTCATCTCGAGGGGGGCTTCCCACTTAGATGCCTTCAGCGGTTATCCCTGCCGCACATGGCTACCCGGCTTCTGCGTCTGGCAACACAACCGGTACACTAGCGGTGCGTCCACTCCGGTCCTCTCGTACTAGGAGCAGCTCCTCTCAAATATCTTGCGCCCGTGGCGGATAGGGACCAAACTGTCTCACGACGTTTTAAACCCAGCTCACGTACCGCTTTAATGGGCGAACAGACCAACCCTTGGGACCTGCTACAGCCCCAGGATGCGACGAGCCGACATCGAGGTGCCAAACCTCCCCGTCGATGGGAACTCTCGGGGGAGATCAGCCTGTTATCCCCAGGGTAGCTTTTATCCGATGAGCGACGGCCTTTCCACTCAGCACCGCCGGATCACTAGGACCGACTTTCGTCTCTGCTCGAATTGTCACTCTCGCAGTCAAGCCAACTTATACCCTTACGCTCTCTGGGCGATTTCCATCCGCCCTGAGTTGACCTTTGCGCGCCTCCGTTACTCTTTAGGAGGCGACCGCCCCAGTCAAACTGCCCACCTGGCAGGGTCCGCATTCACGCTTCAGTGCTATGCGTTAGACGTTCAACATCACAAGGGTGGTATCCCAACATCGACTCCTACAAATCTAACGATCTGTATTCTCAGTCTCCCACCTATCCTGTACGTGTAAGGTCAAACGTCAGTACCAGGCTACAGTAAAGCTCCATGGGGTCTTTCCGTCCCGCCACGGGTAACCGGCATCTTGACCGGTACTACAATTTCACTGGGTCTCTCGTCGAGACAGCGCCCAAATCGTTACGCCATTCGTGCAGGTCGGAACTTACCCGACAAGGAATTTCGCTACCTTAGGACCGTTATAGTTACGGCCGCCGTTTACTGGGGCTTCAGTTCTAAGCTTCGCCTTGCGGCTAACTCTTCCCTTTAACCTTCCAGCACCGGGCAGGCGTCAGACCCTATACTTCGGTTTGCACCTTACGCAGAGTCCTATGTTTTTATTAAACAGTCGCTTGGGCCTGGTTTCTGCGGCTGCTTCCCGCTTACATGAGTATCCATTTCACGGGCGCAGCACTCCTTCTCCCTAAGTTACGGAGTCAACTTGCAGAGTTCCTTAACGAGAGTTTTCCCATTCACCTTGGCTTGTTCAGCCTGACCACCTGTGTCGGTTTCGGGTACGGGCGCGATCGCTCTCCCTAGAAGCTTTTCTCGGCAGCCGGGCTTCAGTGGCTTCACCCTCTAAGGGCTCCCCATCAGGTCTCAGGATTATCGACAAGGTGGATTTGCCTGCCTCGTCTCCCTACTCCCTTGAACCGGCTCTTCCATCCGCCGGCTCCACTTAGCCTCCTGCGTCACTCCTTCGGTCATGCAAGCTCTCGCGGGACCGGAATGTCTACCGGTTGTCCATCGGCTACGCTTTTCAGCCTGACCTTAGGTCCCGCCTAACCCTGGGCGGACGAACCTTCCCCAGGAATCCTTGGTCTTTCGGTGTGCGAGGCTCTCACTCGCATTGCGTTACTCATGCCGACATTCTCACTACTCTGTAGTCCACCGCACTTCACAATGCGGCTTCTTCCCTTTAGAGTACGCTCCCCTACCGATGTCTTCACATCCCATAGCTTCGGCGGTTCGCTTAGCCCCCTACATTTTCGGCGCAGGAGACCTCGACCAGTGAGCTGTTACGCACTCTTTAAAGGATGGCTGCTTCTGAGCCAACCTCCTGGCTGTCTGAGGCTTCCCACATCCTTGTCACACTTAGCGAACTCTTTGGGGCCTTAGCTGTTGATCTGGGCTGTTTCCCTTTTGACCACGAACCTTATCACCCGTAGTCTCACTCCCAAGTTTACAGTGTCGGTATTCGGAGTTTGATAGATCTCGGTAGTCCCCCAGGACCCCTTGATCTGTCAGTAGCTCTACCCCCGACACTTACTACTTGAGGCTGCACCTCAATGCATTTCGGGGAGAACCAGCTATTACCCAACTCGATTAGCTTTTCACTCCTAACCACAGGTCATCCAAGACTTTTTCAACAGGCACTGGTTGGGTCCTCCATGAGGTTTCACCCTCACTTCAACCTGCCCATGGCTAGATCGTCGGGCTTCGGGTGTGCTGCACGAAACTCGCGCCCTCTTCGGACTCGCTTTCGCTTCGGCTCCAATCCTTCTAAAGATCTTAACCTCGCTACGTACAGCATCTCGCCGGCTCATTTTTCAATAGGCACGCTGTTACTTTCCACGGATCGCTCCGCTTCCAGCTTCAACTGCTTGTAGGCACAGGGTTTCAGGTCTATTTCACTCCCCTCCCGGGGTGCTTTTCACCTTTCCCTCTCGGTACTATGCGCTATCGGTCACTTACAGTGTTTAGCCTTGGACGATGGGCCGCCCTGATTCAACCGGAATTCCACGTGCTCCGGCCTACTTGGGATCCCTTCTCAGAGACTTCAGCTTTTCGCCTACAGGGCTTTCACCCTCTACGGCCGGCTTTTCCAACACCGTTCAGCTAAGCTGACGCTTTCTAACTCTGCGAGCAGTCTGCAATCTGCTCCCGAAGGTCCCTCAACCCCAAACATGCAACGCTTGCAGGCTTCCACATGTTCGGTTTAGGCTCTTCCCCTTTCGCTCACCACTACTCAGGGTATCTCTTCGATTTCTTTTCCTCTGGCTACTGAGATGTTTCACTTCACCAGGTTCCCCACCTTGCGGTGTGTCGGAGTCTTCCTCCGACGGGTTGCCCCATTCAGATATCCCCGGATCAAGGCCCGCTTGCGGCTCCCCGAGGCTTTTCGCAGCTTGCGACGTCTTTCTTCGGCTGTAAGTGCCAAGGCATCCATCCTGTGCCCTTAATACCTTTTCCTTACCTTTCCTTGCTTCCCAGTTACTCTTGCTTTCTTCCCGTTAGCTTCTTTAGTCCTTTCTAGAACTAAAGACGTGGCTTTGTTCGTTTGTCATGGTGCAAACTGCTCTTTCGCAGTTTCCCATCCAACGCGTGAAAGAAGGAAGCCCGAACCGTTCGGCCCGGTGCTCGCTGAGCTGCGGGCGTTCCTCAGAACTCCCGCCGGAACTCCTTAGAAAGGAGGTGATCCAGCCGCACCTTCCGGTACGGCTACCTTGTTACGACTTCACCCTCCTCACCAGACACACTTTGGGCGGCTCCCCCCTTGCGGTTGAGATACCGACTTGGAGTGCATCCAACTCGGATGGTGTGACGGGCGGTGTGTACAAGGCCCGGGAACGTATTCACCGCGACTTCGCTGATTCGCGATTACTAGCGATTCCAACTTCATGCAGTCGAGTTGCAGACTGCAATCCGAACTGGGACCGGCTTTTGGGGTTCGCTCCGCTTCGCAGCCTCGCTTCCCTTTGTACCGGCCATTGTAGCATGTGTGTGGCCCTGGGCATAAGGGCCATGATGACTTGACGTCATCCCCACCTTCCTCCACCTTGTCGGCGGCAGTCTCGCCTGAGTGCTCAGCTCTACCTGTTAGCAACTGGCAATAGGGGTTGCGCTCGTTGCGGGACTTAACCCAACATCTCACGACACGAGCTGACGACAGCCATGCAGCACCTGTGTAAGGCGTACTACCGAAGCAGTACACTTGTACGTCTCCATACACCTTTCCTTACATGTCAAGCCCAGGTAAGGTTCTTCGGTTTGCATCGAATTAAACCACGTGCTCCACCGCTTGTGCGGGCCCCCGTCAATTCCTTTGAGTTTCAATCTTGCGACCGTACTCCCCAGGCGGTATGCTTATCGCGTTAACTTCGGCACGGATGTATCGCTACACCCACACCCAGCATACATCGTTTACTGCTAGGACTACCGGGGTATCTAATCCCGTTTGCTACCCTAGCTTTCGCGCTATGAGCGTCAGTTCATGGCCAGCAAACCGCCTTCGCCACTGGTGTTCTTCCCGATATCTACGCATTTCACCGCTACACCGGGAATTCCGTTTGCCTCTCCATGCCTCTAGAATAACAGTTTCAGCCGCATCATGGGGTTGAGCCCCACGCTTTCACTTGCTGACTTGCCATTCCGCCTACGCGCCCTTTACGCCCAGTAATTCCGGATAACGCTCGCTCCCTACGTATTACCGCGGCTGCTGGCACGTAGTTTGCCGGAGCTTCCTCGCAGGGTACCGTCACTTCCTTCTTCCCCTGCAACAGAGGTTTACAACCCGAAGGCCGTCTTCCCTCACGCGGCGTCGCTGGGTCAGGCTTTCGCCCATTGCCCAATATTCCCCACTGCTGCCTCCCGTAGGAGTCTGGACCGTCTCTCAGTTCCAATGTGGCCGTACAACCTCTCAGTCCGGCTACCCGTCTTCGGCTTGGTGAGCTCTTACCTCACCAACTACCTGATAGGACACAAGCTCCTCCATCAGCGGATTGCTCCCTTTCACCTTCCGGCTTACGGGGTATTAGCTCCGGTTTCCCGCAGTTGTCCCCCTCTGATGGATAGATTCTTATGCATTACTCACCCGTCCGCTACTCTCATACCCAAAAAATTAACCGAAGTCTCTTCCTCGAGTATTCCCGTCCAACTTGCATGTGTTAAGCACGCCGCCAGCGTTTATCCTGAGCCAGGATCAAACTCTCCAAAAAATTAACAGAGCTTCCGATGTAACTCCTCAGTTACACCTAACCTCACTCTTCTGGCTTCCTTCTTCCCTTTCGCGTTGTCATGGTGCGCCGCCGCGTCTGTTCCGCGGCGAACAGGAGCAATGTTACAACTCGGTGTCGTTTCGGTCAACAACTACTAAAAATAGGTCTAAAAATATAATTACATACCTACTGTATAAATACCCTTATTTTTTAGCATGGCAATATTTTATGACCGCATTATCAAATACTTTTCAACGAGGCGGCATTTTATGTCTAGTTATCTGAATATTTTACCTTCGCGGCGCTCTCGTTACAAAATCGGCGGCTTCGCAGGGGTCTGCGAGGCCGCCGAAGCGTTGGTTGCAGGCGTTTATAGGCTTTCTTTGACCTCTTCCCAGATGACGATCGGGGTGAGGGAGAATCCGTTGAATGTGGTGGCTGACGCGGACGTGTACGCGCCGCAGGCCGGGACGACGAGCCGGTCGCCCACTTCCAGTTCCGGCGTGGAACGGTCGCGGAACAGGACGTCCAGAGAGTCACAGCTCGGGCCGGCGAACGTGGACAGGTACAGCGGGCCCGTTTTGGCGCTGAGCAGTTCAAAGTCCCAGTGGTCAAACAGGATGCCCGAGAAGGTGCCGTAGATGCCGTCGTCGAGGATGTACCAGTCCTGGCCGTCCCGCACCTGTTTGCCGATGACGCTGGTTATCAGGTTGGCTGTGGTGCCGCACAGGGCCCGGCCGGGTTCGGCCAGCAGTTCGGTCTCGGGGAAGAGGTCTTCCAGTTCGTCCCGGATCTGGCTGTCCATGGTCTCTTGGTCGATGTCGTAGCCGAGCTCGACGATTGGGAAGCCGCCGCCGATGTCTAACGATCTGAGCGGCACCCCCATCTCCGCCGCTTCGTTGAAGATTCGGCGGCAGACGGCTAAGGAGTTGAGGTACGGGCCGGAGTCTCTCGTCTGGCTTCCGACGTGGAAGCTGAGGCCGGCGACGTCAAGCCCTTTGCTTTTGGCCAGCTGGAGCAGGTCAAGCGCGTCGGCCTGTGAGGCGCCAAATTTGCTGTTGAGGTTGACGAGCGCGCCGGGGTTGGCGATTCTGACCCGAAGCCAGACCGAGGCGCCAGGAGCGTTGGCGGCTATTTTGCCAACTTCAGCCGGCGAGTCGTAGGTGAACCGGGTGACGCCGAGTTTCCACGCTTGGGCGATCCAGTTTTCCGGTTTTGTGGGGTTGGCGTAGATGAGCCGGCTGGGATCAACGCCCAACTGCAGGAGCGTTTTAATCTCGCCGATTGTGGCTACGTCAAAGCCGCTGCCTAGGTCCGCAAAGGTCTTGAGCAAGGGTTCTGCCGGGTTGGACTTCATGGCATAGTGAAGTTTCACGCGATTGAGCCAGTCGGACAGGGTCCGGTAGTTCTGCTCGGCCTGTTTGAGCGACAGGACGACGAGGGGACTGCCGTATTTCTCCGCCAGCGCCGACGCCTGGTCGGGACTGAGCTGGAACGTGCTGTTCATATCTGTTATGCGCCCTCCTTCCGCGCCCTTAAAAACGGGGCGCTTTGTGGCCGAATTGTATATGACTGTCGGGCTGGAAGCAAGCAAGAATTTCATCGTTTTTCTTTTTGTCCGCCGGCGGCCCGCGCCGGTGAAATTCCCGATGATACAATGAGCTTGAAGTCTGCTTCTCTAGGAAGCGCCGGGAGGTGGAGCTGTGGGACAGAAACCGCTTGTGACCGTGATCGAGCCGGAAGGCCCGATGGAGTGGTTCAGCGAGCTGGACGGTCTGGGGGACGTTCGGTTCTTCACGCCGAGCGGGCCGGTGAGCCGAGAGCTGACGGCCCGACTGATTGGGCCGTCCCGAGCCGTGATTATCACGTCGGCGACGGCGATCGACGCGGAGCTGATCGACAAGGCGAAGAACTTGGGGATCATCGCCAAGTGCGGCGGGCCGCCGTCAAACGTGGATATTCCCGCGGCCACAAGACGTGGGGTGGCGGTGAGCTGCGTCCCGGGGGCGAACACGACGACTGTGGCGGAGTACGCGGCCTTTTTGCTGCTGGGGCTGTTCCGACGGGCCGACTCGCTGGCCTGCGCTCTGAAAAGCGGCGCTTGGCGCGGACCTGATCTATTAGGCCGGGATATGAAAGGTGCTCTGATCGGCGTTGTGGGGTACGGCGCGATAGGCCGAGAGGTTTTGGCCCGACTGCTGCCGTTCGGCCCTCAGGTCCTAGTCTGGTCGCCTTCCACTCAGGCGGCCGGGGTCATTCTGCCGGAGGGCGCTCGTTATGCCCGTTCGCTGGCAGAGTTGGTCTCAAGGTGCGACGCGGTGTCCGTCCACAGTCGGGTCACTCCTGAGACGCGAAACATGTTCAATCGGGAGGTTTTTGCGCTGTTCAAGCCCGGAGCGGTTTTCGTCAATACGGCGCGGGGTGATCTAGTAGACGAGGATGCTCTGGCTTGGGCATTGACCGACGGACCGCTCGCCGCCGCGGCCGTTGACGTTTTCCGGCAGGAGCCGCCTGACGCGGCTTCGCCGCTTTTGTCCTGTCCAAACCTGTGGGCGACGCCCCACGCGGCGGCGTGGACCCGCCAAGCGCTGGAACGAGAGTGCCGGGGCGCGGCGGCAAGCGTCGCGGCGTTTTTAACCGGGGAGCCGATTCCCGGCCTGTTGAACTCGCCCTATCAATCGTTCGCTAACAAATAAAGAAGAGCCGGTCGCCAAAAGGCGACCGGCTTCATTTATTCCCTCTCTTTGAGTTTGATCGCCTTTTCTGCGAGCCGGACCGTTTCCATGGCCGTGGCGGCGTAGTAGTCAGCGCCAATCGACCGGGCCAGCACCCGGGACAGGACGGCGCCGCCGACGATGATTTTTACCCCCGGCGCGGCGCGGCGAAGGGCGGCGACGGTGTCTTCCATGCTGGCGACGGTGGCGGTCATCAGGGCGCTGAGGCCGACGAGCGGCGCGCGGTTTTCGACGACCGTCCGGACGACCGTTTCGGCCGGGACGTTTTTGCCCAGGTCGATGACCCGAAAGCCGTAGCTTTCCAAAACGGTGCCGGCGATGTTCTTGCCGATGTCGTGAACGTCGCCCTGTACGGTGGCCAAGACGATCGGCCCTTTGTCCCGGGCGCCTGAGCCGGCTGGGAGGGCCTGACGAATTTCGTCAAACGCTGCCGACGCGGCGGACGCGGCCTTGAGCAGGCCGGGCAGGAAAATTCGCCCCGCCTCGTAGTCATCGCCGACCCGATCAAGCGCCGGGACGAGGTATTCTTCCACGACGGTCATGGCGCTGACGCCTTTACAGAGTTCGGCAGCCGCTCTTCTGGCCTCTTGGACCAGCCCGAGGCGAACCGCTCGCCCCAGCTCGTCTTCGTTGTCGTCCTGATTCGCCTCCGGAACGGGAAGGGCGTCCCGGCTTTCCGGCTCGAGCTCTTCCGGCCGGGCCGCGCAGTAGGCCAAGTAGCCGGAGGCGTCTGCGTCGCGGCCTGATAAAAGGTTCCAGACGGCGACCGTGTCCATCATGCCCAAGTCGCCGGGGTTGAGGATCGCCGCGTCCAGACCTCGATCAAGGCAGGCGGCCAGCATTGTTCGATTGACCGCTCCGCGGGCTGGCAGGCCGAACGAGACGTTGCTGATTCCCGCCATCGTTTTGGCGCCAAGGCGTTCTTTGAGCGCCGAGAGAGTATTCAGGGTTTCGCTCACCCGCTCCGGCCCGGCGGCCGCGGCCATGACCAGCGGGTCGAACAGCAGTTTTTCAGCCGCCAGCCCGGCGGCGGTCCAGCGCTCTTTGATTCGGGCGGCGACGGCGAGACGGTCTGCCGCCCGCTCCGGCACGCCCGTTTCGTCCATTGGCAGGCCGAGGATGGAGACGCCGTACTTTTTGGCGAGGCGAATTGCCGGCTCCAGACTTTCCGGCCGGGCGCTGGCCGAGTTGATCATCGGAAGCCCGACGCAGGCCCGAAGCGCCGCTTCAAGCGCCTTAGGGTTGGCCGAGTCGAGCTGAAGCGGGCAGGTCACGCCTTCTTGAAGAGTTTGGACGGCCCAGCTCAAGGCGGCGGCCTCGTCAACGCCCGGCACGCCGGCGTTGACGTCCAGCATGACCGCGCCTTCCTGCGTCTGCTTGATCGCATCCTCGAGCAGCGGCGACGGCAGGCGGGATGCGTAGGCGTCCGCTAAAACCGGTTTGCCGGTCGGGTTAATCCGCTCGCCGACGGGGACGAACATGTCAAACCGGACGACCTGAGAGGCCGAACAGGCCGCAGGCCCAAGGGGCACACTCCGTGGCGGAACGTCGCCCCGCAGGGACGACAAGCGCCTGATGTAGTCCGGCGTCGTGCCGCAGCAGCCGCCCAAGACGGCGACGCCCCAGCGGGCGAACTCGCCCATGACCGACTGAAACTCGTCGGGGCCGGCGCTGTAAACGACCGACGAGCCGGAAAACTCCGGCAGGCCCGCGTTGGGCTGGACGATCACCGGGACAGGGCACGCGCCGCATATCTGCCGAACCGTTTCGCGCAGGGCCCGCGGGCCGGCTGAGCAGTTCGTCCCGAAGGCGCTCGCGCCGAGGCCGGAAAGGACGAGCGAGCACGCCTCGGCGGACGCGCCAGAAAACGTCCGGCCCGACGGCTCAAAGCTCATGGTCGCCAGAAGCGGCAGGCCACAGTTTTCCCGGACGGCCAGAGCGGCGGCCCGGATCTCGGCCAGATCGGTGAACGTCTCCAGCAAAACGGCGTCGCAGTACGCCGCGCCGGCGTGGAGGACCTCGCAGACGCCCTGATAGATCTCGTCGAACGTGGCGTCGCCCAGCGGCTCCATCAGGCGGCCCGACGGGCCGATATCCAGCGCGACGAACCCACCGAACCGCTCCGCCTCGCGCCGGGCGATCTGACAGGCCGAGCGCACGACCGGCCCGACCGACAGGCCGGCGTGAGCGAGCCGGCTCGGGAACGCGCCGAACGTGTTGGTCGTGATGAAATCGCTGCCCGCCTCAAGAAAAGAGCGGTGAACCGCCGCGACGGTCTCCGGCGACGACAGGTTCAGCTCTTCGGGAAGGCTTCCCCGTCTCAGGCCTCGGGAGCCCAGCGCGGTGCCCATGGCGCCGTCAAAGATGATTCGATCCCGCCCCAGCGTCAGCCGTCGGGACGGGCTGGTGAACTCAACCGCCACAGGTCTCGCCTTCCTTCATAAAACTGCAGACGCCCCGCCGTCCGCAGGAACTGCAGTCCCGCCGGCGGTTCTCATGCCGATCAGAAATTCCGATGAGCGCGGTTATCGACTTGACCGGCGCCATCATGCCGCTGGCCGTCATCGTCAGGCCAATTCGGCGGGTCGCGTCCAACATCTGAATGATTCCGCGGGAAGCCGACGAAGGCACGTCGCCGTAGCCCGGGCTGAACCGCATGGTCGGGTACTCGTCCGGTGGCAGCTTGACGGTGATCTCCTCGTCCAGCCGGTCGCACTCCGCGTCAGCCCAGACCGACGCGCAGGCGTCAAGCGCCAGAGCCTGAGGGTCACTCAGACTTCCAGCCAGCGCAATTGCCCGGTCGACCGCCGGGCCAAGGGTCAAAGCCAAAACGAAACAGGAACGGCAGTGGGCAAAAATCCGCGTCAGGTCGCGTCCCGGCACGCTCAGCCATCCGTCCAGAAGGACGCCGGACTCTTCGAGGGCTATCGGGGCGCGCCGCCAGACCCATCGAACCGGCCCGAGAGACTGGAGCCTTTCAAAGACGCGTCGGACGGCATGCCGGTCGCCGTCGGTTCGCCCCGACGGCGGGACGCCCATGAACCGAAGCGCGCTTTCCGTCATCCGTTCGGTGATCACGCTCCCGCCTCCCTTCCTTCTTTTCTTTGTACGATGATACCGAAAGGCCTTCCCCCGGACAACCTAAAAAATGTCGCCGTTCTTCAAAAGAACGGCGACACACAAAACAATTTTGACTGATCAACTGCGGCTGACAGCCCGAATAACCCTTTCGCGCGAGTCTTCCAGGTGACGGCACATGAGGGACGCCGCCATCTGTTCATCCCCGGCGCAGACGGCCTGGCATATCGCCGCGTGGCTGGCCAGCCGGTCTGCCAGTATTCCTGAAGGACCCTGAACCAACGAGAGAAGCACCCGTCCGCGAACCGACGCGTTGAGCAGTACCCGAAGGATATCCTGAAGAACCGTCCCTCTGGCAGCAGACGCGATCATCATGTGAAACCGATAGTTGCCCGACGGCGAACCGTCGTCCGCCAGCGCCTGAAGTTCCCCTTTCTCCGGCTCGGTAATATGCGCCGCCGCTCGGGCTGCGCCTTCCGGCTCGATGATGGACCGCAGCCGGTACGACTCGATAACCGCGGACGGATCAATGGGTTTCAGCATGTATCCAACCCGGTGTTTGGCGACAAGAAGGTTCTCGCCGCACAGGGCCAACAAGGCTTCCCGAACTGGCGTCCGGCTCACCCGAAATCGAGCGCACAGATCGTCGATGGTGAGCGTCGCGTCAGGCTGAATGAAACCTTGCCATATGTCGTGCCTCAGCTGCTCACTGATTCGATCTTTCAAGAAAACCGATGTCATTATCCCTTTCAGACCTCCGCTTTATAGGCCTCGCCGCCGGACCCGATCAAGGATCTCTTCTCCGCTCCAATTGTACCCCATTCCCCGAAGGCTCCGTCCGGCTGCCTGAAAATCAGTTCCCGAAGCGAGGCTGGCCAACGTGATAAGCGACAGGTGAACGGCATTGGGCAGGCCAAAGCGGTTCAAAAGGTCCGCCGCCGGGACGAGCCCGAACGGCACGTCCTCAATGATATATCGGTGATTCGTTGACTTGGGAAGCTTGCTGTTCTTATACAGCGGGTTCGTTGAAATCAGCTGAAAAATCGACGACCCGCTGGCGCCTTGCTTCCTGTACCAATCTCCCAGCAGGCTGACCACCGGACGAATCGCAACGCCGCGGGATGCCAAGGCCATTCGCTCCCCGTCAAGCGCTTCGATAACGCGGCCGATCCCAGGGGTAAAGGCGCCGTAGTACGAAAGCATGTCAAGCCCGCGCTCCGCGTTAGCCCAGTTCAGCACGGTCAGCGGCACGTGAATCAGCACGTTCGGGTTCGATAAGCCGGTTTCGAGAACCGTCGGTGAAACGGTCAAAGCGGGATAAATCGCCCGCAGGCTTTTCAGAAGCTCCTCGCCGCCTTCAGCAGGGAACGCCGCGACGCCCATGCCGTCTTTGAACCCTCGGACCGACACGCCGCCGGCTGTTCGGCTGGCTGTAAAAATCATGCTGTCCGTTTCGGCCACGTGAGTCACCGCGTCGTTCCCGCCGGCCCGAAGCTGGCGGACAAAGGCCACTGCCCCCAGTAAGTTTCCCGGCATGAGGCACACCTGATGAAACTCCCGAAGGTGCGGGGCCAAAAAGTCTGCCACGTCGCTCTGAGCGTACGACGGGACGACGACAAACACCGCCGCCGGACCTTTCAGGGCCTCCGATGGGTCGACCGTAACCAGATGAAGTTGGGCTTGTCCCCCCGGCCGACCGCAGGACGGCAGGGACTCCAAGAGAATCTTCCCGCCGCGCAGGTCGTCCAACGATCCAGAATGACTCGGCGCCTGCAGCAACGTCACCCGATGCCCCTGAAGGCTCAAGTCCGCCGCGACGGCCCGCCCGCCGGCGCCAGCGCCAACGACAACGACATTAGACATTTGCCGGCTCCTTCCTCCGACTCCTCCTCAAATAGGACACGATCGTCGGACCGAAGAGGGAAACGAAAATAAGGACCAGCAGAAGAACTGACAGCGTGCTGTTGCAGAAGAACTTCCAGTCCCCACGGGAGAGCATGATCGACCGCCTCAGCTCCCCTTCGGCCATGGGGCCTAAAATCAGCCCGAGGATAAACGCCGGGGTCGAATATCCCCATCGGTTCATAAGGTATCCAACCAAACCGGCCACGACCATCACGCCGACGTCGAACAGGTTGTTTCTGATCGCAAAGGAGCCGATGACGCAGAGAACCATGATCGCGGGGGCAAGAAGGCGCGTCGAAATTTTCGTTATCCGGGCCACGTATCGGGCCGCGACGACGCCCACTAAAAACATGAGGATATTCGCCACGAAGATCCCGAACAGAAGCGTGTAGGCCACATCGGCGTTCTTGGTGAATAACTGAACGCCGGGCCGCAGCCCGTGAATCAGCAGGCCGCCCAAGAAAATGGCCGAAACGGTGTTGCCTGGGATTCCCAGCGTCAGCAGCGGCACGAGAGAGCCGCCGGTGACGCCGTTGTTCGCCGCCTCCGACGCGATAACGCCCTCAACAGAACCAGAACCGAACTTTTCAGGGTGTTTGGAAGATCTCCGGGCCTCGTTGTAACTGATGGCGCAGGCAATGCTCATGCCGGCCGCCGGAATAATACCGACGACCGTCCCGATAATCCCCGACTTTACCATGAGCCAGAAGTGATCTCGGATATCCCGCATTTTGGGCCACGAGTCGTCGGAGAACGACGCAATGTCCTTGATGATAGTCACGTTCTTCTGCTCGACAAGGCTGAAAACCTGGCAGGCCGAAAAAAGACCAATCACCACAGGCACAACCGGCAGCCCCTCAAACAGCGACACGTTGTCCAACGTGTACCGATACGACCCGGAAATACCGTCAACGCCGACCGTCGCCAACAGCATTCCCATCACGCCGGCTATTGAGCCCTTGAGGACGGAACCCTTTGATATGCCGATGATGACCGACAGCCCCAAAATGGCTAAGTAGAACACTTCCACCGGGCCAAAGCGCAGGACGAGCTGAGCCAGCGGCGGCGCAATAAACAGCAGAGCCGCCGCGCTGATCAGGCCGCCGATCAGCGAAGAAAAGACAGCCATGGCCAGAGCGCGGCCGCCCTCGCCGTTGCGGGTCATCTCGTAGCCGTCAATGGCTGTGATCACAGCCGCCGGCGTGCCGGGAGTCCGAATCAGAATCGCCGAGATCGATCCGCCGTACGTGGAGCCGCAGTAAATACTGGCTAAAAAGATCAGCCCTGCCGCCGGGGACATCGAGTAGGTAAACGGGATAAACAGGGCGACGCCCATCGTCGAGGTAAAACCGGGGAGCGCTCCAACGATTATTCCGATGACGGTTCCAAGCAAGGAGAAACTTAAATTTATCGGGGTAAGCGCCCCTATAAACGCCGACCAAATAACGTCCATGCCATCTTCCCCCCTACAGCCCGCCGCCGAAGAAAATTCCCTTCGGCACGGGGACCTTCAGCAGCACTCGAAAACCCAGCCAAATAAGGGCGACCAACGTTCCAGACACGACGAGCGCCACGCCCCGCCGCGAGTACCCCAGCGCACAAATCAGCCCAAAGCAGAACAGAAACGACGAAGTCACGAACCCTAAAAACGGCATGAGCCCGCAGTACGCAACGGTCGCCGTCACTGCCAGCGCAAGTTTCTTGAAGTCTTTGTCGTCATCCGAGCGCGCTGTCTCCCGGCGGTATGACAGAAGTGCCACGATAAAGCCCACCGCCGCCAAAACGATCATCAAAATAGCCAAAGCCCGCGGATAAATCAGAGCGTCTGGGGTGATGTCCTTCGTGTCCGTCAGGAAATAGGCGCCTAAACCAAACAACAAGATCGTCGGAAGGTACAGGTCAAAAAATTTTCTCACTTTCATCAGTCCCCTAAAGAGTTTTATCGTCAGGCAGGCAAAGGCCCGCCTGACGATAAATCGTTTTTCATCTTCTGTTTTCTCTGCCCGGCGCTACCACGGGTTAGTCTCCCACTCTTTCTGCAGGTCTTGATTCATGTCGTTCAGGAACTTGGTGTACTCCTCCGAGCCCATGAACCGCAGCGGCATCTGGAGCTCCTTCGCCTTAGCCTGAAACTCCGGATCCTCTACCGCTTTTTTCAACGAATTCTCTATCGCCTGAAGAGCTTCCTTCGGCAGACCCTTAGGGGCCGCCACGCCGCGCAGGCTCGCCTGAATGAAGTCGTATCCCTGCTCCTTATACGTCGGCACGTCGGGGACCGTCGCTTCGCGTTCCGGAGAGCCGACGCCCACAAGCCGCAGGTTGCCATCATCAATGTAGGTGTAGCATTCTGACAGGTTCATGCACACCGCTTCCACGTGCCCGCCCATCAGAGCCACCATGCCGGGAGCCGAGCCGTCAAACGGGACCTTGTTCAGCGTCACGCCCGATTGGCGTTCCACCCGCGAGAGCAGCAGGGCTTCAGACGTTCCGGGGCCTGAATAAGCGATGGATATTTTCCCCGGCTCCTTCTTTTCCGCCTCGATCAAATCGTTCAGCGTCTTGTACGGGCTGTCGGGACGAACGCCGATAACACCGGGATCCATCACGATGTTGGCAATCAAATCAAAGTTGTCCAACCGATACTTAGCCGCCGGGCGCTGGATCGGAATAATGAGGAAACCGGGCGGGTTGATGAAACCGATGGTATAGCCGTCCGGGTTTCCCCGCGCGATGGCCGTCCAGCCGATCTCCCCGGAAGCGCCGGGCTTGTTCACAATCGCATAGCTCTGTCCGAAATACTTCTCGGCAAACTTAAACACCGTCCGAGCGGCAACGTCCGTGCCGCCGCCGGGCTGAAACGCGACGATCACCTCTACAGGCTTCTCCGGATACGCGCCGTAGCAAGCCCCTCCAAGCGACAAAATGCCAGCCGCCGCCAACAACCGACACACAGCTTTCCTAATTTGCATCAACCTGTCCCTCCTTCGATAAGGCCATTAATTTAGCAGACTAACTTCTTAAAATATATTTTAAATATATGCAGGTCTCTGTCAAGGCGACGGCGACGGACATCTGGCACTTTTCGCCGTTCCGGGACGGTATCAGTCCCAAAGGGGCCGGTTTGGAGCGACGGCGGGCAACGCGGCTCGTATAATAGAGAAAAGCCGAAAGTTTGCGAGGAGGGGACGCGATGAGAGCTTTTATCAACGGAACGTTTGAGACGCTGGAAGGGCCGATCGTCGAGCGAGGGGCGCTGTTGGCCGACGACGCGGGAAAGATCGTCGACGTGGTTCGAGGCGACGAGGTGCCGTCGGACGCCGAGACGATTGACCTGGGCGGCGGGTACGTCACGCCGGGGCTGGTGGACGCTCACACTCATCTGGGGAACTTCACCTATTCGACGCCCGCCGGCATGATCGACGGCAACGAGAAGACCGACCCGGTGACGCCTCAGCTGCGGGCGCTGGACGCGTTCTACCCGGACGACGAGGCGCTTCCAGAGGCGCTGGCCGGAGGCGTGACGACGGTCCAGTGCCTGCCCGGCAGCGCGAACGTGATCGGTGGGACCGGGATTGTGCTGAAACTTCGCGGGCGAGTGGTGGATAAGATGGTCATCAAGTCGCCGTCGGCGATGAAAGCCGCTCTGGGGGAGAACCCGAAGCGCGTGTACGGCGAGGAGCGCAAGAAGGCCCCGTTGACCCGTATGGCTGTGGCGTCGCTTTTGCGGGAGACTCTGGCGAAGGCGCAGGACTACGCGAAGAAGACCGAGTCGAAGACGCCGCACGACCGGGACTTGGGCCTTGAGGCGCTTCAGCCCGTGCTGGAACGCCGTATGCCCCTGACGATTCACTGCCACAGGTCGGACGACATCTGCACGGCGATTCGGATTGCCGAGGAGTTCGGCCTGCGCTACACGCTGGAGCACTGCACCGAAGGCCACCTGATCGCCGACTACTTGGCAGAGAAGGGCGTCAAAGCGGCACTTGGGCCGAGTTTCTCCGGCAAGAGCAAGCTGGAGCTGAAGAACCGAAGCTGGGAGACGCCGGCGGCTCTCTATCGGGCGGGCGTTCAGTTCTGCCTGATCACCGACCACCCGTTCATGTTGCTGTCCGAGTACCCTCTGGCGGCCGTGATCGCCTGCAAGGCCGGCCTGCCGCGGATTGAAGCGCTGAAAGGCATCACGCTTTACGGCGCGCGGCACTTGGAGCTTGACGGCCGAATCGGCTCGCTCAAAAAGGGCAAGGACGCGGACTTGGCCGTCTGGAGCGGCGACCCGATGGATTTGAGAAACGTCTGCTTGATGACCGTGATCGATGGACAGGTGGTCTATCGCCGGGACGAGCGTTAACAAACAAAGAAGAGGCCGGACGGCTTGAGCCGTCCGGCCTCTTCTTTTGCAGTTACATTCGGAAGGTAATCAGCCCCGCGGCCGCGTCCATGGCGCACTCGGCGCCCAGCGGAAGCGCGCCGGTGACCTCTCCGTGGCCGACTCGCAGGCCCCGAAGGACCGGGACTCCCAACGAGCCGAAAAACTCGTCCAACAGGTTTTCTGTGGTCCAGCCGCTCTCCGGGTCGTTGGGACAGTTCGTGAAGTCTCCCAGCAGGACGCCGGCGAGATCCGAGAGCTTGCCCGACAGCTTCAGGTGTCCCAACATGCGGGCGATTCGGGACGTGCTCTCGTCCACGTCTTCCAGAAAAAGGATTTTCCCCGCCGTTTCGATTTCGTACGGCGTGCCGAGCAGCGACGTCAAAACCCTCAGGTTGCCGCCGGTCAGCTGTCCGAGCGCCCGTCCGGGGGCGACGGCGCTCAGCGGACAGCCGTCCGGGTTGGCGAAGGTCAGCTCGCCGCCGGGCGCGGCGAAGACGGCGCGGCGAAGGCTTTCCAAGCTGTAGCCGTCCGAAGAGCCCAGCAGATTGGACCGCACCATGGCGCCGTGGAAGGTCACGAGGCCGCTTCGCTGGTTGAGCAGCCAATGAAGCGGCGTGATGTCGCTGTACCCGACGAAGGGCTTGGGGTTCGCCCGAGGAAGGTCCCAGTCGATCAGGTCGAGGAGCTTGTAGCTGGTGTTGCCGCCCCGGAGGCACCATACGGCCTTGACGTCCCGGTCGCCGAAAGCCCGGTTGAACTCATCGGCCCGGCTTTTCGGGTCGCCCGCCTCGTAGCCGTACAGGTTTTGGGTCACCAAGCCGCTCATCTGAACCCGAAAGCCCATGGCTTGGACGACCTGCCGGCACTCGGCCGCTTCGGCCTCTGTGACGGGCGACGACGGCGCGATCAGCGCCACAAAATCCCCCGGCCGCGGCGGCTCGGGAAACGTCAGTTTCGTCATGAGGCGAACACGAGCCGGCAGACCGCCAGAGCGGCCAGCATGCCGCACAGGTCGGCGATCAGGCCGGCCGGCAGGGCGTGGCGGCTCTTTTTGATGCCGACGGCGCCGAAGTACACCGCCAGCACGTAGAACGTCGTGTCAGTGGAACCGGCCATGACGGAGACGAGCCGGCCGATGAACGAGTCCGGGCCGTGCACTTTGAACAGCTCGTTCATGATTCCGTCGGCGCCGCCGCCCGACAGCGGGCGCATGAGCGCCATCGGCAGGGCTTCGGCCGGCATGCCGATCAGATTCGTCAGGGGCGAGACGAGTTTGGCAAAGTACCCCATGGCGCCGGAGGCACGAAACACGCCGATGGCGACGAGCATGGCTGTCAAAAACGGGATAATCCGCACAGCCGTGTTGAAGCCCTCTTTGGCGCCTTCGGTGAAAACCTCGTAGACCCGCACTTTTTTGCAGACGCCGTAGGCGATGACGACCAAGAGAATGAACGGGATAGCGTACAGGGAGATGAGGTTGACCCCGCGGACGAACACGGCTATTCCCTCCCCTCGCTGATCCGAAGCGCCGGGCAGGTGGAGCGGTATTTTCGCGTCCGGGCGAGCAGTTTGGCCGCGATGATTCCGGCGGCAGTCGAAACGGCGGTCGCCACGATGGTCGGGCCGATGATTTCAGTTGCGTTGGCTGAGCCGGCGGCGACCCGGTACGCGATGGTCGTGGCCGGAATAAGCGTCACGCTGGACGTGTTGATGGCCAAAAACATGCACATGGCGTCTGTCGCCGTGTCGTCGGTACCGTTCAACGTCTGCAGGTCCTGCATGGCCTTGATGCCGAACGGTGTCGCGGCGTTGCCCAGCCCGAAGACGTTGGCCGCGAGGTTCATCAGAATTGACCCCATGGCCGGGTGATCCGGCGGCACGTCGGGGAACAGGCGGACCAGCAAGGGGCGAAGACACCGGGCGGCCTTTCGGATCAGGCCGGAGACTTCGGCGACCTTCATCACGCCGAGCCAGAGGGTCATGACCCCGATGAGGCCCAGCGAAAGTTCGACCGCCGTGTTGGCGCTGTTGATGGCCGCGTCGGTCACGGCCTGAACGTTCCCTGTCAGCATGGCCGTGACGATGCCGATGATAAACATGCCGGCCCATATCCAGTTAATCACTTCGCGCTCCCCTTTCCTGTGGAGCTGAGCGCCCGCGCCGCGTCACAGCCTCGGCCGCGCGCTCCCCTCCGACCATCACTCGACCAGACCGAAGCGCTCCATCAGCGCCTTCTGAGCCTTATCTGCTTCCGCGTCCGGGACGAGAACCGAGATTTTAATTTCCGACGTGGTCACGCTGAGGACCGTGACGCCGGCCTCAGCCAGAGCGGAGAAGAACTGGCCGGCCACGCCGCTTGCCGACTGCATGCCGACGCCGACGGCCGAGACCTTTGCCACTCGGTCGTCAATCGTCATCCCGCCGGCGGCAGGGAAGCGCTTGAGGGTGGCGCAGATGGCCTCCACGTCGCTCGACGCGGCGGAAAAGCCGAGCGCCGCCGTCCCGTTCTCTTCGGACGTGGACACGATCATATCCAGATTGATTCGCTGTTCGGCCAGGGCGGTGAAAAGCCCGGCGCCGAACGCCGTTTCAGCCGGCACGCCGGTCAGGCTGACGCGCACTTGGCCTCGGGCCAGCGCGACGCCGGTCACTACCGGCTGTTCCAGCCATTCGGGAAGTCCTTTCACGATGTACGTTCCCCTCTCTTCGCTAAACGTCGCCCCGCAGTACAGCGGCACGTCGTATTTTTCGGCGATCTCAACCGCCCGGGAGTGAAGCACCTTCGCCCCCAGCGACGCCAGTTCGAGCATTTCTTCCCACGTGACATATTCCAGCCGTTTGGCCCCGGCAACGGCGTGCGGATCGCCGGCGAAAACGCCAGCCACGTCGCTGTAAATCTCGCAGGGACAGCCGAGCGACGCGGCGATAGCCACGGCCGACGTGTCGCTGCCGCCCCGGCCCAGCGTGGTCAGGTCGCCCGACGCCGTAATTCCCTGAAAGCCAGTGACGACGACAACGCCGCGCTCGTCCAGCTCACGGCGGAGCCGGGACGAGTCAAGGTCCCGCACTCGGGCGGAACTGTGAGTCTCCGTCGTCATCATGCCGATCTAGAAGGCATTCAGCGAAACCGCCGGAATCCCAAGGTCGTTTAACGCCATGGAAAGCAGGGACGCCGACACCTGCTCGCCGGTGGCCAGCAGCATGTCCATCTCCCGGCCGACTGGATGAGCCGACACGGAATTAGCCAGGTCAATCAGGCCGTTGGTCGTTTTGCCCATCGCCGAGACAACGACGGCAATTTTTTGGCCGTCCTTCCGACACGACGCGACCTGGGCCGCTACCTTCCGTATCAGTTCGGGCGTGGCGACCGACGAGCCGCCGTACTTGTGCACCGCGATCGACGCGGAAGGGAACGGACGAAACGGCGCGCTCATAGCTGCCTCAGCGCCTCGACCAGCGCTGTCTTCGATTCGGTTTTGCCGTCAACTTTTTTGATGACTCGGGCCGGACAGCCGGCGACGACGACGCCTTCCGGCACGTCCGACGTGACGATCGCCCCGGCGGCCACGACGGCGCCGCGCCCGACGGATACGCCCTCGAGGACGACCGCGTTGGCGCCGATCAGCACGTTGTCGCCCACAGTTACCGGTTTGGCCGAGGCGGGCTCCACCACGCCGGCCAGTACAGCGCCGGCGCCGACGTGGCAGTTCGCCCCCACGACGGCCCGGCCGCCTAGGACGGCGTTCATGTCGATCATCGTTCCCGGCCCGACGGACGCGCCGATGTTGAGGACCGCGCCCATCATGATCACCGCGCCGCGGCCGATCTCGACCATGTCGCGGATCACCGCGCCCGGCTCAATTCGAGCCTCGTATTGGCTTAGGTCGGCCAACGGGACGGCCGAGTTCCTAGCGGCCACCTCAAAATCGGCCGATTCAATTCGGTCTTCGTTCGCGCCAAGAACGCGGCGAAGCTCGGCCAAGTCGCCGGAGACCGTGCCGAACTCGGAAGACCCGACGAACTTCAGGTCCCCCCAGTCGATCCCCTTCAACCTGCCGGAGACGAACGCCCGAACGGGCGTCCGCTTTTTGGACGTCTGAATGAGACGAATCACGTCTTCGGTGTTCATGAGTTCCGCTCCCGCTCCGTCTGAAGCACGTCGATAAAGCTGTAAAGCCCCGGCCGAGCGGACGCGGCGAACCGGCCGGCCCGGACAGCCCCGGCGGCAAAGACGCTTCGGGCAATGGCCCGATGGCTCAGGGTGAGGACTTCCTGCTCGCTAGCCAAGACGCAGATGTGATCTCCCGGGACGCCGCCCACCCGAAGCGAGTGGGTGACCGCGTCGCGGCCAAGAGCTTTCTTCAGCGCCAGCGCTGTGCCGCTGGGCGCGTCCTTTTTGGCCTTGTGGTGCGCCTCGACGATCTCGCAGTCCCAGTCGGACAGCAGCGGCCCGTAGTCGGCCAAGATCATTGACAGGACGGCGATGCCCAAGGAGAAGTTGGCGCTCTGCACCACCGCGGCGGTCTTTGCCAGCTCGGCGGCCTGACGGCGCTGGGCGTCGCTCAGGCCGGTCGTCCCCAAAACGAGGGCGCAGCCGAACCGGCGGCACGCGGCCAGCGTGAGTTCCAGCGCCTCGGGACGGGAGAAGTCAAAGATGACCTTAGGCGTCCCGGTCTCGTTCTGCCCGGTGATTGACGCCTCGAAGACGCAAGCCTCCGGGCCGAGAATTTTCCTGATCTCGCCGCCCATCCGCCCGGTTGAGCCGACGAGGCCGTATGAAAAACCGGTCACGACAGCAGATCCTGTTCAGCCAAATCGGCGTCCAACAGCATTTCCGACGCCTTCGCGGCCGGCACCAGCGGCAGGCGCAGCTCGTTTTTGCACAGCCCCAGCCGGGCCAAGGTGTAGGTGACCGGAATGGGGTTGCTTTCCACGAACAGGTCCTTCATCAGGGGCAGCAGCTTGAGGTGCATGTCCCGAGCCTCTTCCAGCCGGCCGGCCAACGCGGCGCGGATCATGTCGCTCGTCTCGCGGGGCATGAGGTTGGACAGAACCGAAATGACCCCGTCGCCGCCCGAGCAGACCAGATGAAACGCCTGATCGTCGTTGCCCGAGAAGACTTTGAAATCGGGGCGGACGACCCGAAGCCGGCGGATCAGGTCGTCACAGGCGAACTGGTTCCCGCTGGCCTCTTTGACGCCGACGATGTTCTCTATCGTCGCCAAGCGGAGCACCGTGGCTGGGCTCATGTTGCACCCGGTCCGGCCCGGCACGTTGTAAAGGATTATTTTTCCCCGGGCGGCCCGGGCCACCGCGGCGAAGTGCTCGAACAGGCCGTCCTGCGTCGGCTTGTTGTAAAACGGCGTGACGACCAAGATCCCGTCGGCGCCAAGTTCCAGCGCCGATTGGGACAGTTCAATCGTCGAGGCGGTGCAGTTTGTCCCAGTGCCGATGATGACCGGCACGCGCCCGCTGACCCGCGACAGGGCGAACCGAACCGCCTCGTCCCGCTCCGGCCGGGACAGAGTCGCCGCCTGGCCGGTCGTTCCCAGAACGATCAACGCTTCCACGCCGCCTTCGATCTGCCGCTCGATGAGTTTTTCCCAGCACGGGTAATCGATCGCTCCGTCTTTAAACGGCGTCACGAGCGCCGTTCCAGTTCCTCGAAACATTTTTCGTCCTCCTTCCGGATTTTCCTCAGCTATTTGGCCGCGCCGTTCAACTCGGCGTGCCGCCTTAAAATCCGCACCGCGTTGGTCGCTGCGCCGACGCGAATGTTGTTGGCTACGTTCCAGAACGAGAAGGCCCCGGCGCCGCAGCTCCGAAGGCGCCCGACGAACGTGGCGTCGCTCTCCGGCGCGTGGGTCAGAGGCGTGAGAAGGCCGTCTTCCCAGACCACGTTCGGCGACTGGCGCATGGCCTCCCGAACCTCTTCCAGATTCTCAAACGGCCGGGCCGTGCGGCAGAAGACAGACTCGCTGTGCCCGTACATCACCGGCACGCGAACGGTCGTCGGCCAGCACTCTATCGACCCGTCGCCGAAAATCTTTCGCGGCTCGACGATCATCTTGACCTCTTCCTCGCAGAAGCCGTCCTTCCCTTCGCCGCCGATCTGCGGAATGACGTTCCGCCAAATCTGAGCCGGGAACTTCTTGTGCTCCGTCGCCCCCTTCTCTTGGGCGAGGAGCTCCTCAATGCCCCGATGGCCCGCGCCGCTGACCGCCTGATAGGTACTCACGACGATTTCTTTAATGCCCCAGCGGCGGTAAACTTCCGACAGCGACAGCACCAGCTGAATCGTCGAGCAGTTCGGGTTAGCCACAATGCCCCGGTAGCCCTGGAGCAGACCGCCGTTCACCTCCGGCACGACGAGCGGTACGGCCGGGTCGCCCCGCCACGCCGAACTGTTGTCAATCACCGTCGCTTTGGCCGCGGCCGCCCGGGGCGCGAACCGCTTGGACAGCTCGCCGCCAGCCGCCAACAGGACGTAGTCGAAGACGCCGTCAAACGGCCACGCCTCGTCCAAAAGCTCAACGGTCAGCTCTCCGCCGCGCCACGGCAGCTTCTTTCCGGCGCTGCGCGCGGAAGCGAAAGCCCGCACCTCCCCGCGAACGTCCTGAAGCTCCAGCTGACGGAGCATCTCCCGTCCGACTTCACCAGTTGCACCGACGACGGCAATTCTCATTCCGCATATCCCCTTTTGGCCGCAAAACAGCGAACCTCATATTGTCCTCTATTGTACCAGTCCTGCGCCGCACGGCCAGAGCAGTCGAGTTTCGATCAGTCCGCCTGCGGATTCCGACCGGCCTCAAGAGGCCGTTGCTTATTTTTCGGAATATTGTGCCACAATGATGGCTTCAATAAAACGCCGTAAAATTAACGAGTTTTCCTTTTTCCGTCCATTTCCGCCGGCCTGAAAAATCCCGCCGCCGGTCGAAAGAAAAAACTCCTTGCCCCGGCCCTCTTTCCACCTTTTGATGTTTTTTGTATAATGGACACAAAATACGAATTTTCTGACTGTCCCGGCCTATGGCAGGGCCGTTTTATTTTGTGAGGGGGAAGTAACGCGATGGATAATCCTTTCCGTCCAGCCAAGACTCTTGACCTGCGTCAGGTAGTGTACGAGAAGATCAAGGCCGCCATCGTCAGCGGGCACCTCGCCCCGGGCGAGAAACTTTCCGAAGTCGATTTGGCTTCCAAGCTGGCGGTTTCGCGCACGCCTGTCCGCGAGGCGATTCGCCAGCTGGTGAAAACCGGCCTCGTGACGCTCACGCCCCGCAAAGGCGCCTACGTGACCTGCCCGACCGCCGAGGACGCCGAGCAGCTTTACGCCCTGCGGGAAGACTTGGAGCGGTTTGCCGTGCAGCTGGTGGCGCGCCGGACGCCCCGAGGGGAGCTTGAAAAGTTCCGCGCCCAGTTTGCCGGCATGAACGACAGCACGACAAAAGACGAGTACCTGCAGGCCGACTACCTGTTCCACCAGTTCCTCTACGAGAGTTCGGGCAATCGGTTTCTTCAGGAGGTCCTCAGCGACCTTGTCGATCAGATCAACCTGTACCGGCCCTATTCGCTGATCGATCAGCGGACGATTCTCGAGCTGGCGCAGGAACATATCCAAGTCATCGACGCGCTGTTGAACGGCGACGGGGATCGAGCTTCCCGGGCTATGGGCGACCATATCCAGCACAACTCGGAGGCCCTTGAGTCCGCCTTGACCAGGGCATGAGTTTCCCCTGCGCCGGACAGGAATTCCTCAGCAGCGCCCTGCTGTTCGCCGCCTCCCCGCTGGGACTACTGCTCTGGGGGACAGCGCTCTGGCTCCTTTTGGGCCGCCGAAAGCGGTGGCTTGCCGCCGGGCTGCTCGTCTTCCTCGCGGCCTGCACGCCCCTCGGCGGGAAGTGGGCCCTTCGGGCTGTGGAATCCTTATGCTCTCCCCGGTCTGACCAGAAGCCGGCTTCCGTTCTGGTGCTTTCCGGCGGCGCCGTCTTCGACGGCGTGAGGTTCACCGCGTCCCCCGCGTCAGTCCGCCGGCTTCGCTTCGCCCTTCAGCAGACCAACGGCGGGCCGATTCTCCTGTCGGGCATCGAGTCGCCGCTTCTGCTGTCGTGGCTCAGCGAGCGAAAGGACCTTCGGGAAGTTTTAATCGAGCGGTCGTCCCGGACGACCGAGGAGAACTTCCGCTTCTCCGCGCCGATTCTGCGAAAGATGAGCGGCCCGACGGCCCTTGTGACCGACAAGTTTCACATGGCCCGAGCCGCCCTGTGGGCCCGGTTTTACGCGCCGGACGTCCAGTTCGTCTTCGCGCCGGTGCCAAGCTACGCGCCGCCGGTCAGACTGCCGTTTGACCTGCTGCCGTCGTCCAAGGGGCTGGACTACACGACGATGGCGCTTCGCGAGGCGCTGGCCCTGCTTCGGGACCGGCTCTTCATCGCGTTCCACCGGTCATAACCATAAAAGAGCGGCGAGCCGTCAATCCGGCTCGCCGCTCTTTTCGTCTTTCTCCTGAAACCTCCGCCAGAACATAGCCAGCCTGGCGGCAATCCGGGACTCGACGCCCATGCTCCCCGGCTCGTAGAACCGCCGCGGCTTGGGCAGGTACGCCTGAGCCGTCCAGTGGTTGGGGAAGTCGTGAGGGTACTGGTAACCCGGCTGTCCGTTGATCAGGTGCGACGGCACGGCCAGCAAGTCCCCCCGTCGGATCGCGTCCTGCGCCTTGCCGACTGCCAAATAGGCGCTGTTGCTCTTGGGCGCGGCGGCCAAGTACAGCGCTACTTCGCTCAGGATAATCCGCGCCTCCGGCCAGCCGACCCGATCGGCCGCGTCAGCCCCGGCGGTCGCCACGACAAGCGCCTGCGGGTCCGCCAGCCCGACGTCCTCGGCGGCTAGGATCATCAGCCGCCGGGCGATGAACCGAACGTCTTCCCCGCCCTCGATCAGCCGGGCCAGCCAGTAGACCGCCGCGTCCGGGTCCGAGCCGCGAATGCTCTTGATCATCGCGCTGATGACGGCGTAATGGTCGTCCTGCCGCCGGTCGTGCCGGACAAACGCCGCCGGCAGGCTTTTCGTCAGGTCGTCTTCCTCAATCGTCCGACGGCCCGAAACGGCGATCGCCCGGGACAAAAACTCCAGCCGGGTCAAAGCCTGCCGCCCGTCCCCGCCCGCAGAGGCCGCGATCGCCTCGATAACATCATCCGACGCGGACAGCTCCAGCTCGCCAAGCCCGCGTTCCCGGTCGGTCAGCGCGCTCTTGAGGATCTCGACTAGGTCCTCTTTCTCCAGCGGGCCGATCTCAAACACCAACAGCCGGGACAGGAGCGTCTTGTTGATCTCGAACCGAGGGTTTTCGGTGGTCGTGCCCACCAAAATCACCTCGCCCCGCTCCACCGACGGGAGCAGAGCGTCCTGCTGGCTCCGGTTAAAGTGGTACAGCTCGTCAACGAAAGCGATAGCCGATCGGCCGCTCAGCCGCCGCAGGTCAGCCGCCCGATCCACCAAATCCCTAAGCTCGCTCACCTTGGCGCTGACCGCGTTGATCTCCAGAAGTTCCCGGCCGGTGACGCGCCCCATCAGGCGGACCAGCGCGGTTTTTCCCACGCCGGGCGGCCCGTAGAGAATACAGCTCGGCACGTCGCCCTCTTCGAGGAAACGGCGAAGCGGCGCGCCGGGCGCGAGAATCGAGCTATGACCGCGGTACTCGTCCAAGCTCCGCGGCCTCATTCGTTCGGCTAACGGCGTCTCCCAATCAGTCATCGTTTTGCTCCTCCGTCACGGACAAAAGCGGCCAGCGGCCGCCGAGCCACAGTTGAACCGCGTCCTTGACCGACAGGCCGGCGAGCCCGGCAGGCAGGCCCGGGCAGGCCCGCCACATCGGCTCAGCCAGAAGCCCGACGGGCACGCGCACTTCTCTGGCGCCGGAAGCCGCCGCCCGTTCAAGGCTCAGCCAGCCTTCCAGCGACGTCAGGTCGCCGGCTCGGACGAACTCGGAACCGACCTCTGCGCCGTGATATTCCCACGGCACAAACGTTTCCCTCTCGCCGAGCGCGCGAACGAAATCGGTCAGCCGCGGATAGACCGCGTCGGCCCACGAGGCCCACGGGCCGTTCTTTTGGACGAGCGCGGCCCTCATGCAGGCCCGGCGCGCCGCCAACAGCTCGTACACGTAATCGCCGACGACCAAACAGTCTTGAGACCGCACGTCCAGCAGGTCGCACACGTCCCACAGGGCCCGAGGGTCGGGCTTGACGTGCGGCGCCTCGCGGGTGACCGTCACCGGCGGCAGGGTCACGCCGATGTTCGCCGCTGAGCGGTCCAGAGACGACCGGCTGTTGCGGCTCAGCACGGCGTATTTCTTCCCCTGCCGAACGAGCCAGCCCAGAAGGTCCGACGCGCCGGGGACAATCTGGGCGGCGCAGGCGCCGCGAAGCTCCTCGGCTTCGATGGCTTCCCGGCACTGGGAGCGCTCGGGCTCGTCAAGCAGGGCCATTTCTTCCAGCAGGGACGCGTGCCGGCCGCCGAAGAACCGATCCCGTATCGGCTGAAAGTTCAGGCTCGTCTCGGCGATCACGCCGTCCCAGTCCAAGATGTACCCTTCAAATTCATCCAGCGCCAGTTGGGGAACCATTCGCGGACCTCCTTCATCTGAAAAAGAACAAGGCGGAAGAGGCCAGGCCTCTTCCGCCGATCGACTGAACCCGCAATGCCGTGTCATGGTTGTTTTGACCCGATCCAAAAGTTTTGACCCATACGAAGACACCCACGGGCGCTCCCATCCGAGTCCCAATTGAATAGGTTGTTGGCTCAAAACTGAAATCACGATCACGAACACCACAGGAGACCGTCTTCAGCCTGATTATAGCACAACAGGGGAAATTGCAAGCCCCCACTTCAGCTGTTTGACGAAATACAGGCCCGTTGTCCCCGCTCTTCCGGCCGGCCCTTCGCCTCCGCCCGCTCCCACAGAAGAAGGGCGTAGATGACGTCCGACAGCCGGTTGATGTAGGCGAACTGCTCCTTTGTGACGACGCCGGACCGGAGAAGCGGCACAGCCAGCCGTTCAGCCCGCCGGGCGACCGTCCGCGCTAGGTGAAAGGCCGCGTCGGCGGCGCTTTCGCCCGGCAGAAGGAACTCAAACGAATT
Source organism: Jonquetella anthropi DSM 22815 (assembly GCF_000237805.1). Taxonomy (GTDB): domain Bacteria; phylum Synergistota; class Synergistia; order Synergistales; family Dethiosulfovibrionaceae; genus Jonquetella; species Jonquetella anthropi. Next base: position 70,713 of record NZ_CM001376.1, on the reverse strand, counting down.
TCCGCAGACTTGATGAGCCTCTTCGGTCCACCCTTCAAGCTCGGCAATCGCCAGCATCGGCCTGCCCGAATGGGCGAGAACCCCCATCAGCTCGAAAAGGTTTTCCTCCAGCTTTTTCATCCGCTCCTTCACAGCCCCACAGGCGCTTGACGCGCGAGCCAAACCGCAGAACGCCTGACACTCGTCCAGCGTCCCATACAAACAGACCAGCGGATCGTCCTTGGCAAGCCGAGTGCCGTCGTACAGCGACGTCTCGCCGCCGTCGCCGGTCTTCGTCGTGATCCAGACCATCTGTCGAGCTACTTCCCGAGCCGCTGAGAAGCGACGAACTCGGCGCCTTTCTCCCCAAGGGCGCAGACCGCTTCCTTCGGACCGCTCACGCTCGCGCCAAGCCAAGTGCCGCCGTCATCAACTAGGATCTTCTTCTGGACCTCGTACGTCCCGTCCTCGCTCAGCGTGATCGTCACGCACCAGTCGTCGCCGTGCACCGTCAGGAAGTCGGCGCAGTTCTCCCGGTCGGCGACTTCCTCTGACTCGCTTTCTGCCGTCGTGTTGAAGACGTTGAACGAGCCCCACGCCCGAGCGTCCACGCCGCCCGGCGCGGCGAAGATCACGCCGTCACCGTTTGCCGAGTCGGGCTGCTTCTGCCAGTCAGCCGGCGCGGTGACGAAGAAGTTAAACCGCGGCACGCCGAAGTCCTTCAGCTGAGCCTTCTGACCTTGAGGTTTTCCCTCGTCCAGCTGCTCCGCGTCAACCCAGCCGAAGCTTTTCAGGTGATCGGTCACAAACACAATCGTCTTGACATGGCCTAAAACGGTCACCGTTTCTCCGGCCTTGACGGTGCACTCGCCGTTCTCCGAAGTCTCTCCGACCCCCTGCAGAAGGACGTCCTCCTTCAGAACTCCAAAGGACGCCGCCTGAAGGACGCCCGCCCCAAGGACAACCGCCCCTAGCGCCAACAAGAAACGTTTCATCTCGCTCACCTCGCAGATAAATAATCTCACTTGATGGCTGTATCTTAGTTTATCGCGCAGGAGGCCGCAACCGGTCAGCCCTTTTCCCACCCTTCACAAAAGAAAGGCCGCCTTCCGTTTGGAAGGCGGCCTTTCCTTTTCGTCAGCGGAACGCGGCGCAGGTCCGAAGGAAGTCTTCGACCATGAGGGACGCGCCGAGCGGGTGCGTGTGCCCGAAAAGGGCGACGAGCCCTTCCCGGACGAACCCGCCGGGCCAGCGGGAGCCGTTCGACGCTTTGACGGCCCAGACGTTGGCCTGCGGCTCCTCCCACTCCCAGTATCGATACTCGTGGGCCGGGACCGTCCGCCCGTCCATCTCCAACGTGACGTACCCAAACCCGGCGCGACGGTCGGTCCGATAGACCGTCCCGGGCAGGACCCCCCACAGCGGGAGCAGCTGGCCGTCAGTCCTAGCGTTTTCGGCCAAACAGGCCGCGCCCAGCCCTTCGGCCCACAGCGGTAGGCCGGCCCGCACTCGGCTCGACAGGTCGGCGGCCAATGAGCGGTTGGCGCTGACTTTGCTGATAGGGTCAAACGTTCCGCCGCCGCGAATCCACAGGCCGTTTAAATCGTCGGGCAGGCGGGCGTCGTTCATCGGGGAGAACGGGACCCAACTCACGCCGGCCCGTTCCAGTTCGGTCAACGCGGCGGGGTAATCGGCGTCAAACGCTTCGTCGCGGGCCAGCCCGATCCGAAGGGGAACGGGGCTCGGCCGAAAGGCCGGGCCGGCTTCCGCGAGCGGTCGGGCCGTCTGGGCAACCGAAAGCAGCGCCGGCCAGTCGATACACTCCTGCGCCGCTTCGGCAAGCCGCCCGATCAGGGCGCGTGAAGCGGAAGCGTCGGGACAGACGAGCCCGAGCTGCCCGTCTTTGAGCCGGCAGTCGGGCAGTTCCGGCAGATATCCTAGGGCAGGCACGCCGCAGTCGGAGCACGCTTTTTTCAGCAGCTCGGCGTGAGACGGGCCGCCGGTTCGGGTGAAGATGATGCCGCGAACGACCGGCGGATTCCAGAACGAGACGAACCCTTTCACCAGCGCGGCGGCCGATCGGCTGATTCCCCGAGACGGCACGAGCAGGACGACCGGCGTTTCGGTTTCGCGGGCCAGTTGGGCGGCGCTGAGCCGGTCGGTCGAGCCGAGGCCGTCGTACAGGCCCATGGCGCCTTCGATGATTCCAAGGTCGGCGTCCTGACAACTCCGGGCGACGAGCGCCCGAACGGCGTCCGCGCCCAGCAGCCAAATGTCTAGGTTATGGCTCCGCCGGGACATCGCCAGCTCGTGAAGCCGCGGGTCGATGAAGTCCGGGCCGGACTTGAACGGCTGAGCCGTAACGCCGCGGCGGGCCAGCGCCGCAAGCAGGGCCATGACGGCGGTTGTCTTGCCGGTCCCGGAGAAGGGCGCGGCGATCAGCAGGCGGCCGGTCAACGGAGGAATCCCTCGTCAATCCAGCCGGCCAGCTCGGGCGCGCTGTAGGTGATGATCATTCCCGCGCCGGCGCGGATAATGCTCGTCGCCGCTTCGCAGGTCACAGCCCGCTCGTCAATCCAGCCGCGAGCCGCGGCCGCTTTGATCATGCTGTACTCGCCGCTTACCCAGTAGCTGGCGATCGGCAGGTCGGTGCGCTCCCTCAACCGGGCGACGACGTCCAAATAAGCCAAACCGGGCTTGACAATGAGAACGTCGGCGCCTTCGTCCTCGTCGAGCAGAGCTTCCTTGATGGCTTCCCGGCCGTTGCGCGGGTCCATCTGGTAGCTTTTGCGGTCCCCGACGGCGGGCGCGGAGCCGGCGGCCTGACGGAACGGGCCGTAGAACGACGAGGCGAACTTGGCCGCGTAGGAGAAGATAGCCCGGTCGAGAAATCCCTGACGGTCCATTTCCTGACGGAGCGCCGCGACTCGGCCGTCCATCATGTCGGACGGGGCCGCCGCGTCAGCTCCGGCGTCCAGCAGGGAAAGGGCCGCTCGAGCGAGCAGCGGCAGCGTGGCGTCGTTGTCCACCGTCCAACTTCCCCGGTCGTCCTGTTTCAGACAGCCGCAGTGGCCGTGAGACGTGTACTCGCAAAGGCACACGTCGGCGATCAGGGTCATTTCCGGGTGACGGAACCGGGCGCACCGAAGGGCCTGCTGAACCGGCCCGTTCTCGTCCCATGAGGACGAGCCGATCTCGTCTTTGTGGTCGGGCAGGCCGAAGAACAGCAGGGACTTCACGCCCAGAGCCGCCAGTCGGTCGAGCAGTTCGGGCAGCCTGTCCACGCCCCAGTGGTACTGACCGGGCATGGCGCTGATTTCGTCCTTGGCGTCCCGCTTGGCGGTCACAAACAGCGGGTAGATGAGGCTGTCTTTTGAAACTCTCGTCTCGGCGACGAGGTTTCTCAGCTGAGCCATCCGGCGCAGCCGTCTTGGTCTGTTGTTCAATTCGCTCTCTCCTTTTGCGTGGCTTTTTCGCTTCGCGCCAGTTCCAACAGCGCCGCCGTCATGCTCTCAAAGCTGGCCTGACGAGCCGTGACGGTCTGAAACCCGAGCTTTTGAGCTTCCTCAGCGGTCGTCGGTCCGATGCAGAGCGCCCGGGCTCCCGGGGCCTTCCATCGCCTGACGAACCCGCGGACGGCCGACGGGCTGGCAAAGGTCACCCAGTCGGCGCTCAGGCTGCCGACCTCTCCGCCGTCCATCTCGTTTCGGTACAGCGGGTACTCGTCAAGCCGACATCCCGACCGGGCCATTTCTCGGCTCAAGACGTCCGTCGCCTCCCACGCGCGAAACGCCGCGGCGCTGGAAGTTTTCCGCGCGGCTAAGGCCTCCGCCAGATGGGCGCTGTCGAAAACGTCGGGCACTAAGTCCACGATGAGGCCACGGGCTTCCAGTTCCCGGGCCGTCGCCGGGCCGACGGCGGCGATTTTCGCGCCGGCAAAGGCCCTCACGTCCCAGCCCTTTTGGGCCAGCCACTGGAAGAAGAACTCCACGCCGTGAGCGCTCGTAAAGACGAGCCACTCGTGCTGTCCCGGCCTGAAGTCCGATAAGGCAGGAGACGAGAAATCAGCCCGCGGGTCGATGGACGGCCGGACGAGAACCCGAGCGCCCCAGCGGGCTAAAGTTCCGGCAAAGCGCGGCGCGTCGGAGGCGCCGCGGGTCACGACGACGGTCAGGTCCTTCAAGGGCAGCATGTCTGAAAAATCTAAGTTCAGCGACGCGACGCCGCCGACGACGGCAAGAGCCGGCGAGGCGACGCCGGCGGACCGGGCCAGACCGGCAATTGAGCCAAGCGTCCCTCGAACCGTCCGCTCCCCTTTCATGCCGCCGCGCTCCACGACCGCCGCCGGGGTCGATTCGTCCAACCCCGCGCCGATCAGACCCTCGGCGATTTCTTCCAACGCGCTCGTCCCCATGAGGAACACGAGCGTGCCGCCGACCGCCGCCAAGGCCTTCCAGTCTGGCTTCCAGCTGCTTCCCCGCTTGGCGTGGCAGGTAATCACCGTCACAGACGAGGCGAAGTCCCGGTGCGTCACCGGGATTCCCCCGCAGGCGGCCGCGCCGAACGCGGACGTTATTCCCGGCACGACGCCCACAGGCACGCCGCAGGACGTCAGGTGACTGAACTCTTCGCCGCCCCGGCCGAACAGGTAGGGATCGCCGCCTTTGAGCCGGACGACGGCCTTTCCCTCTTGAGCCAGACGAACCAGAATGCCGTTGATCTCTTCCTGCGGCACCGGGTGGCTGCCGCTGCTCTTTCCCACGTCGATCAACTCCGCGTCCGGACGGGCGAGCTCGAGGATCTCAGGCGAGACGAGCCGGTCGAAGACGACCGCGTCGGCCCGGGACAGCAGGTCGGCGCCGCGGCGGGTCAGCAGCCCCGGATCCCCGGGGCCGGCGCCCACAAGCCACACGGCGCCGGTCACAGTCCGTCTCCCCGGCGTTTGAGCCGGTCGGCCAGCTCGGCCGCCAAAGAGGGGCCGTCGGCGGCCGGGCCGGAAATTTTCCCTGAAAGCGTCTTCCCGTCAGGCCGCACGTACAGGCCGATCATCTCGATCGTTTCTCCGTCCACTCGCGCGTACGCGCCATGCGGCGCGGTGCAGCCACCGTTCAGTCGGTCGATGAAGGCCCGCTCGGCCAAGCAGCAAGTTCTCACGGCCGGCTCGTCGAGCTGGGAGACTAGGTCAAACACAGGACCGTCGAAGGGACACTGAACGGCCAGCGTCCCCTGTCCGGCCGACGGGATCATTTGATCGGGCGAAAAGACCCGGCTCACCCGCTCTTGGAGGCCCAGCCGCCTGAGACCGGCTTCGGCCAGTATCAGCGCGTCAAACTCACCGCCGTCCAGTTTGGACAGCCGGGTCCGCAGGTTGCCCCTCAATGGGACGAACTGGGCGTCCGAAAAGAGCGCCCGCCCTTGGGCGATCCGCCGGGCGCTGGACGTGCCGATTCTGACGGGACGGCCAGTCAGGCCGGGCCGAAGCACCAGACAGTCGAACGCGGTCTGCCGGTCCATTAGGGCGGCAAACGCCAGCCCGTCCGGGCAGGACGACGGCATGTCCTTCAGGCTGTGGACGGCCAAGTCCGCCTGCCCTGACAAAATAGCCCGCTCCAGCTCCTTGACAAAAAGGCCCTTGCCGCCAGCCGACTCAAGCCGCCGGTCGGCCACCGCGTCGCCTCTGGTTCGGAACGGGATAATCTCCACGTCAAACCCGGTCGCCTCGTGCAGGCGTTCGGCCACGAGCCGGCTCTGAGCCATGGCCAGCTCGCTTTCCCGGCTGGCCAGCCGAAGAGGCCGGCCGAGCGGCACGTCCCGGCACATCTGAGGCCATGCGGCTCGAAGGCGAGCCGCCAGCTTGGCCGTGCGGGCCGGCGACAGGCTACTGGTCGAAAGGGCCGCTACGTCGCTGCCGAGCCTGACGACCGCGGGAAAGACGAAGTCGTTCCCCTGCCGGCTGTCCGCCCGGTTGACCGGTATGCCGAGCCGCCGGGCCGTCTGGACGATTCGCCCGTTGATCGACGGGTCGTCGGTCGCCGCCAGCACAACCGTCGCGCCGTGACAGTCGCTTTCCTGCCACTGGCGCGCGCACCAGGTAAAGCCGTCGCGGCCGGAAAGCTGCTTTGACGCGGCGCACAGCTCCGGCGCGACCATGAGAACCCGAACGCCACAGGAGAGCAGCGCTCTGGCCCGCCGAGCCGCCACCGGGCCGCCGCCGGCCAAGAGGACAAAGCCATCGTTCAGGTCAAAAAACAGCGGCACGAGCGCCTTCTGCTCCGGCACGTCCTCCCGCGCCGGGGCGGTAAGCTCGCCGCCGGTGATATTTTTCAGCGACTGGACAATTCGTCCGGCGTCAACCGCCTCGTCCCCCTCAAGGGGGCGAGAGATCACGACGAGCCCCACACCCAGCGCCTCGGCGGCTGCGAACTTCTCAGGCGCGCCGCCCGCCGCGCCGCCGTCTTTTGTCACCAGCCACGCGGCGCCGCTTTCTTTGAGCTGAAGCTCGTTGGTCGCCTGAGAGAACGGCCCGGTCATGGCGATGACGTTCGCCGGCCCCAGCCCGAGGGCGAAGCACTTTTCAAGCGACGCGAGCGCCGGCAGGATTCTGACGGTCAGCCGCTCGCCGGCGCCGCGCAACGCGGCGAACGGCTCGAGCTCCTTGCTGCCCACGGTCAGGAATATTTTCCCCGACGTGTTTGCCAAAAACTCCGCCGCCAGAGCGGCAGTCGGGAACACCTTCGCGCCAGCCGGCAAAGGGGTCGCCGCCCGACCGAGGCGAAAGAACGGCACGCCCGCGCGGCGCGACGCCTCTCGAGCGCAGGCGGTCACCTGTTGGGCGTAGGGGTGGGAACCGTCGACGACCGCCAAAAACTTTTCCTGAGCCAGCAGGCCTTCCATGGCGGCCTCATCAAGCCGCCCGGCCCTCACCTCAAGGCCCGGTCGCTCGCCCCAGAACGAAAGCCCTTCCGGCGTGGCGACCGTGGCCAGCAGTGAAAAGCCCTCGGCGACCAAGATGTCGGCCAGATTTTTGGCGTCCGACGTGCCGCCGATCAGCCAAATTCGTCTCATGCTTCCGCCTCCCGGTATCCTCTCGGCGTGACGAGCCGGCCGTTCAGCCGCTTGGTCTGCGAGTTGCCGATAATCACGGTGGTGAACATGTCGAGGGTCTGACAGCGAAGCTGTTCCAGCGTCCCGACGTGAACCGACTCGCCCGGGCGGCCGATGTTCCTGACCCACCCGGCAGGCGTTTCGCCGCTTCGGCAGATTAACAGCCTGTCGCAGGCCAAGCGCAGCACGTCAGGCCGGCCGCGGCTGGCCGGGTTGTACAGACACAGGATAAAGTCCGCGGCCGCGGCCGCGTCGAGCCGCCGCTCGATCAGGCTCCACGGCGTGAGCCGATCGCTCAGGCTCACCACCGCGAAGTCGTGCCCCAACGGCGCGCCCAAGCGAGCGGCGGCCGAACAGGCGGCGGTGACGCCCGGTATGATCTCCACCTCCGGGCCAGAAGTGCCGCACAGCTGGAGAACGAGCCCGGCCATGCCGTAAACGCCCGGGTCCCCGCTGCACACGACCGCCACGTTCTTTCCGCTTCGCGCCAGCTCGACGGCCCGTCGGCACCGCTCCACTTCCAGCGTCATGCCGGTCGACTCGGTGGGCTTGTGGGGGAACCGCTCCCTGACTAAATCAATGTAGGTCGAGTACCCCACTAGGACGTCCGCTTCCTCCATGGCCGCCAGAGCCCGGGGCGTGCACTCGTCAAGCGTTCCGGGCCCCAGCCCAAGAACTCGTACCAATCCGCTCACCGACTGTCCTCCCCTCCAAGGCGGGCCAAGGCAAACGTGACCCCTGAGCCTTTCCACTTGCCCTCGACAAGACGCCCGCCGCCGCTGACCGCCATGGCGGCGCGCTCACAGACGCAATCAACTCCGACGTTTGATATAACCCATTCCGATCGGCTGAAATTCCCCAGCAGGGCCATCAGCCCGTCGGCCGAGAAAAACTGCGGCGCGGCTGAAAGGCTTTCGGCCAGAGCCAATAAGCCGGGCTCGTTCTTTTTGAGGTCGACCGAAGCCACCCGGACGATCGACCGAACGGACCAGCGGACCGCCGACGCGAAACGCTCCAGCTCGGCTTTCAGGGCCTGAAACGAGACGCCCCGGCGGCACCCCACGCCGAGGGACAGAACCGGCGGCCTGAGCCACAGGGTCCGCTCAAAAGGATCCGAGAGGATCCGCGCGCTGCACGCGGCGCCGACCGGGCCTTCGGCCCGGGCCTCGAATCCGTCGGGGACTTCGATGTCCTCGTCGCTCCACCAGCCGGGGGCGCCGCCGTCCAAAAGCAGCGCCGAGACCGGCGCGATCAGCGGCGGGTTTTCTATCCTCAATCCCCGATCCGCCGCCCATGTGTCGATAGCCGTCAGGCCCCGGCCGTCGGTGGCCGTCGTCACGACCGCTGCCCCGCCCAGCGCGTCGGCCACTCGAGCCGCCAGCCGGTTTGCGCCGCCCAGATGCCCGGAAAGAAGCGACACGACAAACCGGCCGCCGTCGTCAGCGACCAGCACGGCCGGGTCCGTCGTTTTGCTTCGCAGGTGCGGCGCGACCAGCCGAACGGCCAAGCCGCAGGAGCCGACGACCACCAAGCAGCGGCAGGAGTTGAAGTGCTCCTTCGCCCAGCCGGAAGAGCTTTCGACGGCGGTCACGCCTTCCCCGGCCAGCCGGGCCGGGGCCGAGAGGGAAACGCTCCACCCCCAGGACTCAAAGAGTCCGGCGATCCGACGGCCCAAGGCGACGCCGGCGGCGCTGAACGCCACGATCCCCGCGTTCACTCTTCTGACTTCCTATAGCCGTGGCCGAACGACCGGTCGTACAGCAGAGACGTCTGGACAGGCGCCCGCGACAGGGCGCCGCCTACCAGAATCATCGTCGTTTTTGTCATGCCGAGGCGGGCCATCTCACCAGCCAGATCGTCCAGCGTCGTTTCGGCCGTCCGCTCGTCGGGCCAGCTGGCCTTGTAGACCGCGCAAGCGGGAGTCGAGCCGGGTAGCCCGGCGTCAAGAAGCTCCTGAACGGCCTCTTTAACCAGACCGGCCGAGAGGAACAGCACCATCGTAGAACCGCACCTCGCTAAGTCGCTGAGCCTCTGGCCGTCCGGCACGGGCGTTCTGCCCGCCTGCCGGGCCAGTATCACCGACTGGCTGACGCCCGGCCGGGTCAGCTCGGCCCGAAGCGCGGCGGACGCGGCACAGAACGAACTGACGCCGGGGACGACGTCGTAGGAAATTCCCAGCTCGTCCAGCCGGTCCATCTGCTCCCGAATGGCTCCCCACAGGCACGGGTCGCCGGTGTGAAGCCTGACCGTGACGCCGCCCCGGGCTTCGCCTTCCTGCAGCGCGAGAATAATTTCGTCCAAGCTCATGGACGCGCTGTCGAGAACGACGCAGGACGGCGGGCAGAACGACAGCAGCGCCGGGTTGACTAACGACCCGGCGTAGACGACCGTTGACGCCCGCTTCAGCAGCTCGGCGCCCCGGACCGTGATGAGGTCAACGGCGCCTGGGCCGGCTCCGACAAAATGAATCATTTCCCCGTCTCCTCCGCCGTGACCGCGTACCACAGGGTCACAGGATTCTGCGCCCGATTCAGGTGAACTCGGCCGATCTTCTGGTGTTCCGTCACCGTCAGCGTGACGGCTTCCGCGCCGACGAAAAGCGGCGGCACGAGACATCGGGCCGCCTGCGCCGACGTCTCGATGGTGGCCGACGAGACGACCACAGAAATTCCGGCGCCCCGAGCGGCGACGGCCTGTAAAATCTCGTCCAGATTTCCCGACGAGCCGCCGACGAAGACCCGATCGGGCGACGGAAGGGCCTCTAAGGCCTCGGGCGCTGTCCCAGCGACGACTTTGACGTTGTAGGCGCGGAGAGCCGCGGCGTTCGCCCTGATGAGTTCAATCCCCTCCGGCTCGCGCTCGACCGCCCAGACGATCCCTTCCGGCGCTGCCAAAGCCAGCTCAACCGAGACCGAGCCTGTTCCGGCCCCGACATCCCACAGCACGTCGCCCGGCTGGGGCGCGAGGAGCGACAAAATCTGCGCCCGGACAAACCGCTTTGTCATCGGCACGTGGCCGCGGGTGAAGCTCTCGTCTTTCAGCCCCGGCCAAAAGCGGCCGGACGGCGAGCCGTTGAGGAACCGGGCGACCGACATGCCGCCAAACGGCAGGTCAGCCAAGTCCCGCGCGGCCCCCGAAGCTATCCGTTCGTCGTCGTGGTCCAGCCGCTCCCCGGCGGCGGCAGAGACGCCGCCGAGGCCGAAATCTTCCAGAACACGGCACGCCCACGCGGGCGTGTGGTCTTTGTCGCAGAACAGGACCGTCAGCCGGTTGGCCTTCACAGTCCCGGCCAGCCGTTCGCCGGTCAGATCCCGGCCGTGGCCGCTCAGAACAACCGCCCCTTCCCAAGGCTCTTTCAGCTTGGCGAACAGGCTTTGAAGGGCGCCGGAAGCGGGCAGAACTTCCATCGCGTCCGGGCCGAACCGTTTTCGGAGCCGGTCAAGCAGGCTGAACAGGCACGGGTCCCCTGTGACTAACAAACCGACGTCCCCTTCGGCCAGCGCCCATTCCAGCTCGTCGAGGGACGGGTCAAGTTTCGGGCCGAACGGCTCGACCGGCCGGCCCAGCAGGCCCGACAGGAGACGGCGCGGCCTGTCAAACGCGTAGACTTTCGGCAGAGAACGGGCCAGCTCAAGGCACCTGAGGGGAACGCCGCCGGGGTTTCCCGGCCCGGCCCCTATGACAAAGAGTTTTCCCATACCGCCTCGTCCTCCCTGATCTCTGACGCCAGCTCTTCCAGTCCCGCCGACGCGCCGAGCAGCTGGCCGTCGTTGTCGAGGAATGCCGTCTCTATCCGCACGTCGCCCCACAGGTACGCCGCCGCTTTTTTCTGGGCCGCCAGCGCCGCCCGGCCCCAGACCGACTCCAAGCCGGCCCGGCAGAGGATCTCCCGGACCGCTTCGGTCGTCGTGGCCGCGTAGATGTCGTTCAATACCGGCAAGGGCGCGCCTTCGAGCGCCGCGAGGGCGCAGAGCGTTTCCATTCGCCCGTCGGCAACCCGGCTGTGAGTCTGGAATATCCCGGCGGACAGCTTAATCATCTTGCCCGAGTGACCGGCCAGTATGAGGCCGGTCACTTCCAGCCGGCGGGCTTCCCGCAACATGAACCCGACCTCGTTGCCCATCTGGACCGTGCTGGACGGGCCGAGCTTCAGCAGCTTCTGAGTCATCTCCTCGCCCATGTTGCCGAAGACGAAGACAAAACGCCGCCGGCCTTTGGCGGCTTTGACGTCCAAGTCCGCCTTGAAGGTGGCTTTCAGCGCCTCTTCGCTCATCGGGCGGACGATGCCCGACGTCCCCAGCACGGAAAGCCCGCCGACGATTCCAAGCCGCGGGTTGTAGGTGCACCCCGCCACCGTTTCGCCGCCGGGAATCGAGACTGTAACGTCGGCGCCGCGGGGCAGCACTTCAAGGACCGCTTGGGCGATCATCTGCCGGGGAACCGGGTTGATGGCCGGCTGGCCCGGCTGAACTTTCAGGCCCGGGCCTGTGACGGTCCCCACGCCAGCGCCGGCGCAGAACGTCACCTGACCGTCCGTTCGGGGACGCACCCGGCTCTGGACGGTCAGGCCGCTCGTCACGTCCGGGTCGTCGCCGCCGTCTTTGACGACGCCCGCTTCAGCGCCGCCCGGGCAGGCTCGAACCCACGCCACGTCGACGGACAACTTCCGCGCCGGGGCGTCCACCGTGACCGAGTCGACGATCCGCCCGTCCCGGATAAAAAAAGCGGCCGCCGCCGCGGCCGCCGCCGCGCAGCTTCCGGTCGTCACGCCCTCGCGCAGAACCCGCTCGGCTCTCATCGAGTCAGTCCGTAGGCCAGAGCGTTGACGATAGCCGCCGCCACGTTGGAGCCGCCCTTGCGGCCCATGGCAATGATGCGCGGCACGTCCAGAGCCTTGGCCATTTCCTTGGACTCGACCACGTTCACGAACCCGACCGGCACGCCGATAAGGAGCGCCGGGCGGACCTGCCCGGCCTGAACGAGCCGACACAGCTCGACGAGCGCCGTCGGGGCGTTGCCGATAGCAAAAATGGCTTCCGGCGTCTCGCGCGCGGCCCGTTCCATGGACACGACGGCCCGGGTGACTCCCCGTTCTTTCGCCTCCCGCGCCACGTCCGGGTCGGCCATTCGGCAGACAACTTTGCAGCCCAGCAGGTTCATCGCGTGAGAGGATATGCCGCTTTTAGCCATGTTGGTATCGGTTACCACCGTCGCGCCGTTCGACAGGGCCCTTCGGCCCGAGCTGACGGCGTCGGGCGAGACGAACAGGTTGTCCAAGTAGTCGAAGTCGGCGGACGTGTGAATGACCCGCTGAAAAAGCGACAGCTGGTCGGCCGGAATCAGCTTGGCCCGGTCGCCCATTTCCTCCAGGATGATTTCAAAACTTCGGCGCTCGATCGCGTCAGGCGGCAAAAATTGAATCACGGCCGCTCCCCCTTTCTCGCCGGTTCGGGCGGTTACCGCCACAAAAGCAGGGTAGACAGGTACTCCGACGCCTCGTCAAGAGCTTCCGGCCCAGAGACGATTTTCTGGCCGTCAAGGCCGGCTCGGTCAACCCGAATAACCTGCCGCCACGGCCCGGCGGAAGCCACGATCTTCCTCAGCCGGCCTTTGAGCGCGCTGGGCTTGTACAGCGCGGCGCAGTCGCAAGCCCGCAGGGCTTGGGTTATCCGCTCTTCCGCCGCCGTGCCGGGGATGACCGAGAAAACGTCGTCGCCCATGGCCAGAAACTGGCCGGTCAGACAGCAAGCCAGCGAGTGGGCCGACACGCCGGGAACGAGCTGAAGCTGAACGTCCGTCAGCTGCGACCACGCCTTGGCCAGCCAAAACGCGGTCGCGTACAGAGCCGAGTCGCCGATGACCGGCATGACGACTGACGGGACGTCTTCCCAGCGACTTCGGCACGCTTCCAGCTGGCTTCGGAGTTCCGCGTCGCGCCGAGCCTCGTCCCGAACCATTGGGAAGACGATTTGAAGGATCGGCGCGTCCGGGAGGTGACTCCGGACGATCCGCTCGGCCTCGCTCTCCTTGCCGGGAGCGGACAGGGGAACGACTATCAGCCCGGCTTCCCGAAGAGTTCGAAGCGCCGCCAGCGTGATCAGCTCAGGGTCGCCGGGGCCGACGCCCACCGCGTAAAATTTCATCTTTTCCCTCCTGAGGCGCAGTCTGTTTGCCTAAAACCGTTCGATGTCCTGGGCCACGCGGCCGCCGAAGTAGTTCAGGAACTCTTCCGTGTCCCCGAACCCTTCAAGGAACGCCCGCGTTTCAATTCCCTGAGCCTGCAGGACGCTTTTCCACGACTTGGCGCCCGGGCCGGCCATGTCGTTTCGCGCGTGGTCGCCCGCCGAGACCATGAAGGGAACGAGAGCGGCTTTCTTCAAACCTTTTTCGCTCAGCCGGGCGAGCACGTCGTCCAGCGTCGGCGAGCCCTCGACCGCCCCGATGAACAGCCGGCCCGACAGTCGGGACAGGCAGGTCTGAACCTGACTGTAGAGGGCGTTGGCCACGTGGGACGAGCCGTGTCCCATGAGGACCAATGCCTCGTCGGCGGCGAGCAGCTTTTCCCAGACGCGCCCAATGATCTCGGCGACGTCAGCGCAGTCTCTTTCGTTCATCAGCAGGGCGCGGCCCAGCCCCAGCTTCTTGAAACCGTACTTGCCCCGTACCGCCCCCAGCGACTCGACGACGCTTCGCAGGTCGTCGTACTCGGCGCCGGGAATGACGTGGCCGGGCTGAACGAACACCTGCTTGTATCCCTCGTCCTGAAGGAGCGCCAGAGCTTCCAGCGGCGTGGGAATCGACAGGCCTTCTTTTTTCAGCTTCCGGCGAATGATGTTGGACGTGCAGGCTTCCGCGACCTTCCAGCCCTCGCCGGCCGATTTCTTGGCCGCGTCGGAGAAGCGGCGAAGGGCGCTCTGCGCCTCGTGCACAGACGTCCCGAAAAAAACAACCAGCAGCGCTTTGTCTCCCATGGTTCGTTCCCTCCGCTGTCGTTTGACGTCAAAACGCCGCGGCAGGCGGGCACGGCTACCCGCTCGCCGCGGCGCTGCCGCGTCGAAAGCCGTCACCCGTATCCCTCGCCGGGGGCGCTTCTGTGCTCCGGGCTGGTCTTCTGGCTGGCGGTCGTCCTCGTCCGCGCCTTCCCACCAAAAGTTCGGCAGTGGCCTCTGCGGAGTCGTCCCGCTCACAGATGCGGGGCAGCGCCGGACTTACACCGGCTTCCCTACTGCTCCCGAAGCGTTTTATCCTGCAAATTCTCTTTTTATTGTCCCATCCCCCCAGAGGAGCGTCAAGCTAGAACTCCATGCCCTCCCGAGCCGGCACGCCCTGAGAAAACGGGTGGCGAACCAGCGTCATTCGGGTGACCAGTCCGGCCCGGTCAATGAGCCAGTCGGGCGCGTCCCGTCCGGTCATCACCAGTTCGACGCTCTCCGGGCGGGCCGCCAGCAGGGCTTCGACGTCCGAGCGGGTCACGTACTCTTTGTTCAACGCGCCGATGATCTCGTCGAGCACCACGAGCCCGCGATCCATCTGGGCCAGAGCCTCCCGAGCCTGAGCCAGCTGCTTGGCGCAGGAGGCGACCAGATCCTCCCGGCGCGCTTTCCACGGCGGGACGTCGGACGGGACAAAGGATATGGAAACCCCAAGCCGCTCGAACGCGGCATGCTCGCCGGCTCGAACCCCTTTGAGGAACTGAATGATCCGAACCGGCCAGCCTCGGCCCAGCGCCCGAACGGCCAAGCCGAGGGCGGCGGTCGTCTTGCCTTTGCCGTCGCCGGTGTAAATCTGGACAAGTCCCTGCGTCACTTGGTCGTTTCCTCCCTCCTACCGAGCTGGCAGAACGCGTCAAGGCCGGCGATTTCAGACGCCACGGCCTGCTTGACGAGCGTTTCAAACTCGTCGAGCCCGGCGGCCCACGCGTCCGAAAGTTTTTGGTCAATTTCTCCTGCCGCCTGCTCCCGGAGCCGGCCGATCATTCGGTTCACCCGGGCCTCAGAAAGCAGGTACCCGGCCGCGGCCTTCGGCAGGTCAAGCGACGACATCCACCGCTCCATGGCCGGACGTCCGGCGAGACACCCGCCGAGGGCCAACAGGCCGCCGACCGCCCAGCCGGCCGGTCCGACAGCCGTCGAGAGCGCGGCGGCAGTCCCGCCCAAGAGGGCGCCCAAGGCCGAGACGGCCAGAGTGCCGAACTTTGACAGCGGCGACAGAGCCTGCTGAACTAACTTGCCGGCCAGAGACTGGAGCCCCGCCCCGGCGCCTGCCCCGCCCAAGTCGATCGGCTTGTCAAGTCGGGGCGACGAGACGACGCCGTTTTCGGCGAACCACTCTTTGAGGAGCAGCGACAGCACGTTGGCCGCCTCGCCGGTCCATCGGCCCAGCGCCGCGTGGGCCATTTCGTCGGCCTGCCCGCGGAGGCCCTCCACCCGATCGTTCAGTTTTTTCTCAAGCTCCGCCAGCGGTCCGCCTTCCGTTCGGTACTCTTCGACCGCCGGACGGACCGCTTCGCGGATCATCAGACCGGACAGGCTGGCTCCCAGCTGATGAGACGCCTCCTGCCGAACCTGCGCCAGCGGGCCGCGAAGGGTGCGGCTGACGAAGGCCGCCGATCCGGCGGTAAGCTGACGGCGGCTCGACTCGTGCCGGGCTGTGAGGGCCGGAAGCAGGGACAGCCCGCGGGCGACGGCCCCGCCGGGCCGATCGCTGCGCAGCACTCGAGCGCTCGGGAAGCGAACTCGCACAGCGTCGTCCACGAACGGCCACTGGCTGGAACCGCCCGAAAGGAGCACCAGTTCCGGCTCGTCGGCGCCGTCGAGCAGCGCTTCAAACCGGCCGATCAAGTCGCACTCGCCGGCGCTCCCAGGACAACCGGGCACATCCCCAACAAGTGGCCCGGAAGCGGTAAACCGACGGCACCGGCCGATAAACTCGTCCCAGTCGAGCGACGGGATCGCCCCGTACTCGCCGGCCGAGCCGCTCCACCGTCTGGTCCTGTCGTCGGCCATCGCGGCAGAGAACCGCTCTTTCAGGATTTTGCTCCAGTACAGCCGGACGAACTCGAACGCGCCGCCGGCTTCCCACCGCTCGAACGCGCCTTCCGTCCGCTCGGCCAGCAAGCTGAAGAACAGGTCGTCGAACAGCCGGCCGCCTAAAAGCCAGTCCCCCCACGCCTTCTTCACCTGCAGGCCGCAGACCGACGCCATGTCGCACGTGCCGCCGCCGAAGTCGACGACCAGCACGTTTCTCCGCACCTCTGACGGGCTCAAGGCGCCGGCGGCCAAAGCCTCGGCCAGCGCGGCCAGCGGCTCTTCAAGCAGCGTGATCTCGCCAAATCCAGCGCTTCTGGCGACGTCTCTCAGCTCGCCGCGCCAGCTCTCCGACGCCTGACAGGGAAAGCCGAAAAAGACCTGCCGCCCCTCCGGGTCAATGTCCAAGTGCCGCTTCCGACCGCCGCTCAACAAGCCTTTCAGGAAATCGACCGCCCATTTTTTCACGTCGGCGCTTCGGTCGAGCTCGGGCTTGAACCGGCTGTGAAGTTCCCAGCGCTTTCGTTGGAGAGGCGACGCCTCGGCCCAGCCGAACGTGGCGGCCTCACCGATGACCGGATCTTCGCCGGGCCGGTACAAAATCGCCGTGTCCAAGCTACCCCGCTCGCCCCACAGCTCCACCGCGGACGGGCTCAGCTCGCTGTCCGGACACTTGCTGATGTACGTGTTGCTCGTGCCTAAATCGACTGCCAGCACGCCCCGCGTCATCGTTTCACCTTCCTCACCAGCCCGCGGCGAACGGCGCCGGACGGCTCCGTTTCGGGCGGACGCTCCTCTTTGACCCAATCGCCCGGCTCAACCAGTCCGAACGTCTCGTACAGATCTTCGCTCCCCGCTTCCCAGCAGAACGTTTTCGGACCGTCGAGCCCTTGAACGCCCTCGCTCCGCGCGGCGTCAAGCAGCGCGCCGACCGCCGCGTCCCGGTCCTGAGAGGAACTCCGGCTCAGGTCCCGAATCGACGACGTCAACTTCCCCGGTATGGTCTGGAAAACGCCCGCCAGTTCAGCGCTCATGATCGCTGTCAGCTCAGCGCGGATTGCCAGACAAATTCGCTGAACCGCGTCTTCCTCGTCGAACCGAACCATCGGGCGAGTGACCCAGAGCCGAGCGCCGCTGAAGGCCGCAAAAGCCGCCCTCATCAGCCGGCCCCGCCACGGCAGGACAACCGACGCGGCGCTGAGCGCGGCCGCGGCTTTGATTGATTTGCGGCTTCCCTCGGCGTGAGCCAGACAAACCCACGTGCCGAACGCGCCTCCTAAAACGGCTGCCGGCACGGCGAGAATCGACAAGTCGGCGCCGATTACCCGCCCCACGACGGAGAGCCCGCCCCGAAACGCCATGCTGCCCAAAACAGCCGACAGCGCGCCGCCGATTGGAGAGATGCCGCCGATCACTCGGTCTTCGCCCGGATCGACGGCCCGGAGCCCCCGCGCCATGGCGCCCCGCTGGGCCGGATCTTGGAGACGGCCCATCACCTCAGCCCGACAGGCCCGCCACGCGGCCCGCAGCCGGCCGTTCCCGTCCGGCGACTCCTGAAGGGCCTGACGGGCCAGCTCTTCAATATTCAGATCGGGCAGTTCTACCATATTCATCGCTCCTCACTTGACAGGAAGGGCGGCGGAAGGTCAGACTTCCGCCGCCCCGTCGCCTCCAGTTCGTGCCGGACTGCGGCCCGCTATATATCGCTTCTCCAAGACCTGAATCCGGTCCCTAGGACTTCGGCAGCTTCTGACAGCCTCATGAACGCCGTCGGGTCGTTCTGTTTGAGGAACTGCTTGAGGGCAAACGCCTGACGGTTGGACAGCAAGCTGATCATGACGGCCCGAGGCCGGCCGTCAAAGCCGCCCTTGCCCTCGAAAATCGTCACGCCTCGGTGCATGGTCTCAACGATGTATTTCCGCACCATTTCCACGTGCTGCGTGACGATCATGGCCTCCTTGCGGACGCCGAACGCCCGAAGGTCCGAGTTGGTCACCTGAGAGGACACATAGACCATCACCAGACCGTACAGGACCTTCTGTATCGGCACTTCGAAGATGAACAGCCCTAAAATGGCTATGTTGATGATCATGGAAATGCTGCCCACTTCTATGCCGGTTTTCCGCTTGACCGCCACAGTCACGATATCCATCCCGCCGGTGGACGCGCCGGTCGAAAACACCATGGCGAACGCCATGCCCTGAGTGACCCCGGCGGTGAGCACGAGAAGCATCGGGTCGTCGATGGCCAGCGGCGGAATCAGCGCCGTCAGCTCAAATGAAACGGAGATGAGCAGCGTCGCGTACACAGACCAAAAGAGAAAACGCTTGGAAAGAGCCTTCCACGCGTAGGCAAAGAGCGCCAAGTTCATCAGCGCCGTCGTGAGTCCGAGCGACCAGCCCCACCGATATTTTAAAAACAGGGCAATCCCGGTGACGCCTGTACTCGGCAGCTTCGCGGGAACCACAAAAAACGTCACTGACAGGGCAAAAAGAAGGCTGCCGAACGTGACGATGAAGAACGTCCGAAGTTCTTCCTTCAGCGTCTCGTTGGGCCATCCCTGCGCCACGCGTTGAAACACGTTCAAAAAAACCACTCCCGTCTCGGCAGGCAGCGGCCAGCCGTATTCAGCGTATAATATTATTTTTATCATACTCTGCCAAATCTGGCCTGTACAGGTTACAAAGCCCCTCTTGTCAGACGGCTGAGAATCTGATATAGTTTCTGTTCGTAAATTGGGGTTGTAGCTCAGTTGGTTAGAGCGTCGGCCTGTCACGCCGAAGGTCGCGAGTTCGAGTCTCGTCAGCCCCGCCACGCGGAAGTAGCTCAGGGGTAGAGCACGACCTTGCCAAGGTCGGGGTCGCGGGTTCAAATCCCGTCTTCCGCTCCATTCGTTCCCTTCCCGCTGCCGGACGGCAGCGGGTTTTTTATGTCGAAGAACGGCCGTCGAACAATTATGAGACAGCGCGGCGGTGTACAATAACGAAAGAGGGCGCTAGCCGGGGGAAGCCGGCGCGTCGGGAGGATAAGACGATGAGCGACCGCATTCAGGGGCTTGAGCTCAGCTACGACGAGTGGCTGACTCTGATTCAGGAGCAGTTCGGCGCCAAAAAATTTGTGGCCGACCAGATCTGCCAGTGGATTTACCAGAAAAAAGTTTTCGACTGGAACGGCATGACGAACCTGTCAAAGGACCTGCGCGCGGCGCTGGCCGAACGGGTTTCGATCGTCCCGCCGGTTCTGGTGGAACGTCAGATTTCCGCCGACGGGACGAAAAAATACCTGTGGGAGCTGTCAGACGGCGCGCGGGTCGAGTCGGTGCTGATGGATCACGGCAACCACCTGACCGCCTGTCTGTCCAGCCAGGTCGGCTGCCCCCTGAAGTGCGCCTTCTGCGCCACCGGACGAGACGGCTTTGAGCGCAACATGACGGCTGGAGAAATCGTCGGGCACTTCTTAGCCATGGAAGCCGACTTGGGCAAACCGATCGGCAACGTGGTGTTCATGGGCATGGGGGAGCCGCTGCTCAACTTCGTCAACGTCGAACGGGCGATTCGCTGCCTGCTGGAGCCCAAAATGCGCGGCATGGGAGTGCGGCACGTTACCATTTCAACAGCCGGCGTCGCCGACGGCATCAGGAAACTTGCCGACAGCGGGCTGGGCGTTTACCTGTGCCTGTCGCTGCACGCGCCAAACGACGAGCTGAGAAGCCGACTGATGCCGATCAACGAGCGGTACCCTCTGCCGCAGGTGCTGGACGCGCTCAAGTACTGGCAGGGGAAGACCGGCGTCCGGCTGACCGTCGAATACGTCCTCATCAAGGGAGTGACGGACCTGCCCGAATTGGCGTACGAGCTGCCGACGCTTTTCTCAGACCTGCAGACGTACGTGAACCTTATCCCCTACAACCCGGTGATCCCTAGCTTCTCCCGGCCTTCGGCCAGCCGAATTGAGCCGTTCGCCAAGATTCTCCGGGAGCTGGGCATGGAAGTCGAGGTCCGTCGGGAAAAAGGGACCGATATCGACGCGGCCTGCGGTCAGCTGAGGGCAAAGAAGGATCGCCCTGGCGAACGCGAAACGCGCAAAAGATAACGGCAGACGCAAAAGCGGCGGTTTGGGACGAACGTCCCAGACCGCCGCTTTTTTCGGCCTTTATTTTCGCCCGCCGAGGCGGAACGTGACGGGAATCCGCACGACGCCGGCCACTTCCGGCCTGAAACGCCACCGCCCCAAAGCCTCGCAGGCCGCCCGGTCGAGACGAGGCGAACCGGAGCTGCGCTCCAGCGCCACCGACGTGACCTCGCCGGACTGAACCGACAGCAGCACCCGGGCTGTGCCTTCCTCGCCCCAGAGGCGGGAAATCAGCGGGTAGTCGGGCGTCGTCTTGACGACGACCATGCCGGCATTGTACCCCTCGGCCGCGCCGGAGACCTGCGGCGACACGACCATGGAAATGGAAATGGCGAGCGGCCGACCCCGGCCGCCGCGCCCCGCCGCCGTACTCTCCTTTTCGTCCTCGTCCTGGGGCGAAGGAGCCGACTCCTCGAGCGCCGTTTCACCAGCCGATCCGGACGGCGCGGACATCCAAAGTCCCAGACAGCCCAGCGCAGCCCCATGAAGGCACAGGGAAACGGCGACGGCGACCAGCCAGTCCCGCCTCATGACCCAAAGCCGCGCAGCGCCAGAGCCACCGACGTCACGCCGGCTCGGCGGAGCATCTCAAGGAGCTCGGCGACCTGCCGGTACGGCAGGTTCTCGTCCGCGGCGACGAGCAGGTCTCCCGCGTCTTTCGGACGCGATGCCGCCTGAGCCACGGCGCCTTCCAGCGTCGTCTTTGAACCGTCGTAGAGAACCGTCCCGTCCTGCCGCACCGTGAGGACGACCGACGGCTTATCCGGCGCGGCGCCTGCCCCTTCGGGCAGTTCGACGGCCACCTGTCCGGGAATCATCGCCGTCGACAGGGCAAAAAAGAGGATCAGAATGAACAGGACGTCGATCAGCGACGTCAGGTCGGCCTCCGGCGCGGTCCGGCGGTTAATCCTCATGGGAGCCTCGGCCGGCCATGTGACAGCGAAGCAGCAGGTCGCTGGTCCGCGACAGGGTCTCCTCAAGCCTGTCCACCCGGGAACTGCACCAGCTGTGGGCTAAAAGGGCCGGAATGGCGATGATCAGACCGGCGACGGTCGTGAAAAGCGCCTTGTAAATGCCGCCCGCCAACGCGGTCATCGGCGACGAGGAGACTTCCGGCAGGGCCTGAAAAATATCCACCATGCCAACCACCGTGCCCAGAAGCCCGAGCAGCGGCGCGACCCGAGCCGTGACTGACAAAAAGCCGAGCCCCCAGCTCCAGCGAAACGCCTCCCGGCGAATTTCCTGCTGGAGCAGATCCCGAAGGTCTGCGCCGGACAGCTTCCAGTGGGACAGACCGGCGCGAAGCACCCGGCGCAGCGACGTGTCCGGCCCGTCGGAAACGGAGGCCAACGCCTCAGCCGGCCGGCCAGCGGCCAGCATGTCGGCCGCAATCCCTTCCGCCTCTTCCGGGTCCTCCCAGGCGCGGCGGGCAAACAGAAGTCTCTGGACGAAGACGGCAGCGGCGGCCAGGGACAGGACCAGAAGGATCAGCATGATCGGGCCGCCCAGCATGAAAGTCTTATACGCTTGAATCACAGGAACAACTCCTCTCGTTTGTCAAAACGGCAACGTCTGAGCCGTCAGCTTATGATAATCTCCCGCCGGCCGAAACGCCATAAAAAAGCGGAGCCTCTTAGGGCTCCGCTCTCCGCTCCTTTTTTTCGCTTAGCAGGCCAACTCGACGATGGCCGCCGCGATGATTTTAGTCGTCAGGATGATTCGGTCGATCTCCCAGCACTCGTCGATCTCGTGAATGTGCTGATTTTCGTCCTGGAAGCAGATGCCGAACGCCAACATGTTGGGAATTTCCTTCGCGTACGTTCCGCCGCCGATGGAGAACGGCCGGTCGTCCATGCGCCCCGTCTCCTGCCGGTAGGCTTTCATCAGGCTCACGACCAGCGGATCGTCCTCGGGCTTGTAAAGCGGCGTCGCGCAGCTGATCGTCTCAATGACGAACCCGGCATCGGCCGCGGCCTGACGGAAATCCGCCTCGGTCTTGGCTGGATCTAGCGTGACCGGGTACCGATAGTTCAAGCTGAACTTGACCCGGTCGCCGTCCATCTTCATGAGTCCCCAGCACATGGACGTGAAGCCCGACACGTCGTCGTAGCGAAGCAGTCCCAAGTTTTCGCCCCGGCTCTGAGCTCCCACCAGCCGGTCGAATTTCTCCAGCGCCTTCGCCTGCTCGCCGTCGGTCAGAACGAGGCGCAGGAGCGCGACCAGATGAGCGACCGCGTTGGAGCCGTACTGCGGCTTGGACCCGTGGAACGCCAGACCTTTCATGGACAGGCGGAACTTTCCGCCGCCCAGCTCTTCCATCTCAAGCGCCGCGTCCTTGGGCGCGGCAAATTCGGCCACGGCCCGGCGAAGCCGAGGCAAAGCGGCGTCGGCAACTTCCAGATCAACTGTCGCCTTGTCGGGAACGGCGTTGCTGGCCACGCCGCCGTCGAAGGCGACGATCTTCACGTCCCCCGAGGGAGCGAATGGCGCGCTCAGGTGGGCGGTAATGATCCCCTTTTCGCCGTTGATCAGCGGGTACTCGGCATCAGGCGTGAAGCCGCATACCGGCAGCTCCTGTCCCGATTCGACGTAGTGAGCCACCGCGGCCGAGCCCATTTCCTCGTTGGTCCCTACCATGACCCGGACGCGCCGGCGAAGCTTGACGCCCGCTTCCTTCAGGGCCGCCAAGGCGTACAGCGAGCACACGGCCGGGCCCTTGTCGTCGGCCACGCCGCGGCCGTATAGGAAACCGTCCTTAATCATGCCCTCGAAGGGATCGCAGCTCCAGCCTTCGCCGACCGGCACGACGTCCACGTGAGCCAGAATAGTCACCAGCTCCTGAGAAGCGTCGCCTTCCTCGGCCCAGCCGACCTGATTTTCAAAGACGCCGGTGGAAAATCCCATCCGGTCGGAAATCTCGATGAACTTCTCAAGAGCCGCCTTCGGCCCGGGGCCGAACGGCGCGTCCGGCAGAGGCGCCTCGCCGCCGACGCTTTTCACCGCCACCAGTTCGCGAATTGTGGAAATGATCTCGTCCCGTTTTCCGTCAATGACCTTGCGTACCTGCTCCATCATCGTTGCGTTCGCTCCTTTCGCGCGGCCCCCAGACCGCCGTAACTGACTGTCTGATTGTACTCGATAAACCGCCGGCCGTGCAGGTTTTTCTATGATTCGTTTTTTCGGCTTATTTTTCTCATAGGCCGCGACGTTTCGTCAGCAGTGCGGCCCTCAACGCCGTTCGATAAAAAGGCTATAATAATAAAATCTCTCTGAGGAGGTTTTTCATGACCCGACGAGTTGTCCTCGCCTTCGGCACGCGGCCTGAGGCAATCAAAATGGCGCCGGTATACCGCGCCCTGTCCGAGACGGGCGGGCTTGAGCCGCTCGTGCTCCTGACCGGCCAGCACCGCACCCAGCTGGCTCAAGCGCTCCAAATTTTCGACGTCCCGGCGGCCCGCAACTTGGACGTGATGACCGACCGGCAGACGCTGCCCGAGCTGGCGGCCCGGATGCTGCCTGCGGCAGCCCACGCTTTGACCGAGATGAAGCCCGACTACGTGCTGGTTCACGGCGACACCATCACCACCTTCGTGGCGGCTTGGGCGGCGTTTTTGTGCGGTTTCCCGGTCGGGCACGTGGAAGCGGGGCTGCGGAGCTTCTCCTTGGCCGAGCCGTTTCCCGAAGAGGCCAATCGGCTGCTCACCGACGACCTCAGCGACCTGATGTTCGCCCCCACGGAGGGCGCTCAGGCCAACCTGCTGGCCGAAGGGCGAAAGGCGTCGAACATTCTGGTGACCGGACAGACCGCCGTGGACGCGATTTTGTACGCCGCCCAAAAGGGGAGGTGGCCCGACGGGGTTCCGGCCAAAAAGCCGCTCGTGACGGTCACGCTCCACCGGCGGGAGAACTGGCCCGTCATGGCTAACCTAGGGAAAGCGGTCGCCCGGTTGGCCCGCGCGTTTTCCGACTGGCACTTCGTCGTGCCGCTGCACCTGAACCCGATCGTCCGCGACGCCCTGCGTCCCCAGCTCGCAGGCCTTTCAAACGTCACCTTGACCGACCCGCTGGACTACGGCGCGATGGCGAAGCTCATGAGCGAAAGCCGACTGCTCCTCACCGACTCGGGCGGCCTGCAGGAAGAGGGCGCCTCTCTCGGCGTCCCTGTGGCGGTGGTCCGCAACGTGACAGAGCGCCCAGAAGGCGTTGCCTCCGGCTCGGTGGTCCTAGTGACGAACGACCCGAACGCCGTCTTTGAAAAAACATCGGCCCTGATGAGCGATAACGCTCGGCTGAAAGCCATGAGCGCCGCGCCCAACCCGTACGGGGACGGGCACGCCTCCCGTCGAATCGCCGAGGCCCTGACCGCCCGGCTGTCCTAAAAAAACAAAGAACCCCGGCTTCTCCATAGAGAAGCCGGGGTTCTTTTTTATATGACCCGGAAGCCGCCCTCGAGGGACAGCCGCTTCATGGCCGCCACGCCGGCGACCGAGTTGCCCCGCTCGTCCAGCGACGGGCCGTAGACTGCCAGCCCCGCCCGGCCCGGCTCGGCGTGTCGATGCCGCCGCCCACGCCGCTCTTGGCCGGAATCCCCACGTCCACGGCGAACTCCCCCGAACCGTCGTACATGCCGCAGGTCATCATGAGCGCCCGAACGGTTCGGACAACGGTCGGGCTGACTACATCCCGCCCGGTCAGAGGGTTGCGGCCGTCGCAGGCCAGAGTCGCTCCCAAGACGGAAAGCTGCTTGGCTGTGGTGCCGATAGAACACATTCGGAAGTACACGTCCAGCGTGTCTTCCACGTCCCCTTCCAAACTGCCGACGCTGCGGAGAAAATACGCCAAAGCCCGGTTTCTGTCGCTGGTAAACTTCTCCGACAGGTAGACCCGCTCGACCACATCGGCGGTCTTCTGCACCGAAAGGGCGGCGCACAGCTCCAGAACGGCCCCGATTTTTGCCCCTACCCCCTCCTGTGGAAGGAGGGAGACCACCACGATGGCTCCCGAGTTGATCATCGGGTTGTGAGACCGGTGCGGGCTGTCCATTTCCAGCCGCATGATCGAGTTGAACGGATCCGCGATGGCGCTCCTGCCGACTCGGTCAAACACGTCGTCGAAGCCCCGAAGCTGAGGGGCCAGCGCCAAGCTCACCACTTTAGCGATCGATTCAAGACAGAACGTCTCGTCCGCGTCCCCGCTCGCCCACTGTTTCCCGTTCTTGTCGGTCACCGCCGCCCCGAAGGACTTCGGGTTCGCCTTCGCCAGTTCGGGAATGTAATCGGCCACGTGTCCGGCCTCGCTCAGCGGCGCGCACTCCTTGACGATTTGATCCAATAGCTGCTGCATGACAGACCTCCCCCGCGCAGCCTGCCGCGGATAAAAATCCGAGGGCCCCTTCCGGAGCCCTCGTGGAATTAGAAACGGACGTTATTCAGGAAGCTCGACCTTGATGGTCGTGATCTTCATCTGAGAACGGTCAATGTACGGGTCAAGCTCGCCGAGGCTCCGGCGTCTGTCGTAGTCCTTTTTCACAGCCGAGGCGATGCCGGCCAAAAGGATCACGCCAATCAGGTTGAGCATGGCCATGATGCCGTTGAAGAAGTCAGCCATGTCCCAAACGATCGGCACGCTGTGAGTAGCGCCGAAGTAAATCATGCCGAGCACGCAGAGCCGGAAGACCGTGACGCAGCCCTTGTTCTCGCCGAACAGGTACATGATGTTGCTCTCGCCGTAATAGTAGTTGCCCAGAATGGACGTCCAAGCGAAGAAGCACAGCGCGATCGCGACGAAGCTCACGCCCCACTGGCCGACTTCGCCCATAATAGCCATCTGAGTGGCCTCGACGCCGGTCTTGCCGCTGGTCAGAACGTCCGGGTTCAGCAGCAGAATGACGGCGGTGCAGGAGCAGATGATGATCGTATCGACGAATACGCCCATCATGGCCGCGTAGCCCTGACGGCCCGGGTGCCGCACGTCGGCCACAGCGTTAGCGTTAGGCGTCGAACCCATACCGGCCTCGTTGGAGAACAGGCCGCGGGCGATGCCGAATCGGGCTGCCTGAGCGACGGTGAATCCTAGGACGCCACCGGCAACCTGCTGAGCGCCAAAGGCGCACTTGAACACGCCGGCGATAACGCCCGGCAGCTCGGGAAGGTGAGTGAGAACGATGTAAACGGCCCCGAGGATGTACAGAATGGCCATGAACGGGACGACGATCTCGGCCACCTTGGCAATCCGGCGAAGTCCGCCGAAGATAACGATAGCCGTCAGGATAATAACGCCGATGCCGACTTTCTGCGTGTCAAAGCCCCAAGCGCCCTTGAGGCCGCTGACGATGGAGTTGGACTGAACGGCGTTGAAGATGAGCGGCATGGCGATGATGATAGAGATGGAGAACAACACGGCCAGCCACTTCTGTCCCAAACCGCGCTCCAAGTAGTACGCCGGGCCGCCGCGGTACAGACCGTCGGTGCCTTTGACCCGGTACACCTGCCCGAGGATGGCTTCGCCGTAAATGGTGGCCATGCCGACCAGAGCGGTTACCCACATCCAGAAGACCGCTCCGGGACCTCCGGAGACGATCGCCGTCGCCACGCCAGCCACGTTGCCCGTGCCGACCTGAGCCGCCAAGCTGGTGCAGAGAGCCTGGAAGGAGGTAATGCCGCCCTCTTCGCTCTTGCGCCCTTTGAGCGTCACGTGCCACATGTGCTTGAAGCCGGTAATCTGGGGGAACCCAAGTCTCAGGGTGTAGTAAATCCCCGTCCCGATGAGCAGATATGTCATCAAGTTTCCCCAAAGGATCGAGTTGCCGATGTTGATCCAATCGTGTAGAGTCGCGATGAAACCTGTCTCCATGGTTCTGCTGCCTCCTCTTCATTTGAAATGTCAGGTCTTCGCCTTGTTTTTAGCGTAGCCTGCGCTCCCGAAGAAACCTGATATTCTAAGGTGTACGAGAGCTATTTTCCTATTTCAAGTAGCAAAAGACTGGCGCGATCTTTTCCCTTCCCTTCAGCTTTTCTGTTCATTGATGCTTCGGCGAAGCCGGCCGCCTCTCTACAAAGGAACACCCTTGGCTGTACAATAAGGAAAATCTGACGATCGCCGGAGGGACGAACCATGCCGAACGAGACGAACATGCCCCAGTTGGCTGGGGACAAAAACGCCGAACGGGCGCGCATGGGAACGACCCCGGAGTTGCGGTTGATCTTCCAGTTCTCCGCGCCGGCCATGATGGGTTTTCTGTCCAACGCCCTGTACAACATCGTCGACCGAATGTTCATCGGCCACTGGGTGGGCTCTCCCGGCCTGGCGGCCCTGTCGGTCGCGTTTCCCATCGCCCTGTTTCAGGGCGCCTTGGCCACGCTGATCTGCGCGGGCGGCACGTCCCTTCTGTCCCGAAAGCTCGGTGCCGGCGACTTGGAAGAAGCAAAGCAGGCCA
This sequence comes from Jonquetella anthropi DSM 22815, assembly GCF_000237805.1. GTDB lineage: Bacteria > Synergistota > Synergistia > Synergistales > Dethiosulfovibrionaceae > Jonquetella > Jonquetella anthropi. Next base: position 43,038 of record NZ_CM001376.1, on the reverse strand, counting down.
TGGGCAACATGATGACCCTCTCGGCCGCGACCACGCTCCTTTTGTGTTTTGGCATAGAGTTTTTCCTCGACCCGGTCGTGAAGCTCTGCGGCGCCACGCCCGACATCTTGGACCTGTCCAAGACGTACCTGCGGATCGTCCTTTGGGGCATGGCGCTCCAGTTCGGGACAATCGTCCAGAACGAGACCATCCGGGCCTTGGGACGCCCGCGGCGGGCGATGGAGTCGGTGATCATCGGCACGATGAGCAACGTGGCTCTGGACTGGCTGTTCATCGCCGTCTTCAACTGGGGCGTCGCCGGCGCCGCCGTCGCGACGGTTATCGGCCAGGGACTGTCCCTCGCGTGGGTATCGATTGACCTGTGGGGCAAGCGTGCCCCGATGAACCTCGAGCCGTCCTGCTGGCGGATCCGCTGGGCCATGGTCCGGCAGATCGCCGCCGTCGGGTTTTCTCCCTTCATTGGCACGCTGTTTTTCAGCATCCTGATGGTGCTGTTCAATTTGGTTCTCTCCGAGTACGGCGGCTCGCTGGCCCTGTCCGCCCAAGGAATTTTCTTCTCGCTGGACAGCCTGCTGTTCCTGCCGGTCATGGGACTCGGCGACGGCGTTCTGCCGCTGGTCGGCTTCAACTACGGCGCGGGGAACCTGCGGCGGGTCAAGCGGCTGGTGTCCATCGCCCTCTGGTCGTCGGGAATTTTTCTGACAGTCACCACGGTCATCACCGAAATTTGGGCCGAGAGCATGGTAGCCATGTTCTCTTCCGGCAACCCAGCTCTGACGGCCGCGGCCGCTCGGGCGATGCGGATCGGCTATTCGGCCATGCCTCTGGCGGCCGTCTCCATCACCGCGTCCTACGTCCTTCAGGGACTGGGGAGGGCAAAAGAGTCGCTGATCCTCACCCTAGGACGTCAGCTGATCATTCTGCCGCCGGTGCTGATTTTGCCGCGCTTTTTGGGCACCGACGGGCTGTGGGTCAGCTTTCCAATCACCGATATTCTCGGCGGCGTGATCGCCGCTTGGCTGCTTCATGGCGAATCAAAGCGCTGGGTCGAGCCTGCTCCTCGACCTGCCTCACAGGAGGAATGACGTTGAAGTTTTCTACCTTTTTAACCGCCTGCGCCGCCGCGGTCCTCTTTGCCGGGCCAGGCCTGTCGTCGCCCAGAAAGGATCCGGGAGACTCTCCGACTCCGCCCGTTTCGGTTTCCGAGGCGGCGAAGGCGTTCCGCGACGAAAAATTCGACGTGGCGTTTGATCTGTTCAAGAAACTGGCGGAGCAAAATGACCGGGCCGCGTGGGCCGCGCTCGGATACATGTACGACAAGGGGCTTGGAACGGGGAAAAAACCGGACGAAGCGGCGAAATGGTACAAAAAGGCGGCCCACGCGGGCAGCGCGGAGGCGGCCTACAACCTGTCGATCATGTTCCGGGCCGATCCGGCCCGGGATCCGGATAAGACGTGGCGGACGTACCTCAAAAAAAGCGCCGATGGGGGTATCGAGCGGGCCGCGCGGGACCTGTACGAGCTGTACAAGTCGGAAAACCGCCTGCTGGACGCTGAGGCGACGTTCCAAAGCGCCCTGAAACAGAAGATGGCTTGGGCTATGCTCCAGCGGGCGTTGGAAATTTACGATCGAACGGACAAGGCCTCCCGGGACGAGTACGCCCGCCTGATCGCCGCCGCCGCCGAAAAGGGCGACAACACGGCCCGGTACCTTCTGGCAGCAGACGCTGAAGAGCGGGGCGACACGGCTCAGGCCGAGACGCTGTACAAGCAGGCCGCCGACGAAGGCTCGCTGCCCTCGCTCATGGCGCTGGGGATTTTGAAGATGCAGAAGGACGCGCGCGCCGAGGGGCTTCGGCTGCTGAGCCAAGCGGCTGCCGGCGGGTACACGCCGGCGAAGAAGTTCCTCGCCCAGATCTACGAAAACGGGGGCGGCATGGGATTCACCCCTGAGCCGAAGAAAGCGTTCCAGCTTTACACGTCGGCAGCAACCTCGGGCGACAGCGAGGCGTACATCGACTTGGGCCGGCTGTACGAAACCGGCGTCGGAGTTGAGAAAAACAAGGCCAAAGCGGCCGAGATGTACAAGAAAGCGGCTTCTTTCGGGCTGCCTGAAGGAATGTACAACATGGGCCGAATCGCCATCATCGGCAAGGGCGTCGCCCAAGACCGCAAGGCCGGAGTCCAATGGCTTGAAAAAGCCGCCGCGGCTGGCAGCACAAACGCCCAACGGGACCTAGGGGTTCTCTGCGCTCGGGGTGACTGGGTTCCCAAGAACTTGGCGAAGGCGAAAAAACTGCTGAAGGAAGCATCCGCCTCTGGGGATACCGAGGCAACCCTCGCTTTGGCTAAGATCCTGATGGACGAAGGGGACAAGTCGTCCAACCAAGCCGTGGCCCTTTTAAAGGGCGCCGCGGGAGACGGCAGCGCGCAGGCCCAGCTTCTTCTCGGCCAGCTGTTCGAGTCGTCGTCCACCGGCAGCGATGACTCGATGGATCAGGCTCTCGTCTGGTACAAAAAGGCGGCCGCACAGGACTACCCGCCGGCCCTGTGCGCCTTGGCCCTCTTTTATCTGGAAAACCACGAGCACGCCGACCCGGCGGTCATTCAAAATCTCCTGACCAGATCCGCCCGCCTGGGGTACGCGCCCGCCGGGTACAAGCTGAGCCAGTTCATTCAGCAGGGAGTGTTCGGCGAGCCCGACATGGAAAAGGCGTGGAAAGCCTGCAAAGCCTCCGCTCAGGCCGGAAACTCGGCAGCCCAGTGCCTGCTCGGAACCATGTACTTGGAAGGCGCCGGCGGACGGCGTCCCGATCCGGCTCAAGCGTTCGAGTGGTATTCCAAGGCCGCGGAAAGCGGCAACACCGTGGCGCAGTGCAACTTGGCGAAGCTGTATGCCACCGGCACGGGAACCGCCATGGACCTGAAAACCGCCGCCGAATGGTACCAGCGGGCGGCCTCCGGAGGCTCGCCGCAGGGCCAGTACAACTTGGGCCGAATGCTCCTCATCGGGCTGGGACAGTGGAAGAACGTCCCCGAGGCTCTCAAGCTGCTCCAGTCCGCGGCCGACCAGAGCTACGCGCCGGCGCTCAATCAGCTGGGCGTTCTCTACAGCCAAGGCGCCGAAGGCCTGCCCCATCAGCCGGAGAAGGCTTTGGAGTACTTCCTCCCGGCGGCGTCTCAGGGCTACCGCATCGCCCAGTACAATCTCGGCGTGCTGTGCGCCTCCGGCGACTTAGGTGATAAGAACAAGGCCGCCCGCCGGTGGTTCCGCAAAGCGATGAATCAGGACCACCCCGAAGCGGCCCGTCAGCTGGGCGTACTGTACGAGCACGGACTTGGCGGCCTAGTTGACCTGCCTCTGGCCCTTTTGTGCTATCAGATCGCCCAGCGGCTCGGCAGCGCCGGCGCAGCCGACGACGTTCGGCGGCTGGAAGGGAGCGTGCCGACGGCCGATCGGCTGAATAAAATGCCAGAAGACGGAGGCTCCTTCGAGCCCTCAGAAGACGAGGTCCAGCAAGACGAACCCGACCTGCCGAACGAAACGGGGGAGGATTCGCCCGCCCCTTCAAAGTGAGCTCCCGCCCTCTGAATGATATAATCGAAGCCGAACGCGGTATTTAAACCGAGTATCAAAAAGGGAGATGAGGGTGTGAAGAAGCTCGCGGCGCTATTTTTCCTGACGGCTTTGGCGGTTCCGGCATTTGCCGCCGATTTCCCCACGTCAACGATTCGTTTCAGCCACAATCAGCCCGTCGGCAGCCCGGAGGACATGGGCGCTCAGAAGTTCAAAGAGCTGGTTGAGAAGGGGTCGGGCGGAGCGATCACGGTCGAGATTTTCCCTCACGGACAGATGGGGTCCATGCGGGAACAGACCGAGATGGTTCAGATGGGCACCCTGGAAATGTCCCTTCAGCCGTCAGCCGTGCTGACCCCGTTCGTCGAAGAGCTGAAGCTGATCGACTTCCCGTTCCTGTGGCCCAGCAACGAGGCCCTGTATCGGGTCATGGACGGCCCGGTGGGACAGGAGCTCTTCGACTGCGCGCTGGACAAAGGGTTCCACGTGGCCGGGCTGTGGTCTGGCGGCTTCAAGCAGTTCACCACCAAGAAAGTTAAGATCGAGCACCCGAGCGACTTCAAGGGGCTCAAGATGCGCGTCATGCCCAGCCCGCTGCTGATCGCCCAGTACAAGTCCTGGGGCGCCAACCCGGTGCCGATCGAGTACGCCGAGCTCTACAACGCGCTCCAGCAGGACATCGTCGACGGAGAGGAAAACCCGATTCAGTCCATCGCCCTCAACAAGTTCTACGAGGTCCAGGGCCACCTGATCCTGAGCAACCACGGGTTCTTCCCCTACATTCTGGTCACCAACCGGGCGTGGTTCGACGGCCTAGACGACACGACGCGGAAGCTGGTCGTCGACGCCGAGCGTCAGGCCAGAGACTATGAGCGAGCTCTCCAGAAGGAGACGGAAAACGGCTACCTAGACATGATCCGCCAAAAGAGCAACATCGAAATTTCGTCCCTGTCGGAAGAGGGCCGCAAGGAGTTTGCCGAGGCCAGCCGAGCCGTTCACAGCGAGTTCGCCTCTACGCCTAAGCAGAAAGAGCTCTTGGAGAAGATCTACGCCGCGCTGGAAGAGAAATAACCTCTCGTTCGTATGGCCCCCGGCTTCGCCTGGGGGCCTTTTCTTAAACCTTTAAAGGAACGGTGAGATCGCGTTATGTCGTTTTTGGAACGGTTTGAACGGCTTTTCTGCTCCTTGGCGCTGCTCGTCACGGCTCTCGTCCTGTTCATCAACGTGGCGCTCCGGTACCTGTTCAACAGCAGCACGAGCTGGGCTGAAGAGCTCATTCGCTACCTGATGGTCTGGATAACCTTTATCGGCGCGTCGCTCTGCGTCCGGCAAAGCGCCCATATCCGAATGGACTTTCTGCTGGGACGCTTTTCCGAGCGGACGAAAAGAGCGGTCGGCCGGGTCGTCTTCGGCCTGTCGGCCCTTTTCTGCCTCGCGCTGACGTGGTACGGCGTTCGGCTCACCGCGTTCAGCTACCGAATGGGACAGACGTCTCCTGCGCTGGGAATTCCGATTTGGGCTGTTTACCTGTGCGTCCCGGTCGGCAGCTTCATGGCGGCGTGGCAGTTCGCCCGGCTCGCGCTGGGCCTTCGGGAGGACCGAGCATGACCGCGTTCCTGATGGCCCTGCTCATCACGGCCCTTCTCGGCAGCGTGCCGATCTTCGTCGCGCTGGGCGGCGCCGTGCTGTGCAGCATGCTCCTTTTTACGCCTCTTGACCCGATGGTGCTCGTCCAGCGGGCGTTCGCCGGCATCGACAAGTTCGCCCTCATGTCCATGCCCTTTTTCATCTTCGCAGCCAACGTGATGGACCGGGGCGGCCTGTCGACCCGAATCCTGAAATGGACGAAAAGCCTCGTCGGCGCCCGGTCCGGCGGTCTGGCCTACACGACCCAGTTCACCTGCATGGTGTTCGGTTCGCTCTGCGGCTCGAGCCCGGCAACCGTGGTCGCCATGGGCCGGCTTCTCTACCCGGAACTGAGAGCCGAAGGGTACAGCCAGTCGTTCGCCGCCGGCCTCGTGACGTCCGCCGGATCGGTGTCGCTGATCATCCCGCCGTCGATCACCCTGATCATGTACGCGGCCGTCACCGGCGTCTCGGTGGGCAGCCTCTTCATGGCCGGAATCAGCGCCGGGATCGTCTACGGGCTGGCCAACGTCGTCTACATTTGGTTTTACCTGCGCCGCCACCCGGCCAAGACGTCCGCCCCGTCGACGTGGGCTCAGGTGTGGCGTCAGACCGTCGAGTCGGCTTGGTCGCTGCTGACGCCGGTCATCATTCTGGGCGGCATTTACTGCGGCGTGTTCACCCCGACGGAAGCGGCCGGTGTCTCGGTCGTCTACTGTCTGTTCGTCGGCATGTTCATCTACCGGGAGATCAACCTCAAGGACCTGATGGACGTGTGTCTCCGCTCGGCAGTGACCTGCGCCCAGGTGCTGATTCTGGTGGCAATGGCTCAGAGCTTCGGCTGGTTTTTGACCGTGGCGCGGATTCCCCAGACCGTCACGGCGGCGGTCATCTCCAGCGTCAAGTCGCCGCTGGTCTTCATCGCGCTGGTGAACGCCATTCTGCTGATCGTCGGCATGTTCATGGAAGGGCTGGCGGCGATCGTCATCCTCGGACCGCTCTTTTTTACCATCGGCACGTCCTTGGGCATCGACCCGCTCCACCTGGGCATCATCATGGTTTCCAACTTGGCCCTTGGGAACTTCACCCCCCCGTTCGGCCTGAACCTGTTCGTGGCCAGCTCGGTCACCGGCCTGTCGCTGAGCGAGGTCATCGGCGCGTCGGCCAAGTTCATTCTGGTGGCCATTGGCGGCCTGCTGGTCATCTCCTACTGCCCGCCGCTTTCCACGTTCTTGGCCGGCTGGGTCTACGGCTCCTGATATGAACGCCGGACTTCAATTCGCCCGCCGGCTGGTGGAAGAGGTCGCCCAAATCGGCCGAACCGATCAGGGCGTGACCCGGCTGGGCTTTTCGCCTGCCGACCGGCAGGCCCGGGAGCTCTTAATCGAACGAATGACGTCCGTCGGCGCGTCGGTCCGCGCCGACTCGGTAGGGAACCTGTGGTTCAGCCTGCCGGGGACGAACCCAAACCACCCGGGGATCCTGATGGGCTCTCACCTCGACTCGGTCCCTCAGGGCGGCGACTTCGACGGCGTGCTGGGCGTGGCATGCGCCGCGGCCGTGATGGACCAAGCGTCGCGCCGCGAGCCTTTAACGAGGTCGCTGAACTGCGTCGTCTTCGCCTGCGAGGAGTCAAGCCGATTTCGGCTCTCCTGCGTCGGCAGCCGGGCCGTGGCCGGCCAGCTGTCCCTGTCCCAGATGATTCGCTTTAAGGACTCGGGCGGCGTCTCCCTGCTGAACGCCATTCGCGGCTTTGGCTGCGAGCCGGTGACGCTCGACAGGGATCTGCTCGTCCCCGGCTCGTACGAAGCGTTTTTAGAGCTGCACATCGAGCAGGGCCCCGCCCTCGACTCGTCAGACGACCAGCTGGGCGTGGTGGAGGCCATCGCCGCGCCGACCCGATTTTCCGTCACGATTTTCGGCCGAGCGGACCACTCGGGAGCGTGCCCGATGGAGCTTCGGCACGACGCTCTGGCCGCCGCTTCGGAGGTCGTTCTGGTGGTGGAGCGGGTCGGCCGGGCCTATTCGCCGCGCCGAGTCGTCGCCGCCGTGACAACCTGCCGGGTGTTTCCCAACGCCATCAACGTGGTGCCGGGACGGGTCGAACTGGCCGTCGACCTGCGGGGGATCGACCGGCGGGCCATCGACGAGGCCTATCAGGCGATCGTTCAGGAAATCGACCGGGTCGCGGGCGAGCGGCAGATCCGAATCGACCGGGAGCTTCTCGGCTCGTCCGAGCCGGTCGTCTTGGACGCCCTGCTGGTTCACCGGCTGAAGGCGTTCGCCCAGAACAAAGGCTACAAGGTCCGCGTCATGCCCAGCGGCGCGGGACACGATTCGATGTACGTGGCCCCGCTCATTCCGACGGCGATGATCTTCGTCCCCTGCCGGGACGGCCGAAGCCACTGTCCGGAAGAATCGATCGACTGGGACCGGGTCGAGCCGGGCTACGACGTCCTCGAGTCGGCTGCCCTGACGCTGGCCGCCAGACCGTAACGAAAGACAAAAGAAGCGGCGCGGGAGTTTGAGAACTCCCGCGCCGCTTCTTTTGCGCCTATTCGCTCGGATAAGCGACGACCCACGGCTGGAGCCGCTCGTGGGGCTCCATGACGAAGATGTCGTACCACGTGTGAAAGAACTTCTCCAAGTGCTCCACCACAAAGCCGTCCTGACAGTGGTCGGCCGTGTCGTGCGGGTCAACCAAGATCAGGACGTCGTCGGCCAAAGTTTCGGTTCCCATGGTGTCGTACCCCACGATCAGGCGCCAGTGACCGCCCCAGTCGATGTTCTCCACCATCATCGGCCAGTTGTGGCGCAGACACCACCGACAGAACCGGGAAAAGTGCCGTTCCGACGGGAATGACGCGTAGGGCGACAGAAGCCACGGCCGCGTCAGCTCCTCGGCATCGAACGGTTTCGTGTACTCCACGTTGCTGGACACTTTCCAGCCCAAATCCAGAAAGAACCTCGCCAGGTCGCTCACCGGCACGGGCCGCCGGGTCTCCGGCGGCAAGCCGTGATACGACGCCATGACGTCGGCGATCTCCAGTTCCTCCCAGTCGGACCGGCCGAAGTGCTCCAGTACCATGAGAGCCACTGCCGACGCGCAGCTGTACGGCCGGGTCTGCTGGTACGTCCGAAAGCGCGGCAGAATGGTCAACCGATCCGTGCTGACCGCGTTGAAAAAGTCCAGATGACAGAAGTACGGCGACCCCTCGGCGTCGCCCGCCCCCGGATCGGCCGCCGCGTCCGACTCAAGCCGGTACCCTTCGGGAACTGGAATATGCCGCTGCTCGTCAGCCCAGTTTTCCACCCTCGTCGCCTCTTTCCGTCCAGAAAGCTTCACTCGTCCCCGCGTCGGCAGGCCCCGTACCCTATCAGAGCCGCCACGAGGACGGCGGCGAGCAGGCCGCCCATGACGCGCTCGCCGCGCCAAAAAGCGTCGGCAACCGCCAGCGCCAAGACGACCAGCGCCACCCGGCGATACCATCGGCGCGCCGTGCTTTCGCCGCGCCGGCCGCTTTTTATTTCCTCTCCCTGCCCGTCAAAATCGGTCATCCTTTTCTCCTTTGCCGCCGGCCTTTCGCCTCAAGGCCCGGCCGAACGCTCCCTATTATAGCGAACCGTCGTCCCCGAGCGCCTCACTCTTTCTGAGCCGGGCCGTCGTACTCGTCAATCACCAGCGCCAAGTAAAGCTCCAGCATGGCGCGGAAGTCCCGGGCCTTTCGGCCGGTCAGCCGCTCGATCTTCTCCTGCCGGTACAGCAGCGTGTTGCGGTGCACCGCCAAGCGCTTGGACGCGTCAACCAACGAAAAACCGCTGTCGCACCAGACCCGCACCGTGTTTTTCAGGTCCTCCCAGTCGGACTGAGCCCGAAGGGGCGACGTGATCGGCGCGGCAAACCGGGAGCGGTTGCGCCGGTCGACTAGCGACAAAAGCTCTTCGATGCGGAACTCGTTGATCCGATACACCCCCGGGCCGCGGCGGAGCTTTTTGCCCATCGCCAGAGCCCGGCCGGCGTCCCGGTACGACTGGGCCACAGCCCGAATCCCCCGAGCCGGGTTGCCGAACCCTATGGCTATCTTATGTCCGCGGCTTCCCAGCCGATCTACAAGCTGACGCCCTCGGTTCACCGCTTCCTCGATGGCTTCCTCGTCCGGCTCGGACCCCAGCGGCCAGAAGACCGCGAACCGACCGGCCACCGTGCCGGTGCACAGGGCCCGCCGGTCGCCGAACGCCGCCCGAATCTCGACCAACACGTCAGCCTTGAGACGATAAATCTCCTGCTCGGCGACCTCCCGCCCCATGCCGGTCGCGCCGGCGGCGATGCGCCCCAGCTGGTACAGCTCGGCCGACAGCGGCAGGTAATACCACCGCGCGTCGATGCCGTACGACCCAGCCCGGGCAGCCAACGCTTCCTCGTCCCCGTCTCCCTTGGCGAACGAGACCATTTCCTGCACCAGATCCTGTAGGGAACTCTCCCGGTTCACCGTCAGGGCGAACCGCTCCTGCTCCCGCAGGAGAATTTCTATCTGCTTTCGCACGATCAAGGCGAACGGCTGAACCGCCTCCGGCTCGCCGGTAATCGCCATGGTCCCTACCACCGTTCCGTTGAGCGAGGCGATCGGGTGCGTCACCCCCGGCAGCGTGCCGGACATCGTTGCAGCCACTTCGGCGCTGGTGGCCGACGAATGGCCGGTCCGAATGACCTCGTCGGACGCCTCGTGGTGGCAGCCAAGGCGTTCCGCACGACTCGCGCCGATAATGATCCCTTTCATATCGGTAATGATGACGTCATACCCTACGATTCCAGCTGTCGACCGTGCTATTTCCTGTGCACAGCCAGACAGGACTTTCTCGCTCTCGCTTTTCCAACTGGCCACAGCAGCGCCCTCCCCTTTCGATAGGCCTTTAAAATACAGCGTTTTATTTTCTATCTCAAAAGATTTTGCAGTTTTTTTAATAGTATCCCCCGAGGGGGAACTGGGCAAGAGTCACTTTTTTGTGCAAAAAATACATTTTTCAGCGGAGCTTTTACTGCACTTCTGTTTCTTTAGACCGATGAAGCATCGCTCACCTTTTTTTATACTAGTCAAAACGCAGAAGAAATGTTGCGTAAGCTGTTTATTTTCATTCTTATAAGTTATAAGAAGGAGGCGCGAGACATGAGACTGGAACTTCGGAAGGCTAAGATCTCCGGTCTGCAGTGGGGGAGCCCGACGCGCGTCGAAGACCACGTCCTGTACGTGGACAAGGCCGCGCTGCTCGAAGCTCTTGCCGACGATCGGATTACGAAGTGGGACGCCGATCTGGCCCGTCCCGGCGAATCGGTCCGGATTATTCCTGTCAAGGACGTGATCGAACCGCGGGTCAAGCTGGAGGGCGGAGAAAGCTATTACGCTTCGGTGATCGGGCCAAATGAAACGGTCGGGAACGGCGTCACTCTCGCTCTGGACGGCGCAGCCGTCGTGACGGTCGGTCCCATCATGGCGTTCCAGGAGGGCTTCATCGACATGACCGGCCCGGCGGCCAAGTTCAGCCCGTTCGCCGGACTGTACAACGTGGTCCTGCTGGCCGCGCCGGTCGAAAACCTCGAAAAGCACCAGTATGAGGAAGCCATGCGGGTCGCCGGACTGAAGGCGGCCGAGTGGATCGCCGAGCAGTGCAAGGGCGCGGCGGTGGACGAGACAGAGGTGTACGAGAAGGGCACAGTGGCCGAAGAGCTAGCCAAGTACCCGGATCTTCCGCCGGTCGTTCACCTGTGCATGTGCATCACTCAAGGGCTGCTGCACGACACCTACGTGTACGGCGTGGACCTGAAGCACTGCCTGCCGACGCTGCTCCACCCGAACGAGGTGCTGGACGGCGCCATGGTGTCGGGCAACTGCGTGTCCGCCTGCGACAAGACGACGACGTGGCACCACGTTCACGACCCGGTGATCTCCCAGCTGTACAAGGCTCACGGCAAGACGATCAACTTCTTGGGCATGATCCCCACTCAGGAGTCGGTCGTTCTGGCCGGCAAGGAGCGGGCCTCGTCCTTTAACGCCCGCTTGGCCAAGGAGCTGGGCGCCAAGGGCGTCATCATCACCGAGGAAGGCTACGGCAACCCTGACACGGACCTGTGCATGAACGTGGACAAATGCGAGGCTCTGGGCATGCGCACGGTGGTCATCGCCGACGAGGCGTCGGGAACCGACGGCGCGAGCCAAGGCCTGGCCGACGCGACGCCCAACCTGACGGCGTTCGTCTCCTGCGGCAACGTGAACGAGATGATCGAAGTTCCGGCCATGGACAAGGTCATCGGCTACATCGAGTCGATCGCCCACGTTTCCGGCGGCGCGGCCGAAAGCCTGCGTCCCGACGGATCCATGTACGTGGAGCTTCAGTCGATCATCGCCTCCACCGTGGAGACGGGCTACAACAGATCCGGTTCTCTGTGGGTCTAAGGGCGAAGCGAGGAGGTTTCAGCCATGACATTCCGTATCGTCCACTATATTAACCAGTTCTACGCCGGCATCGGCGGAGAGGAAATGGCGCACGTCGCCCCCGAGTTCCGCCAGGGCAAGGTCGGCCCCGGCGCGGCCCTTCAGGCCGCCTTCGGCGCCGAAGCCGAGATCGTCGGCACGGTGATCTGCGGCGACAACTACTTTAACGAGCACAACGACGAGGCAAAGGCGACGATCCTCAAGATGGTCTCCGACTGCAAGCCCGACGCCCTCGTGGCGGGCCCCGGCTTCTTCGCCGGCCGTTACGGCATGGCCTGCGGCGATGTCTGCGCGACCGTGAAGGAAAAGCTGGGCATCCCGGCCGTCACGGCCCTGTACCCGGAAAACCCCGGCGCCGAGTCGTTCAGCAAACAGGTGTACATCGTCAAGGCCGCCGACAGCGCCCGGGGCATGAAGGACGCCGCCCAGGGCATCGCCCGGCTGACCCTCAAGTTGCTCAAGAAAGAGACCCTCGGCCCGGCCGCCGAAGAAGGGTACATCCATCAGGGCCGCCGCCGGGTGTTCTTCCACGAGAAGAACGGCGCCACCCGCGGGCTTGAAATGCTTCTGGCGAAAATCGAAGGCCGGCCGTTCCAGACCGAGTACGAGATGCCCACGTTCAAAAAGATCCCGCCCTGCCCGCCAGTCAAGGACATCACCAAGGCGACGATCGCCCTCATCACCTCCGGCGGCATCGTCCCGAAGGGCAACCCGGACAAGATCCGCGTGTCCTCAGCCGAGAGCTTCGGCCGGTACGACGTTTCCGGCTTGGACGACCTGACGAACGAGAACTACGAGTCCATTCACGGCGGTTACGACACCGTCTGGGCCAACGCCGACCCGGACGTGGTCCTTCCGCTCGACGAGATGAGAGAGCTGGAAAAAGAGGGCAAGATCGGCAAGCTGTACAAGTACGTGTACTGCACCACCGGCACCGGCACGGCCGTCGCCTGGGCTGAGAAGTTCGGGCAGGAGATCGGCCCGGAGCTGAAAGCCGCAGGGGTCGACGCCGCCATTCTGACCTCCACCTGAGGATCCTGCACTCGATGCGGCGCATCGATGTCACGCGAAATCGAAAAGGCAGCAGGGATCCCGGTGGTTCAGATCGCCACGATCGTCCCGATTATGAAGACCGTCGGCAGCAACCGAATCGTCCCCGGTATCGCCATTCCTCACCCGGTAGGCTCGCCGGAAATCAGCCCGGAAGCCGACAAGAAGACCCGTCGCCGTCTGCTTGAAAAAGCACTCGAAGCGATGACGACGCCGATCTCGCAACAGACGATTTTTAAAGCGTAACGCCTCAAGCCCAACCGGAAGCGGGGCCAGCCCCCTTCGGCTCCGCTTCCTTCTCCTCCCTCTGAAAGGACTGAAACGCCGTGATCCTGATTCTTACAAACAACCCGGACGCCGCGGAGGCCGCGCTTGCCCCGACGGAGCTGGTAAAAGGCACCCCGCTGGACGTGCTGACCCGGGCTCGCGAACTGATCGATCAGGGATACTTCCTCGTCACAGCCCCACTGGCGGCCAACAACCGGCTCAACAGAAGCCCGTACCGGTCGGTGATCCTGTCCCGGGAAAAGAGCTGGTCGGGAGACGACGCGGCGCTGCTTGACATGGGCATCAGCCATATGGCTCTTCAGGGCTTTTCAGCCGCGAAGGACGCCGATTCGGACTACCGCTGGATGGACCTTTCCCACCTGAAGACGGCGCTCGAAGAGTCGGCGGCGTTGGGCGAGCGGTAGGCTTGAAAGGCTTTTTTCTATCCTCGACTTGTGAAAATATCCACATCTAGCTTCAGAAAGACAGAAAAACGTCGCTTCACGCGCTTCTTTCCCGCCATTTCGCTCTGGTTGGCCTAGACCGGCGGGGCGAACAATCGATTTCACAGAAAGGATGTTTTGCATGTCGGACACCAAGCGAGAAAGTTGGGGCAGTCGAATTGGTTTCATCTTCGCCGCGGCAGGATTTGCCATCGGCTTAGGAAACATCTGGCGCTTCCCGTATCTGGTCGGGACGTACGGCGGCGGCGCGTTCGTTCTGGTATACGTGATCATCTGCGCGTTGATCGGTTGGCCTCTGCTCACCGCCGAGTTCGCCCTCGGCCGGCGGACTAAGCTCACGCCGATCCTCGCGATGCGCAAGCTGGAAGGCGGCAAACCGACCCTGTGGTCACTGATCGGCTGGGTTGGCTGCATCGCCTGCGTGATCCTGTTGTCGTACTATCTGGTCATCATCGGCTGGATGGTTCGCTACTCCGTTCTGGCCGTGTGCGGCAAGTTCACCGGCGTTCAGCCTGCCGACACGAAGGCGATTTTCAACGCCTTCATGGCTAACCCGCTGGAGCTGGCGTTCTACACCCTGATCGTCATCGCCGTGTTGGGCATCACCATCGCCCGCGGGCTGAAAAAAGGCGTCGAGGCGGTCTGCACGTGGCTGCTCCCGATTCTGGCCGTCCTGATCGTCATTTTGGCGATCCGCTCGCTCACCATGACGCCGCAGGTCGAAGGCGGACGCACGGCGCTTGACGCCATCAAGTGGTACCTGACGCCCGACTTCTCCAAGCTGTCCGGCAAGGCTATTCTTGCCGCTCTGGGTCAGTCGTTCTTCTCCATCGGTATCGGCATTGCCACGGCCATCGTCTACGGATCGTACCTGCACGACGACAGCGATATTCCGCAGGACAGCATTATGATCATCACCTTGGATACCGGCTTCGCCCTTCTGGCCGGCGTCGTCATTTTCCCCGCCCTCTTCTGCTACGGCATGGACGTGGGCAGCGGCCCGAGCCTTCTGATGGAAACCATGCCGGTGATCTTCGGCCAGATGGCCGGCGGCACCCTGTGGGGCGCCCTGTTCTTCTTCCTCGTCGCCGTCGCCGGCTTTACCTCGGCGATCGGCTACCTTGAGGCCCCTGTGGCGAGCTTTGCCGAGTATTTCCACGTGGACCGCAAGAAGATGACCTGGATCGTTTTGGCGATCATCTTCGTCCTGTCGATCCCGTCGATCCTCTCCCAGAGCGTCTGGGGCGGCGTGAAGCTGCACGGCAAGATCATTTTCGACTTCGCCGACTGGCTGTCCGGCGACATCATGATGCCGGTTGACGCGCTGCTGATCTCCCTGTACGTGGCGTTCGTCTGGAAGTTCCGCGAATACCAGCTGGAAGCCAACCAGGGCGCGAAGACGTTCGCCCGGGTGCCGAGCATCCTTCAGCCTTGGATGTACGTCCTGCCCTTCGTGCTGGCGTTCATCCTCTACCGGGGCATCTAAGGCGCTGCAAAAAAAGGCCGAACCGCGTCCTGCGGTTCGGCCTTTTTATATTGATTACCGGTCCGTCAGCCGGGCCAGCTGGTCCGTCTTTTCGGCGAAGACGGCCAGAGCGCGGTCGACCGCGTCCCGCTCCATGTCCACGCCGGCGCGGCGGAGAAGCGTTACCGGGTCGGCGCTGCAGCCGCCGCGAAGTAGGGTGAAGTAGTCTTCCGCCCCATGAGGGTCGTGAAGGATCCGATCAGCCAAGGCGACGGCGGCGGCCATGCCTGTGGCGTACTGGTACACGTAGAAGCTGCCGTAAAAATGAGGGATACGGCTCCACTCGACCGACAGGCCCTCGGTGCTCCCGACTTCCGCGCCGTAGTAGGCCGTGTTCAGTTCCGTCCAGATTGAGCCCAGCAGTTCGGGCGTGAGGGCCTGACCGGCCGCGTCGGCGTCGTGGGCCCGCTCCTCGAACTCGGCGAACAGCGCTTGACGGTAGATCGTCTGGCGCATGGCTTCCAGCTGGTTGGACAGCAGGAAGACCTGCTCGGACGGGTCGGACGTGCGAGCCAGCATGTGCTCGCACAGCAGCGTCTCGTTGACCGTGCTGGCCACTTCGGCCACGAAGATGACGTAATCGGAGTAGACCTGCGGCTGACTTTTGTGGGAGAACCAGCTGTGCATCGAGTGGCCCGCCTCGTGGGCCAAGGTGCTCACGTCCCGGAAAGTTCCGCCGTAGTTGAGCAGCATGAACGGGTGGCAGCCCCAGCTGCCCCAGCTGTACGCGCCGCTTCGCTTACCCTTGTTCTCGTACCGGTCGATCCACCGGTCGGTCAGGGCGGTGTGCAGCGCCGCGCCGTACTCGGGCCCAAGGGGCGCCAGAGCCTCTTCGACGAGGCTGACCGCCTGATCGAAGCTCCACTCTCTGGCGAGCGTCCCCTCGACCGGCGCGTACAGGTCCCACATCCGAATCGGCTCGACGCCCAGCAGGCGCTTTTTCAGGCTCACGTACCCGGCGAGCGCCGGCAGGCCGCGATGAACCGCGTCAATCAGTCCCCGGTAGACCGTCACCGGGACTTCTGAGTCGAACAGCGCCGCTTCCAGCGGGCTTTTGTACCGCCGGAGCCGGGCAAAGACCCGATCGGACTTGACGTGAGACCCGTAAGCCGCCGCCAAGGCGTTGCCGTACTTGGCGAAGGTGCCGTGCAGGCCGGTGAACGCCGCCTGGCGGACGGACCGCGACGGCGACTGAATGTACCGGCCGTAGCTTTCTTGGGTGAGCGCGGCCGTCCGGCCTTCCTCGTCCTGAACCGAAGGGAACGTCAAGTCCGCGTCGGTCAGCTGGGAAAAAATTTCTTCCGGGCCGCCGGCCACCTCGCCCATCGCCGCCAGAATGGCCTCCTGCTCGGACGGCAGGACGTGGCTTTCCGCCCGCCAGAGCCGGAGGAACGACAGCCGATAGACCGACAGCTCGGGCTCGTCCAGCCACCGTTCGACCTGCTCTCTAGGAGCGGCCAGCATCTCGGGTTCGAGGAACGAAGTGGCCTCGGCGGCCCGGACAGCCAACGCGGTCGCCTTCTGGGACAGGTCCTTCCCTTTCGGGTCCGACATGTCCTCGTGGCTGCGGCAATGAGCGTACTGGTACACCCGGGCCAGCAGGCCGTCCATTTCCTCTTCCAGCTTCAGCGTCTCAAGCAGCGATCGGGACGACTCCATCACCCGGCCACGCCGGGCCGCCAGCTCTTTTGAAAGCTCTTCGACCCGGGCGGCCGCTTTTTCCCAGTCGGCCGGAGCCGCAAACAGGTCTTCCAGCCGCCAACAAAATTCCTGCGGCACGTCGCTTCGCCGGTCAAACGCCGGCGCGATCTTCTTTTTGCTATCCTCCATACGTCTCGCCTCCCCGGGCGGCACGGCCGCCCGACGGGTTTCATCATGCCAGCCGCGGGGGGCCCTGTCAATCTGGGTGAAACTGCCGGGCTGAGGCCTGAGTGTGGTAAGATAAAAAAAGCACCGCAGGGCGGCGCTCTCTCTGGCCTGAAAAGCTTTTCCGCCTGAACGCGATGCCAAAGGAGACATAAAACACATGGCCAATAAAGCAGGAGACCCCGAAAAAACTTCCCCAAATCAGCAGCCAAACGTCTCGACGTGGCTTTACGCCGCCGCTGCCGTCGTCATCACAGTCCTAGTCATATACTTTATCTGCTCCGTCGTGATCAAGCTGGCGACGAGCCGTCTGGTGCGGACAATCGTTCTGGTTCTTTTGCTGTGCTTCTTCGCTTGGTGGGTCTGGGGCGTCTACCAAAAGTCAAAGGACGGCTCCGCCGATTCGTAGCCCCTCTCGGCCGGTTTTGTTCCGACCGCTCGGCTCTTCGGACAATAAAGCGCCTTCGCCCGCTGGGCGAAGGCGCTTTATTTTAGTCTGCCTGAACCGTTAAAACAGGTCGACCACAACCGTTCCGACCAGCACGCCGACGACTCCGACCCACTGCCTGACGCTCAGTCGGTCGCCGAACAGCAGGCGGGCCAACAGGACGGCCCACAGGGGCGTGGTGGCTCCCAGAGCCGACGCGACGGCGGCCGAAACGGTCCTCATCGCCAGGTTGACCAGATAATTGCCCAGCCCCAGCGAGCAGACGCCGGACGTCACGAGCAGGAGGACGTCCATCGGCCTAGCCTGGCCGGTCCGAGCCTGCCGGCGCCCTAAAACCAGCCACAGCGACGTCGTCACCGCTCCGACTACCAGCGACTTCCAGAAGATCAGGGCCGTTGATGTGATCACCCCCGTCGCCATGGCCAGCCGGCTGGTCGCCAAGCTCACTCCGGACATGGCAGCACAGGTCAGGGCGCAGATGAACCCGCGGCGAGAAAAACCGACGGCTCCCTGAGTTCTCAAGAACCACAGCCCGGCGATCACTAGGGCCGTGCCGACGGCCGTCCCGACCGTGACCCGCTCGCCCATGAAGAGGAACGCCGCCAGACCGGCGAATATCGGATAGGTGGAGGACACCGCAGCCGCCAGCCCGGGGCCTAAATCCCGAACGGCCACCACGTAGAGCCACTCGCCGCCGCCCATGCTGAGAATCGTGACGGCCACGGAGAACCACAGCTCCCACCGCGACAGAAGGAGCGGGGAATCGGTCAACAGGGCCGAGACGACGCCGAAGAGCACAAATCCCGCGCCCCGAAGGGCCACCATGGCCAAAGACGGCAGCCGGGACTGACACGCCCGGAACACCAGCGGAGACGAAGCCCATATCAGCGCCGCCATCAAGCAATACGACAGGTTCAACGAAGACACGCCCGTCCCCTCCTAATTCTCCGCCGTCGGGGCGAAGCCGATACGTTCAATATATCACGGCTCGGGCGATGAACCGGCCCTGAGCGTCCAAGCCGCCGTTGATAGTTTTCGATATTGTTCATTGACTTTCGCCGAGGGGCGGCCCGTTGACGGCGGCCAAACCGTCCTTTATGCTGGCACTATCCCAAAGGAACCAGAGGAGGCGTGCCATGGAACTTCACGAAAAGGACGTTATCAGCGCGATTTTAGGTCGGCGGAGCTGCCGAGCCTTTGACGGGGCTCCCGTCTCGGAAGAGGAGATTCAGACCCTTCTTGCCTGCGGCTGCGCGGCCCCCAGCGCGAAGAACCTGAAAAGCTGTCATTTCGTCACGGTGGAGGACAAACCGACCCTAACGGCCCTTCAGGAGGCCTACGGCCCGGGAATTGCCGTGGCCGACGCCTCTTTGGCCGTGGCGGTCTGCGTCGACGTGCCGGACTACGAGAGCCGATCCGGGTTCCGGGACGGCACGTGGATGGAAGACGGCGCGGCGGCCATGCAGAACCTGCTTCTGGCGGCCCGCGCGCTCGGGCTTGAGGGCGTCTGGCTTCAGGTTGCCAACCGGTCGCCCCGGGAAGAGCGAATAACGCCGATTCTCCGGCTCCCCGACGGCGTCCGAGTGCTGGCGGTAGCCGTTTTAGGGCGCTGCGCGGCCGGGAAAGCCCGGACCGGCGCCGACGAGTCGCGGGTTCACCGCGGTCCCGGAAGCTGGATTAAAGGGTAATTCCCGCCGGCCTAAGAAACCCGCGAAGGACCTGACAGAAGGCACGTTATCCACAGAAATCTTGTGGATAACGTGCCTTTGCTGTGGATATTTCTCCTCGTTCCTCGGTAAAACGCTTGGCTGCGGGACCCATTTTCCAGCCCGATGTGAATAACTTCTCCCCGTCAGCTCCCGTCAGTTCTTCCGGCCCCAACCGAGCCCCAGCTCAGCCATGACGCGGATCCCCAGCGGAATGACCTCCGGATCGACCCGAAATTCGGGGCTGTGGTGCGGGTGCTTCGTCCCCATGCCCAAGAAGCAGAAGTTGGCCGGGATCTTTTGGCCGTAGTAGCTGAAGTCCTCCGAGCCGAGGATAATCGGCGTCTCACTCAAGCGATCGCCCAGCCCGGCGTCGGTCAGGCAGGAGACGAAGAACCGGCAGGCGTCCGGGTCGTTGACCGTCACAGGGTAAATCGGCGTCCACTTCAGCTGAACCTTGCAGCGGTACGCTTCCGCTAAGCCGTTCAAGATCCGGCGGAACTTCTCTTCCATCGCTTCCCGCAGCTCCCGGGTCGTGGTCCTCACGTTGCCGGCCATGAAGCAGTCCTGCGGGATAATATTGATCGCCGTGCCGCCGTTCAGACGGCCGATGCTCACGACCGCCGCTTCCCGTGGGTCAATCTCCCGGCTCACGATGGACTGAAGCGCGCCGATCATCGCGCCGGCTGCCACAGTCGGGTCAATTGCCGTCTGCGGCTCGCTGCCGTGGCCGCCCTTGCCCGTGACCGTGACCTCCCAGATATCGGCCGACGCCATGATCGCGCCGCTCCGCCAGCCGATCGTCCCCATCGGCAGGAGCGCCCAGACGTGAAGCCCGAAGATCGCGCTCACGCCGTCCAGCGCGCCGGCCTGGATCATCGGGACCGCGCCCGACTCGTATCCCGACTCCTCCGCCGGCTGGAAAATCAGCCGGACGCTGCCGGTCAGGTCATGCCTCATGCTTTGAAGAACCGCCGCGGCGCCGGTCAGGATTGACGTGTGAGCGTCGTGGCCGCAGGCGTGCATGACGCCGTCCCGCTCGGACGGGTACGGGACGCCGGAGTTTTCCCTCACCGGCAGAGCGTCGATATCGGCCCGCAGGGCCACCACCGGGCCGGGACGCTCCCCGTCAATCTGAGCAATCAGCCCTGTACCAGCCTTGCCGACGCCCCGACGGAGAATCCGAATCCCCAAGGCGTTCATCTGAGCGCACAGCCTGTCGGTTGTCTCGACCTCCCCCCACGACAGCTCAGGGTGACGGTGCAAATGACAGAACAGCTCCTTTGCGCTGACCGCCGCCTTGTCGATGACGTTCTGACTGATCATTCCGCCGCCTCCTTACATGAACCGAACGAGGAATCCCGCCAAGATAACCGACGCAATCGTGACCGACACGAAGCCCGAGATGAGCATTTTGGGCAACAGAGCGGACAGGATCATCGCCTTTTCTTCCTCGGTCTTTCCCTCTTCGCTGGCCACCTCGTGAGCCACGATGTACGTGGCCGGGAAGCCGAACAGACACGGCACGCCGAGCGCCACGGTCAGCGCCATCGACTGGCCCGTCAGCCGGCTCATCGGCCATGAGATGGCCACGATGCCGGCCACGGCGGCGGCAAACGCCACGACGATCGGGACGATGAGGTGCGCCACCATCGCCGGCGTGGCCTTGTCAAGGCTCATGAAGATCGGGACCATGATGACGAACAGGAGCAGCCCGCCAGCGTTCGCCCGGTCCATCACCTTCGGCTCCACGATGCCCAGCTCGCGGCACAGGATCCCGGCCAAAAGCGCCATCACGAACGGGTGCACGACCCCGCCGGTCAGTCCGGCCAGCTTCACGGCAGCCCACGCGACGGAGAACGTAATTGCCATCAGGATATTGGGCGTCTGAAGCGGCTTGGGCAAGGGCGGCACGAGTCGACGGACCGCGGCGGCCTCGCTCGTCTCCTCAACCGGCATGGCGCCGGACGCCTTGAGCCGGCGGGCCTCCCGAATCAAGCACCAGGACGCGATCGGAATGCCGACGAAATTTTGAAGCACCAGAAGCATGGTGAGGAACACGCTGATCACCTCAAGGCCCTTCGCCTTGGCCGCCTCGCTCATGATGAGGGTCGCCACGACGCCGCCCGATACCGGGCCGGCGGCAGCCAGGGCGTATTCCCGGCCGATGATCGGAGCCGCCAAGAAGTACAGGGCCACGGCAGCCGCGCAGATGGCCGCCAGCGCGATAATCACCGTCTTCCACTGGGCGACCAGCTCCTTCAGGTTCATCAGGCTGCCCATGTGAACCATCAGGACGGAGATGAACGCCATGGCCACAGGGATCAGCTGGGAGTCCTGAAACAGCGTTTTTGGAAGGCCCACCCAGAACCCGACCATGAAAATAATCCCGGACACGAAGATCATGGAACAGACCGCCCGGGTCTTGTGGGAGACGTAGTCTCCCGCCGCGTAAATGATCCCGATAATCGCCATGGCGCTGAGCGCTGACATAAGACGCACTTCCTTTCAAATTTTTGTTTTCTCTATCTGCACCGTGCCGCGGACACGCTGACAGCCCACATAAAAAAGAGACCGCTTCCCGTAGGAAGCGGTCTCTTAAGAGCGCGACTCATCAAACGTCGGTCTCAGGAGAGAGTCCCACGGTATGACAGCCGTACCAAAAATAAAAGGAACCACAGAAAACTGTCATTAACCCGGAACCCCTTTCTGAATAGTCTTTCGTTTCCGATACTTTGACACAGTAAAGGCCGTTTGTCAAGGCCGACCGCATTTTTATCCCAGGCCAGCCGGATGAACCGGCCGGCCGCTTGAGCCGGCTGAAAGCAAGGGAAGAAACGTATGTTCACTTCGCCTCTCCCATGTACAATGATGACATCTCTTGAGTCACCCGATCTGCGGCGAAAGGAGGCGCTTTTGTGAATTTCGACTGGCTGGCTGATCTGTCGCTGCTCGCGGTCCAGTTTTACACTCTATTGTCGATTGTCATCCGAGTCGCGAGCCTTCTGTCAATTCCGCTGCGGCACCCGCCGGCTGTGGCAACCGCGTGGCTTTTAGTCATTCTCCTGTGGCCGTGGCCCGGGTTTCTCGCCTACGCCCTGTTGGGAAGCCGAATGCTCCCGGCCGTCAGACTCCAGCGCCACAGGCGAATGGCTCAGCACCTGCAGGACATCCGGCAGCAGCTGTCCCACGGCCGCCGCCGGGCACCTCAGCTGCCGCCGACGCTTCAGCTCACCGTCCGACTGGCCGAGTCGCTGGGGAACATGGGGATCACGTCGGGCAACCTGTGCCGGTATCTGGACACCAGCGAGTCGTTTTTCTCCCATCTGGTGAGCCTAATCGACGGCGCCAAGCAGGAAGTCAACATGATCTTCTACATCTTCTCCGACGTTGGGCCGGGCCGGGCCGTCGTCTCCGCTCTCGGGCGGGCCGCCGCCCGGGGCGTGACCTGCCGGCTCATCGTGGACAGCGTCGGCTCGTCCGAGTTCATCCGAAGCGGCGGGGTCAGCCGGCTGAAAGAGCTGGGCGTCCAGGTCCGCGAAGCCCTGCCGGTGCGGCTGTTCCGGCGAAAAGCCGAACGGTACGACCTGCGCAACCACCGCAAGCTGGTTATCGTCGACCGACGCTACGCCGTGACCGGCTCCCACAACCTGTGCGACCCGACATTCGGCCGGCGAGGACTCGTCTGGCAGGACTTGAGCGTCACAGTCGAGGGCCCGGTGGTCCACCAGCTGGAGTACGTCTTTCTGGAGGACTGGCACGTTGAAACCGGCGAGCTCCTCGACGTGTCCCACCTGCTGGCTGCGCCGGAGACGCCGGGGAACTGGTCGCTCCAGACCGTCCCGAGCGGCCCGTCGTACGACACGGAGAACTACCTCATGTTGGTGCTGTCGGCCATCATGGGAGCGCGCCGTCAGGTAACCATCACGACGCCGTACTTGATCCCGACGGTCAGCCTGATTCAGGCCATGCAGACGGCCTCGCGCCGAGGGGTCCGGATTCGGCTGCTCGTCCCGGCGAAGACCGATCACTTTATCGTTGGAAACGCGGCGAAGGCCTATTACAGCGACCTTTTGGCCGCAGGTGTGAAGATTTTCCTGTACCACGGCGGCATGCTTCACGCCAAGACTATCACGGTGGACGACGATCTGGCGTTCGTCGGCAGCAGCAACTTTGACACCCGGTCGTTCGCGCTCAACTTTGAAATCAGTTTGGTGCTCTACGGCACCCAAGAGGCCCATTCGCTGCTGCACATTCAGAACCGCTATCTGCGCTCCTGCGTCCCTCTGAACCCTCGCCGGTGGTCGCTGCGGGGACGTCCCGCCCGGGCCGTTCAAGCGCTCACCCGGCTGCTCAGCCCTCTTCTATAGCCCTCAAAAAGGAGAGCGATCCGATGAAAAAGTTCTTTGCCGCGCTGTGCGCCATCGCCGCGGCCTGCGTCTTCCAGCCGTTGCCGGCCGAGGCCTTCAGCTTGGGCACGTTCAACATCGAGTACTTCGCCGTGACGGGGCAGAAGCGCTACACGCCGGAAGACTGCGCCCATCTGGCTCAAACGATTCAAGACAGCCGAGCCGACCTGCTGTCGCTGCAGGAAATCGAAGGCGACGGCGCGATGACCTACTTGGTCGCCCGCCACCTGCCGGGCTGGCGGTTTGCGGGCAACGACACGGCGAGCAGCCAAGACCTGTACTTTCTCTGGAAGGACTCGGCAGTTCAAATGCTGTCAGGCCCGGACGTCTACTTCGCCAACGCGTCGTTTCAGCACGACGGCTCGACGTTTCGGCTCTTCGACCGGCCGCCGCTGGTCGCGACCTTTAAGGACAAGGCGAGCGGCTTTCAGTTCACGCTGGTGAACGTCCACCTGAAAAGCCAGAGCACCCGGGGCAAGAGCGACGTCGTATCGGCCAAGGCGTACAACGACGCCAAGCGGGCTGCCCAGCTGGAAGCGCTGGACCGGTTGGTCTCGTCGCTCAACGGTCCGATCTTTATCACCGGCGACTTCAATTACGAGTCGCCGAAGACGGCCTTTCGCCTGCTGACCCTGCCCGACGGCCTGTCCAGCTACGACGCGACCCGCTCGTCGCTGGACCATATCGGCTACGCCGGCCTGACGTTCTCCCGCCCGCCGGCTCTTCGAGAGGCCGAGTCGTCGATTCCCCGCCGCTCGCCGGGCCGAAGCCAGCACCCGGATCACGACATCGTGCTGTTGGACTTCATTTTGGCCGGCGGAGCCAAGAAGTAAAAAAACCGCAAACGCCCGGAGCCGCTTTTCTGCGGCGCCGGGCGTTTTTTATCCGCGGCAGGACGGGTGAATCACCCTTGACGCGCTGAAGCGATCCGAGTATCGTAAAATTACAAAGAAACCTCGCTGGGTGATCGGGAAGTCCGGTAAAAAGCCGGCGCGGACCCGCCACTGTATGCTTGACTGCGGAACAGCAAACCACTGGAAGTTTTCCGGGAAGGTGTTCCAAAGAGCGATAGCAAGCCAGGAGACCGGCCTAGCGAGGCGCGCAAAAATCCCCGCGTGGACTCGGAGCGATTTCTGACTTGCGTCTTCGTCCTTACTGACGACAGGCGCTGTCGTTGACGTATTCGGCCGTCCCGCTGGGACGGCCTTTTTTGTCGGCAACACAATCTTTCGTGAAGGAGTCCTGATCATGAACCTTTCCGAACACCCGCTTCACCGGCTTTTCTGTCCCCGCCGCGTCGCCGTCGTCGGCGCGTCCGCCAACCTTGACAGCCTGACCGGCCGCACGATCAAGGTGATGAAACGATTTGGCTTTTCCGGCGACCTGTTCCCGGTCAACCCTAAGTACGACCAAGTCGGCGGGTACCAGTGCTATAAAAACCTAGCTGATATTCCCGGCTCAGCGGACGTGGCGGTGATCAGCGTCAAGGCGAACATCGTCCCGTCGGTGCTGGAGACCTGCATCGCCAAGGGCATTCCTAACGCGGTCATCTACTCGTCGGGCTTTGCCGAAACGGGCAACAAAAAACTGCAGGAACAGATTCTGTCGATCGCCCGAAGCGGCAAAATCCGCATTCTGGGGCCCAACTGCCAAGGGCTGCTCAACTTGGCCGAAAAGACGCCGCTCACCTTTACCGGCGCCCTGCTGGACGTGGATCCGCCCAAGGCCGGACACGTGGCGTTCGTCTCCCAGAGCGGCGCGTTCGGTTTCTCGTCGTTCGGCGTCGGACTCGATCACGGGGTGAACTACCGCTACGTGGTGACCACCGGCAACCAAGCGGACGTCGACGCGGTGGAGTGCGCCAGCTACGTCATCTGCGACCCGCAGGTGCGCCTCCTGATGATGTACCTTGAAGGCATTGGCGACGGCCAGCGGTTCCTCCAGATGGTCAAGGACGCCCGCGAGAGGAATATCGCCGTGGCCGTCCTGAAGGCCGGCCGGTCGCCGATCTCCCAGAAGGCGGCCCAGAGCCACACCGCCGCTCTGACCGGCGACGAAGCCGTATGGGACGCGATCTTCGACCAGTACGGCATCATTCCAATGGAAGACATGGACGACATCACCGGCATCGGCCAGATGTTCGGCGCCCGCCAGCGGGCGACCGGCGACCGGGTCGCCATTCTCACCACGTCCGGCGGCGCGGGCATCGTGATGGCCGACAGCCTGACGGACCTGAAAATTCAGGTCCCCGAGCTCTCGGCGGACACGCAGAAGAAGATGGCCGAGAACATCCCGTCGTTCGGCTCGCCCCGCAACCCGGTGGACATGACGATTCAGGTTTCCGAGACGCCGGAGAAGTTCCAGCAGGTCCTGAAAACGGCCATGGACGACCCGGACGTTCACATGGTCGTCACGGCCCTGTCGATGGTTATCGGCAAGGCCGGCGACGTGATGGCTGACGAGCTGATCCGCAACTATCAGACGGCGGAAAAGCCCCAAGCGGTAGTCTGGATGATCGACCAGGCCCACGGCGGCTCGTTCATTCAGCGGCTGAAGGACGCGGGCATCCCGATTTTCCAGAGCTTCCGCCAGTGCGCCCGCTCCCTTCGCGCGATGGTGAACTGGCACCAGCTGCGGGCACTCTCGAAGGACGAGCCGGTGACCGGGACGCCCATCCTGCAGAACTACCCGCCGCTGATGTCCGAGTACGACGCCAAGTGCCTTCTGAGCAAGTACGGCATTCCGGTGACCCGCGAAGCGCTCTGCACGAACATGGAGGAAGCGTTTGACGCTGCCGACGATATCGGCTTCCCTCTGGTGCTCAAGGGCATGTCGGGAAAGATCATGCACAAGACCGAAGCGGACGTCGTCCGGCTGGATATCAGGACGCTGGAAGAGCTTCGCCAGGACTTCAAAAAGGTGCGGACCAACATGCAGGCCCAGGTCGCCGACGCCGATATTCAAGGGTTCTTGGTCGGCGAAATGGTCAAGGGCGGCATGGAGTGCATCGTCGGCATCAAGCGCGACCCGGTGTTCGGCCCCGTTGTGGCCGTCGGCTTGGGCGGCATTTACGTCGAGGTGCTGGGCGACGTTTCGCTGCGCCACGCGCCGGTCGACGAGGCCGAGGCGCTGCGGATGATTCAGGAGCTCAAGGGCTTCGGCTTCCTGTCCGGCGCCAGAGGACAGAAGCGCAAGGACACAGCTGCGCTCGCCCGAATCGTCAGCCAGGTGTCCAAGCTGGCCTGCGTGGAACCGGACCTTCTGGAACTGGATATCAACCCGGTGTTCGTCATGCCCGAAGGCCAAGGAGCCGTCGCGGCTGACGCGCTCATCGTCCGAAACGGTCAGTCCCATAACCATTGATTTTCGTCACAAAAAGAGCCGGCGCGCTTTTGCGCGCCGGCTCTTTTTTCGCTTTTAACGCGTTAATGCCCGGGCCACGTGGCGGACGAAGTCCTGGCTGTTGGTCACCAGCGACGTGGCGGTCAGAGTGCCCCGGTCGGACAGCTTGTTGACCGCGAACTCCTGAATATCCACCGTGTAGATGTACACCGGCCGGATCTTGCCGCCGAACCGGTTGTACGACGGCGTCATGTTGCCAGTCGCTACCGTGAAGAGGATCGTCGAGGCCATCACGACTGTTGAGCTCTTTCGGCTCAAAGCCCGCATGGCGTCCTGAGCCCTATAAACGTTATCGTACGTGCCGGGCAGGAGCAGCTTGTCCCGAATCGTCCCGGCCAAGACGTAGGGAACATGGCAGTCCACCAGCGCCTTAGTGATGCCGCCGGTGATGCCCGATGAGGCGAGAAACGCCTCGATCGAGCCGGCAGCCCGCACGTCGTTGACGACCCGGAACATGTTGTCCCGGGTGTTCTGCTCCCGGCGGAAGACCTTTTGTCCCCAGGTCGTGCCGCACCGTTCCCGCTCCAAGTCGAAGGCCACTAGCCCCTGCCCGGAGATGAGCCCGTTCACGAAGCCGGCCCGAATCAGACGCTCCAAGGCCTGTCGAGCCTCCCTGTCAAGGGCCAGCGACGTGCCGAGCACCCACGTGATGAAGCCGCCGTTCGCCTTCTCATGGCGCAGCACGTCGTACAGCCTGTCGTAGTCGATGGAGAACGCCGTCTCCCGCGACCGGCCGGAGCGGAACGCGAACCGGTCCGCCTCCCGGCCCTCCGGCTCCCTAAAACCGTCGGTGTAAAGGAATATGCCCTCGCTGCCGTCCTCGGTCCGGCCGAGGACGACCTTGTCGCCGGCCTTTAAGTTGCGGAACTCTACCACGTCAACTTTCTCATGCCCCGGCTCGTCCCGAACGACGGCCACCGTGTCCATGCGGCTCTCCTCCGCCAAGAACCACGAGCCGTTGACCTTGAAATACTCGGGGAAAATCGACATGGCGTGATATCCCCGCGGCGATATGCCGTCCCGCTCGACGACGCCGAGCGACGCGTTGGGAGCTTCGACAAATCGAGCTTCCGAAAAGTCAGGCGGCATGTATATGGGTAGCTTCAGCATGATGCCGCCTCCCCGTTCGTCGGAGTCAGGGCCCGCCGGAGGTTCACCACGAAGTCCTGAACGTTGGTCACAAACGTCTCCACGGCGAGTCCCTCTCGGGCCGAGGCCACCTTGCCGTCCACGTTTTCAGTCACATCTACGGCAGCAAAATAAACCGGCCGGACCCTGCCGTCCGCGTCCTTTCGGTACCCCGACGCCAAGTCGGCGGCAGCCACCGAGTGGAGCATGGTCGCCAAGCCGATGATCAGCCCGGCGCGGTCGGTCAGGCCTTTCATGGCGCGCAGGCTCTCGGTGACCCGGGCGTGAACCTCAGGGAGCGGCCCGTCGTCCCTGACCGAGCCGGCCAGCACGAACGGCACGTTCAGCTCCACCAGCGTCCGTATCAGGCCGTTTTTCACGTTTCCCTGAGCGATGAACCGGCTGATCGAGCCGGCCGAGCGGACGTCGTTCAGCAGATCCAGGTGGTTGTAGTGCCCCATCGGCGCCGACTTCTGGGTGTAGATGTCCTGTCCCAGAGCCGTGCCCAGATAGCCGCCCTCCAAGTCGTGAGTGGCCAGCGCGTTGCCCGCCAGCAGGCCGTTGATGTACCCGGCCTTCGCCAGAGCCGACAGGGCCTCCCGGGTGTCCGAGTCGAACACGACCGACGGCCCGAGGACCCAGACGATCGGTACGCCCTCGGACTTGATTTGGTTCATCAGCGCGGCAAGAAACGCGTAGTCGCCGCTGAGCGCCGACTCGACTGACAGCCCGGGCGTCCGCCACGCTTCCGGCCCAAATCCCTCTTTCCAGATGAGAATGCCCTCTTCGCCCCGGACGCTGTCGCCGGTCACGACCCGATCTCCGGCTTTGAGGTCGCAGACTTCCTTGACGACTACGCCGCCCCGGTCAACTACCGCCGCGGCGTCCTGAAAGCTCCTGTCCGGCATGACCCAGCGCCCTTCGACCAGATAATAGGTCGGCAGGTGACTGGTGAGGAAAAATCCCCGCGGCGCCACGCCGTCCCGAGGGGCCGGAGACGTTGCGGCCTCCGGCGCGCCGGCCAGAGCCCCGAAGTCCGGCAGACGGTATTCAGGATATCGAAACTCCATGTTCATGTTCATGCTCCTCTCGCGCTCCTTGCCGTCTTGGTGAACAGACCGTATGTTTATCCACACGAACTTTCCGCCGCGTCCCCTAGAGACGCGCCAAAGCGGTCACAGCAGGGGTTGATTTATTCACATTATCCACAACAACTTCGTGTATAACATGAAAGAATTTGACTTTTTCCGGGCAAGATCGCCTCAATACGGCCTGAAACCCTTTTCGTCCTGTGGATAAGTTTTATTCTCGAACTGGTCTGTAACCTTTTTGTAACTGTCCCGCCGCTAACACAAAATCATGTAGAAAAAATGGGCTGCCACGCCGGCGCAGAGCCCGCCAACCGTGTGGCTGAAAATCGCCTTGCCGGTCAAGTTCGGCACGCCCAACGCGCTCATCATGGCGATATGAGTCGACAAGTACCCGCTCCAGCACATGCAGATCGCGGTGAAAACCGCCACGTCGTTGCCGGTCACAAGCCCCTCGACTGCCATGGTGGACACCACGCCAAGCGCGGCGCCGGCCGAGCCTAAAGCCGTGATCGGCACGGCGATCGCCTTGGCGGACGAGAAGCCAAACAGAGGCCGCAGGACGAACGACAGCTTGTCCCCCAGCCAGGGCAGGAACCGCACGCCCTCGTTGGCCGCGCCGGTGTAGACGCCGTCAGGCCCGGGGCCGTTGGTTAACAACAGCACCAAGCTGCAGATAACCAGCACGCCGGGTATGATGGCCATGCCCACGTCAATTCCCAGCCGTCCGCCGTCGAGCAGCGACTGAATCAGCCGACCGCCAGGCGTCCCGTCCCGAATCGTGCGCATGTTTTTCGGCACCGAGTCGGTGTACTTGGTCCGCACCGTCTCGTCCGTCCCGTAAACGGCCTTGGTGAAGTGAAGCATCAGCCGCACCGACACGACGCTGCCCACCACCGCTCCCAAGTTGCCCAACAAAGCACCCTTCACGGCTCCGGCCACAGGCAGACCCATCATGGCCGTCGTGACGATGAGCCCCATGCCGAACGACGTGCCGAGGTTCGTCAGAGCCGGGAGCTGATAGGTTTTGAAGTACTGACGGAAGTTGTCCTCGTAGGCCAGAGGCAGGATCGACGGGTTGTCCGACAGATAACAGTTCAAAATGCCGAGGGACGTCGCGCCCGGCAGGCCGTAAATCGGCATCATGATCCGGGAGAGAAGCCGGTTAATCAACGCGATGACTCCGAACTCGGAGAAGACGCCGGCCATCGCGCCAGCTAAAACGGCGATCGCCATGATGTAGAAACACACGTCGATCAGCAGCCGATGGCTTGAGTTCATCAGGGTCTGGACCATCCGGGTGCCGCCCATCCTGCTGCCGATGACGCCGAAGCACAGGGCGAAAAACGCCATAAACACGAACGTCTCGATGCCGAAATCCGGCTTCAGCCGGGGTTTCTTCTCCATAGCCAACGTCTCCTTCGCCCGGCAGTCCTCCGAGCGCGAAAATAAACTTCTCCCGCGTTTCAGTTTATATCTTATCACGGCCGGACGAGAGCCGGAAAGGCTTTCATCGCCGCGCCCAAATCTTTTTCGGCAAAGCCCCGACGGACCGTCCCGTTGTTATAATAAAGCTGTTTATCATACCAGCGCACTGCGGAGGAACTCTCATGAAACGACTGCTCGTTCTGTTCACCGGCGGGACCATTGCCAGCGGCCAAGGAGACGGCGGCAAGGCGCCGTCTAAAAAACGCGTTGACGAATTAAGCGTTCGACTGCACGAGGCTCTGGCCGGCCTGCCGGACGTGGAGCTCGTCACGGCCGCCCCGTGGGGAATCCCCGGCCTCGACAGCTCGTCGCTTCGGCCCAGCCATTGGATGGAGATGACCCGCCTGATCGCCGCCGAGCTGGAAACCGGCCTGTCGGGCGTCTTGGTCCTGCACGGCACCGACACGATGGCCAACACGGCCAGCTGGATGGACCTGTGCTTCGGCTCCCTGCCGATCCCAATGATCCTGACCGGCAGCCAGCTGACGCTGGACTACGTGCCGGAAGACGCGCTGGTCAACCTGAGAGGCGCCGCCCGAGCCTGCTGCTTTGCCCCGGGAGGCGTGTGGGTCTATTTCAACTGGAAACTCTTCCCCGGCCGGTCGGCCCACAAGAGAAACAGCATGAACCCTGACGCGTTCGTCTCTTTGGGCGAGCCACCGCTCCACTTTGAACCGGCATGGGGCCTGTCGGGCCAAGCAAGCGCCGGGAAGCGCACCCTGGCCGTCGGCTACCCCCGCGAGCTGGACCGGCTGTTCAACAACCCCCAGCGGCTGAACTTGGTGGGCGAACGGATCCGGCCGGTGCTCTGCCTGCCGGGCTGTCAGCCGGCATTTCTCGGGACGGAAGAGTTTTTGATTCTGGTCGGGTACGGCGCGGGGAACGCCGACCCGGCGGTGCTGCGCCAAGTGGCCGAAACGTACCGGGACTGCCAGGTCAAACCTCAGATCATCGCCTGCAGCCAAGCCGAAGAGGGGCGCAAGGAGCCCGACGGGTACGCCGACGTGGGCTTGGCCGGGCTGAAATCCGAAGGGTTCACCGTGTGGGGACAGCAGTCCTACTCGCTCGAATTTGTCCACGCGCTCTGCTGCTATGCCCTCGCCACCGGCCTTCCGCCTGGGCCGGTGCTCGGCCGGTTCCTCGCTCCCTGCTAAACGTCAAAAAGCCAGCCTTCGGCAATCGCCGAGGGCGGGCTCGTTTTTTTTCAGCTTTTCTCGCCGGCGTTAAGCCACAGGCCCAGCAGAATAAGAACCGTACATCCGATCTGAAGGAGCGTCACTGTCTCTCCGGCGACCAGCCAAGCGGTCAGCATGCCGATCACCGGCACGCAGCTGGCGAACGCCATCGTGGCCGACGCCCCGATGGTCACGGCGGAAATCTGCTGACAGCCATAGGCCAGACAGCTGCTGAAAACGCCTAAATACGCCACCGAAAGGACGCCCCGAAGGCTCAGGTGAGCCGGCAGGTGAAACCCCAGAACCGAGCCGATCAAGACCGCGCCGGTTAACCCGGAAAGCATCGTGTGGGTCAACGCGATGCCGGCAGGAGTCTGACGAACCTTCACCGCCGCCACGGCCATCAGGGCGGCGAGAAACACGCCGGTCAGCTCCCACAGGTCGCCGGCGTTGAAGGATATGTCCATCACCCGCCCCAGCTGTCCGCCGGTCAACAGGGTCATGACGCCGCCGACGGCCAGCAGGACGCCGACGATCCGCCGCAGGCTCAGCCTCTCACCCAAGAACAGGTGGGCCAAGAGAATAGTAACCACCGGCGACACGGCGTAAATGACCACCACGTTCGTCTTGCTGGTCAGGTTCAGCGCCCAGAAGTAGCAGAGGTTGTTCCCTGTCACGCCGGCCAGCCCCATGAAGATCAGCCAGAACCACTCGCCCGGCGCCGGGCGCAGCGTCCGATGCCGCCACAAGGAATAGCAAGCCGCGATCAGCCCGCCCAATGCCGTGCGGGCGATCAAAAGGACCACCGGGTCCAGCTCCTCCAGCGCCCAACTGGAGGGCATCACCATGACGCCCCAGATGACTGAGGCCAGCGTCATTGGGAGATACGGCTTAACCCGGGCTAACAGCGCTGTTTCGTTTTCCGTCGTACTCATACTGCCCTCCGCGCGTTCATCAAGAACTCCTCTTCTCCGCCCCACGGCTCAATCGCCGGGCCGGGACGCTGGGGCCTGCCAAGCAGCGGGTAGACCCAGTCGCCGACTTCAAGACAAAAGTCCGGCAGTTCGCCGACGGGCCCACCGAGGACGACCGACTGGACGCCGAAGAGCGACGCCAGCGACGCGATCGCGCAGGCAAGTCCCGTCATGGCCTCGCCCCAAATCGGAGCCAACCCGGACTCCTCCCGGTTTTCCCACAGGCTCGCCAAACTCTCCTCGCTTCCAAACCGCCGTTTGAGGGAACTCAGCGCCCACAGCCCGGCTAAATGCCGCCGGCCGCCGCAGGGACACGAACAGTCGGCCGGCACGGTCAGGTGAGCCAGCCTCACAGGTTGACCACCCGAAAGGCCGGGGCTGACGGCGCCGTCTACCTCTTCGCCCAAGAAGATGAACGCCCCCAGGCGAGTTAGACCGGCCGCGCCGATGAGACCGACTGGGCGAACCTGATCTTGGGCCCCCACAAGCTCAGGGACCCGCCCCTCAGCGGTCAGCCAACAAACAGGGCCCCGCAGAGAAACCTGACCTGCCGGAAAGGTCTGAAGCCCCTCTCTCCCGAGGGCGTAAGCCGTCAGGCCGTCAACGTGAACCGGGATCATTTTCAGCACAAAAGCTTCTGCCACTTGGTCCGGCCGCGGCAGAAAACCCGCCCCGACTCGTCCGTCAGCTCGTGGCAGAACTCGAGGCCGTCCCGCCCGCTCCGACAGACCAGCCGGCTCTGCCGGGTGACCTCGTGAAGGAACTCGATCGTCATTCCCACGAGGCCGCAGGAGGCGAAAACGTCGTCCGGCACGCCTTCGGTCATCCATGCGGCATAGCTCGTGTTGTTCACGTGTCCGTTCATGTCCAAGTCGCACAGCCGAACGTGAACTGGCTCTTCGCTGTCAATTCGGGAAAGCGGCGGCAGGTGCCCGCGAATGAGCCGAGCCGGCCGGCTCGAGTAGGTTATAAACTGTTCCGGCACGTGACGGCTCAGCCGAACCGGCCGCCGTCGGGCAACGTCCACCAGAATCCACGAGCTGACGGCCGTGCCGACGGTCTTTCCCTCCCCGTCCAGCAGGCAGAACTCCCGCACCGTAAAAAGGTCATCGACCGCCTTGTGCCACGTCTCCACGGTGATCGGGGCCTTGTCCATCAAGGGTCGGGCCAGCTCCACGTCGTACCGGTGCACCATCCACGACACGCCAAGTTTGAGCATGTCGGTCATCGTCAGATGCAAATCTTCTACCACCCGATCGGCTGCCATTTGGAGCACGTCCAGCAGGCACGGCGGCTTGATGGTCAGGGCCGGAGAAACCCACGCCCCTCGGACAGATGCCGAAACGCGGAATACCTTGTCGTCCACCACATCATCTCCCACCCGCCGCCCCGCGGCGGCTCAATTGGCTTTCGTCCATTATAGCGGTTCTCCTCCTTGGCAGAATCTGCCGATTTGATACAATGAAGCGGTACCGCGCTGTCTTCACTGGAGGAGGGGGTTTGAATCGACGATCTGACCATGCTGGCCCGCGAGCTTGCGGGCTGTTCGCGCTGCGGGCTCAGGGCCGGCGCGAAAGCGCCGGTGTTCGGTTCGGGCCCCCGAGAAAGCCGCGTCGTCCTCGTGGGAGAGGCCCCCGGCGCGGCGGAGGACGAATCGGGCATTCCGTTCGTCGGGGCGTCGGGCCGGCTGCTCTCCCAGCTTTTGGAGGAAAGCGGCCTTCGGCGCGACGAGCTGTTCATCACCAACGCGGTCAAGTGCCGACCGCCGGACAACCGCACCCCACAAAAGGACGAGCTTTCCTGCTGTCTGTGCTGGCTCCGCCGACAGCTTGAAATGATCCGCCCCGACGGCATTATCACCGTGGGCAACGTCCCGTCTCGGGCGCTGCTTGGGCGGCGGGAGGGCGTCACAGCCCTGCGGGGAAGGTTTTATTCGCTGGAAATCGGCGGCCGGACGGCCTGGGTCCGCCCCATTTTTCACCCCGCCTATCTGCTGCGCAACCGGACGCGGCGTCCAGGCTCGCCGATTCTGCTGACACTGGAGGACCTGAAGGACGTGGCCTGCCGCGTCAGCGCTCCAGCGCAATCGAAAGGAGATCTCTCATGAAGTCTTTTAAAAACGCGCTCACCGCTCGGAGGACACGATGAAATCGTTGCCCCAGATGGCTCAAGCCGCCGCCGCGCTGGCCCAAGCGAGAGGAACCGAACCGGCCCGTCAGGCGTTTCTCCTTGGAATTTTAGCCGGCGGTTACGTCGGCATCGCCGGACTTGCCATGCTTACCCTGACGGCCCGGCTGTCGGGCGTCCCCGGCGGCTTGGCTGGCCTGCTGTCCGGCCTTGTGTTCACCACAGGCCTCGTGCTGGTGGTCACGGCTGGCGGCGAGCTGTTCACGGGAAACTGTCTGATGCCGGTGGGACTTTTTACCGGCAGCTGCTCTTGGGGACAGATTCTGCGAAACTGGATCATCGTTTACCTTGGGAACCTCGTCGGCTCCCTCTTGGTCGTGGGGCTGCTGGCCTTCAGCGGCCTGCTGGGCGGTGACGGCGCCGTCGCCGAGCGTGCCAGAGCCGTGGCCGCCGCAAAGATGGCCCTGCCGTTCGGCGCCGCGTTCGTCCGAGGCATTTTGTGCAACTGGCTCGTCACGTTGGCCGTGTGGGTCACCTTGGCCGCCGACTCTATTTCCGACAAAGTCGCCGGAGTCCTTTTCCCCATCACAGCCTTCGTGCTGTCCGGCTACGAACACTGCGTGGCCAACATGTTTTTCCTGCCGGCCGGAATTTTGGCCGGCTCCTCGGGCCAGCTGGAGGCCCTGCCTTGGTCCGGCCTGTCCAGCAACTTAATTCCTGTCACGCTGGGCAACGCCGTCGGCGGTGCCGTTCTCGTCGCCGTCTTTTACTCTGTCGCCCTCGGAGTGACAAAGGAAAAACAGTAGGAGGCGATCCCCCATGAACGAGACGATCCAAGCGATTCTGAGCCGCCGGTCGATTCGCAAGTTCACGTCCGAACCGATCAAGCCGGAGGATTTAAAGCTGATACTGGCCGCGGCGCTGTCCGGGCCGAGCGCGTGCAACTTCAGGCCCGTCCATCTGGTCGTCATGGACGATCGAGCCGTTATCGACCAGTTCGCCGAGATCCATAAGTTCGCCGGCATGGCCAAGGGGGCGCCTCTGGTGATCGCCGTCTGCGCCGAGACGAATCTGTCGACCATTTCGAGCCACTACTGGCGGGACGACGCCGCGGCAGCGATGGAAAACCTCCTGTTGGCCGCCCACTCGTTAGGGTACGGGGCGGTCTGGTGCGGCGGCATCATTCACTGTTCGGACCACGAGGAACGGCACGAGGGGATCCGTCGCCTGCTCGGCCTGCCTGAGACGGTTTCGCCGCTGGGATACGCGGTCATCGGCCGACCGGCGGAGAAGCACCCGTCCTACCCGGAAACTGGCGACGCGGAAAAGGTTCATCACAACGTCTGGTAGACGCAAAGACACCTGCTTTCTTCCCGAAAGCCGGTGTCTTTATTTTTGTTCATTCCCCCCGAATCGCTTCTCAAACGTCGCTCGAAGGCGGGCCAGGGCAAGAGCCACGTTCTTATTGGAAAATTTCTCGGCGTTTTCCTCAAAGTACTGGGTCACAGTTTTCGCGTCCGGGTTGATCGCCCGTCCTCTCGGCTCCTGAGGCCTTGAAACCCGCCGGGACAGCTGACGGACCACCACCGTCCGAATCCCCGGGAACGCCTGTCCCCATCGCTTTTCAATCGCCTTGAGGATTGACCGGCTCGACATGGCAATCAGCTGAGCCGCGGCCGGTGAGACGCACTCGACGACCAAGCCGGTTCGGTCAAAGCTGACTGGCTTGGTTTTTCCGGCCAGCTGAGGACTGACGACCTGATCCCATTCCTTTTCAATTTTCATCAGCCGAAGAGCGACTTGAAAGGCCGGCGGCATGTACTTGGCAAGAAGAGTGCCTAACGACAGCGGTTCAGGGCTTGGCATGGCCGGCAACTCCAGATCGAAGAATCATAGCCAAGTGCTGAAGGTCCGCCGGCGTCACCCCCGAGATCCGGCTCGCCTGACCCAGCGTCCGGGGCCGAACCCGTTCCAGCTTTTCAACGCTCTCGGACAGCGCGCCGTTCAGGAGCTTAAAGTCAAAGTCCTGCGGAATTTCCAGTCCTTCCAAGCGGAGCATCGACTGGGCGGCCAGCTCTTGGCGCTTCACGTACCCTTCGTACTTCACCCGCACGGCTACCGCGTCCGCCTCGTCCCCGGTCAGTTCTCCCGCGCCGACGGCAGCCAACGCCTGATAGGTGACTTCCGGCCGGCGCAAAAGGGCGGCGGCTGTCATGCCCTGACCCGTCGGGCGCGACTGGCAGGCCGTCAACACGCCGTCGACCTGCTGAGCCGTGAGCTTGAGCGAACCCAGCCTATCGAACTCCCTGTCCTCCCGGTCCCACCGGTGGCGCAGCTCGTCCCACTTGGACTGGGAGACCAAGCCGAGGGCCGCGCCCTTGGCGGCCAAACGCCGGTCCGCGTTGTCATGCCGAAGCAGAAGCCGGTACTCGCACCGGCTCGTCAACATTCGGTAGGGTTCGTCGGTTCCCTTCGTCACCAAGTCGTCCACTAAAACGCCGAGGTAGGCTTCGTGACGGCCAAGCACCAACGGTTCCTCTCCTCTCAGGCTTAAAACGGCGTTGATACCTGCTAAAAGCCCCTGAGCAGCCGCCTCTTCGTACCCCGACGTCCCGTTGATCTGACCGGCGCAGAAGAGCCCGGGAACTTCCTTTCGCTCCAGCCACGGCGTCAGACCCAGCGGGTTTAGGGCGTCGTACTCGATAGCGTACCCAGGCTTTAAGATCTTCGCCCTGCCGCAGCCCGGCAGGCTGTGAACCATCGGCCACTGGACGGACGCCGGCAGGCTGGTGGAAAAGTTTTGCACGTAAATTTCCTTCCCCAGCCGGTCAACCGGCTCGAGGAACAGCGGGTGGCTGTCCTTATTCGGAAAGGCGATGACTTTTGATTCAATCGAAGGACAGTACCTCGGGCCGACGCCGGTAATCACCCGTTGGACGATCGGCGACTCGTCCAAGTGGTCCGTCACGATGCGGTGAGTCTCCTTGTTGGTTCTCAGCACAGCGCAGAACGCCTCTTTGTGAACGGCAGGCGTTCCCCAAAAATCAAAACACTCCGGCGTGTCTTCCCCTTCCTGCCGTTCCAGAACCGACCAGTCGATCGAATCGGCGTGAAGCCGCGGTGGCGTCCCGGTCTTCAGGCGAAAAGTCGGCAGTCCCATCTTAGCCAGCTCGTCGGCCAGCCTGACGCTCGCCTGCTGTCCCACGGGGCCGGACGGGTAATTCACCAAACCGACGTGAATCAGCCCCCGCAGGTGCGTTCCAGTGGTCAGAATTACCCGTTTCGCCGGGATCTCCAAGCCAAAACGAGTTCTGACGCCTAAAACGGCCCAATCGTCATAGATCAGGCCCGTCACTTCATCTTGGAGCAGTTCAAGTCCCGGCGTTTCAGTCAGCCGGGCGAAGTAATACCTGCCGTAGTCGTTCAGGTCGCACTGACACCGAAGCGCGCGAACCGCCGCGCCTTTCGACGTGTTGAGCCATCGGGTCATAATAGCCGACGCGTCGGCTGCCCGAGCCTGTTCGCCCCCCAGAGCCGAAATCTCCCGGACCAAGTGGCCTTTTGCCGGGCCGCCGATCGACGGGTTGCAGGGCATAAAAGCCACGCGGCTTAGATCCTGAGCGACGAGAAGAACGGAGGCGCCCATCCGAGCGGCGGCTAACGCCGCCTCACAGCCCGCATGACCTCCTCCGACGAC
The DNA here is from genome assembly GCF_000237805.1 of Jonquetella anthropi DSM 22815. Classification (GTDB taxonomy): domain Bacteria; phylum Synergistota; class Synergistia; order Synergistales; family Dethiosulfovibrionaceae; genus Jonquetella; species Jonquetella anthropi. The sequence goes on along the minus strand of NZ_CM001376.1, from coordinate 4,533 downwards.
AACGACGTCAAAACCGCCCAACGGCTGAGTTATTCTCTCCAAGAGCCCCGCCTACCACATGTAACGGCGCCGGTCCGTGTAGGTCAGCACCGTGGTGTAATTCGACTCCGACCGGTTGTCCGCCGTCAGCTCGATCATCTGGTCCTCGTCCTTCCACTGACGGGCTTCGCCGTGACTGGTGGTGATCGTCTTCGGACTGCCGTATTTATCCGTCAACAGCTTGCTCAGCTCAAAGTAGTTTCCCTTCTGACCTGAACCGGCCTGAATTTCCGGACGCTTGAAGCTCATCTGAACCCTCCACAGTCCCCGATCGTTCGTAAAGAGCTGAGCAAAGCAAGAGCGCCCGAAAAACTCTCCCTGATACAGCGACGTGACCCCAATTCGATACGCGAACGTGTCAAACACGAGCGAGGCGCCGTTCTCCTTCATCTGAGCGGCGCTCTCTTCCGCCTTCTGACCAAATTTCAGCCCCCACGGGCCAAAGATCGCCCTGTCGGCTCCCCAGCACGAGCCGCAGGCCAAGCACGCGGCGACGATCACTCCCACAGCAAGCCGTCTGTTCATCTTCCGCTCTCCCTTCAGCTTTTCAACAGAACTTCAGCTCAGAGCTTTTCAGCGCTCCCCTGCCTCATGACGAACCGATCGCCAGGCCAGTCCAGCGACTGGGGCTCGGCGGTCGCGGCGAAGACCTGACAGCCGCTTTGCCCTAACGCTTGAACGACCTTCTGACGTCCCAACTCGTCTAACTCGGACGCCACCTCGTCGATCAAAAGAATCGGCGAACGGCCGAGCTGGGACTTGACCGCTCCTCCTGCAGCTAAAATCAGCGCCAATGCGGCCCGACGGCGCTGACCTCGGCTGAAATAATCAATTGCCCGTCGCTCGGAAACCGTCAGAGTCAAATCGTCCCTGTGAGGCCCTACAAGCGGCAGGCCGCTCTTTCTCTCCGCCGGTCCAAGACGCTCCAACCCGGCGGCAAAATCCTCTTCCGGGTCAAAACACGCCCCGCCGCCGCCCCGTTGCAGTCCAATCTGAACCGGACAGGAAAGCAAGTCCGCCTGAGCGTCAAGTTCTCTCTGCAGGGCGCCGACAAATTCTTCCCGCTTCAGCCACAGCCACCCGGCCAATGGCTTCATGATCCGGTCAGCTACGTCGCCAGGTTTCCCCAAACGCAACAAGTACCGCTTGTGCCTCACGAGCCGCCGCCAGTCGGACAGCCGGCGGGCATAAAGAGGATACAAAAGCGCCGTCCCAACGTCGAGAAAACGCCGCCGAACAACCGGCCCTCCCTCAATGAGGGCCATATGGGCCGGCAGAAAAGAAAGACAGGGGGCGAACAACCTGACGTCGGTCCAAGTAGCCCGGTCGCCGTCGAGACGAAGAGACGGCCGGGAAGCGCAAAGTACCTGAACCGTCCCGCCCGACTCGCCGTCAAACGACCCGACCAGCTCAAACGCGCCGTTTTCCTCCCAGCAGGTCAGTTCGCTCCATCGACCTGCGGAAAACGGCCCCCAGCCGCACAAACAGTTCAGAGCTTCGAGGAAATTCGTCTTTCCCGACCCGTTTTCCCCAGTAATCAGGTTCATCTCCGAACTGAACGAAACTTTCTGAGCGGCCAAGTTCCTGAATCGGCGGGTCCTCAATCCGACGACCCGCATTCAAGCTAGTCCTCGTATTCGCTCTGCTGCAAGTTGACGGGCATGAGCATGTACAGGAACGTATCGCTACCGGGACGCATCATGTTCATCTGCCCGTTGCTCCCGTTGAACGTCATGTACACCTCGTCGCCGTGAAACGCCCTGAGACCGTCCAACATGTAATTGGCGTTAAAGGCGGCCTTCAAAGACTCTCCGGTGATCATGCCGCTCAAGTGCTCGCAAGCTTTGCCCACCTCTGGCGATCGACCGACCAAGGTCATTTCGCCGGACGGCGACAGAGTAACCACCACGAGGTGATTGTTCTCCCGAACGAGCAGATCAACCCGTTCAAGAGCTCCAATGAACAGCCCCCGATTCACCGTCAGGGTGGACGTGAAGTCCTTTCTCAGGACCTTTTCATAGTTGGGGAAACTTGATTCAATTCGGCGAACCGAGTATTCCAGCCCAGGCAGACAGAAGTGAACTAACGCCTGATCGGTAAAGACCCGGACCGTCGCGTCCGATTCGACCGACTGAAGGAACCGCTGAAACTCCTTCATCGGCGCTAACGGCACGAGGACAGAGCCGTCCGTCCCGCTCTCGCACAGACACTTAGAGAGGGAAAGGCGACGGCCGTCGGTGGAAACGGCGCGAAGTTCCCCTTTCTGGCACTGGAGCTGACAGGCTCCGATGTAACGGGGAAATTCCTCAGAAACACTGCCGGCTACAATTCCCTCGTCCAGCACTCGAATCAGCTCGCCGGACGGCACGAGGGCAAAAGGTTCATCGGACGACGGACGGGGCATATCAGGGAACAGGTCGGTCGGAAACACCGCCACGTCGTACTGGTTTTTCCCTGCCACCAACATTCCGCGCTCTTGGGTGACCGACAGCTCGACGACTTCGCTGTCAATTTTTTTGAGAAGCTCACCAATCACTCGGACGGGAAGGAGGGCTGCCCCTTCTTCAACGACCTGAACCCCTTCGGCCGCCACGGAAATGGACGTTTTCAGATCCGTTGCCTCAAGAAAAGTCCCATCTTGGCCGCAGCGAATATGAACGCTGTACAAAGAAGTCTGAGGAACGCGGGAGTTCGTCGTCCGTTCGGCCATCTGCCATGCTTTAAGAAATTGGAGCCGGTTTAATTGAAGTTTCACAGGGATAACCTCTCTTTCTCTTCTTGTTCTTCTTTTAGAGAATGAAAAACCTAGTATTAGTCGTATTAGGCTCTGTGGGAACTGCGAATATCGTCATCGAGGCCTTGATAGAAGTGACTTTTTCTCCTGTGGAAGGCTCATGGAAATTCTGTGGACGGAGAACCACATATTCGCACCGGTTTGAGAAATTCCCCGAGAGGGATGACTTATTCGCCAGTTCATTCGCCGGTTTTCACAGTTTTTTTTCTATGTTTTCCACAAGGGCTTTCACGCGCAGGTTTTCCATTAACAGGGACGAAATTTTCCTGTGAGCGTGGAGAACCGTCGTGTGGTCTTTTTTCCTAAAGGCCGTGCTGATTTGCTGAAGACTGCACTCGGTGTGAGTTCGGCAGAGGAACATGGCAATCTGGCGAGAAAGGGCGATGTCATTGGTCCTCTTTCGGCTCACGAGGTCTTCGACCGTAAAGCCGCACTCCTCAGCGACGATCTGCTGAATCGTCTCAATCGTGATGACTCCCCGCCGCCTGGAACCGATCATGTCCTTGAGCCACTCGACGGCCCGTTCAACAGTGATCTGTTCGCTGCTCAGCTCGGCGCAGGCGATGACCCGGTTCAAAGACCCTTCAAGCTCTCGGATATTGCTTGGGATATTTTGAGCCAAGTACGCGGCAACCTCGTCGGGCAGCGGGTAGTTTCGGGATTCGGCTTTCTTCTTTAAGATGGCGATCCGCGTCTCGTAATCGGGCTGCTGAATGTCGGTGACGAGCCCCCACTCGAACCGGCTGACGAGCCGCTCTTCGATGTCACTGATCTCCTTCGGCGGCCGGTCGGAACTCAGGACGATCTGTTTTTTGTTGTCGTGCAGCGTGTTGAACGTGTGGAAGAACTCTTCCTGAGTGCTTTCCTTGCCGGCGATAAACTGAATGTCGTCGATCAGCAACAGATCCATGTGGCGATACTTGGACCTGAACTCGGCCGTCTTGTTGTTCTTGATGGCTGTGATCAGCTCGTTGGTGAATTTTTCTGAGCTCACGTAGGTAACCCGCAGCCGCGGATTCTGGGCTAAAGCGTGGTGGCCGATCGCGTGCATTAGGTGCGTTTTCCCCAGTCCGACGCCGCCCCAGATGAAAAGAGGACTGTACGCCGAGCCGGGATTGTCGGCCACGGCAAGGCTCGCGGCGTGGGCCAGCCGGTTTGACCGGCCGACGACGAACGACGAAAACTTGTAGTTTGGATTCAGTCCAGTGGGCGACGGGTTTTTCGGCTCGGCAACCCGTTGGGGCTGTTCGGGTTTGCCGGAAGAAGAGTCTTTTTCCTGCGGAACGGTCAGACAAATGGACTGGCCGAGTCCCGCCCGGGACATAAGCTCTTCCAGTGTTTTTAGGTACCGGTTGCGGATCGTGTTTTCGATAAAGACGTTCGCTGCGTCAACGGTCAAAGTGTCGTCGACGTACGACAAAGGAACGCAGCTTTTCAGCCACGTTTCCACCGTGCCGGCAGGAAGCAGCGGCTCGGCGAGGGCGAGCAAATTTTCCCAGAGGTCCTTCAGTTCTTGATCTGACACACCATTCACCTCTCTGGCTTCTTGACGATGATCGCTTATATCATACCGTAAAGGGAGTTCGTTGGGGAGTTATCCACAAAAGAGGGAGTATTTTTCGTTTAAGTGAAACTTTTGACAGTTTTTCTGCAGGACGATATGATAAATCTGCATAGAAAAAAATAACGACATAAGATTA